>NZ_JAKKCW010000005.1:0-79245 GCF_021728455.1 Pseudoalteromonas sp. L23 | reverse complement strand
GTAAAGTGGTGGGTCATGATGGACTTGAACCATCGACCAATGGATTAAAAGTCCACTGCTCTACCAACTGAGCTAATGACCCGCTCAAGCATTAAAAGTGCCATTAATTCATCCTGAAGAGGTGTTCCGGCTCGTCGTCCTGACTCGCGTTCAAAAAGCTGCGAAGCGATACTTCGGTTTTTTTTCACCCAACTGAGCTAATGACCCGCTCAGAATCGAATTCGCAAGCTTATTAAGTGGTGGGTCATGATGGACTCGAACCATCGACCAATGGATTAAAAGTCCACTGCTCTACCAACTGAGCTAATGACCCGCTCAAAATCGAATTCGCAAGCTTATAAGTGGTGGGTCATGATGGACTTGAACCATCGACCAATGGATTAAAAGTCCACTGCTCTACCAACTGAGCTAATGACCCGCTCAAAATCGAATTCGCAAGCTTATAAGTGGTGGGTCATGATGGACTCGAACCATCGACCAATGGATTAAAAGTCCACTGCTCTACCAACTGAGCTAATGACCCGCTCAAACATGAATTCTAAAGCTTATAAGTGGTGGGTCATGATGGACTCGAACCATCGACCAATGGATTAAAAGTCCACTGCTCTACCAACTGAGCTAATGACCCACTTAACGCAGCAGTTTTTTGTTACCAATCGCCTGCTGCGGGCGCTTATAATACTTATTTAAATTTTGAGTGCAACTGAAATAGCTAGTTTTTTTCACTTTTTATGACTAAGCGCCTAATTTTAAGGCACTCAGCTCAAAAAGTGATAACTACATCTTCGCTAAACGCTCTGTTGCCAATTTTGCAGGCGTCGTACTTGGATACTCTTTAATCAATTTATTAAGGAGTGTCTTCGCTTCTGCTGCTTGTCCCTGTTTATGTATAATAGTACCCAGCTTTAACATCGCTTCTGGACGTTTATTCGATTCAGGGAAATTATCAACAACGGTTGCGAAATGAGACTTAGCTTTACCATCGTCAGATTTTATTAAGAATAGCTGACCTAACCAGTAATGCGCGTTCGGCACATATACTGAGTTTGGATACTGCTGCAAGAAACTTTGAAACTCAGGGATCGCCGCATCGTAGCGTTTATCCTTCATTATCATGTTTACAGTACGGTCGTACGCTTCATTCTCTGATAGATTACTGCTAAATGCTTGTTCGGGCGTGACATCTGGCGTTACCGCAGCAGTTGTTTTTGACTGGTCGTAAGCTTGGCTAACGCGATTTTCAATCTCTTGATACAGCTCACGTTGACGTTGTAGCACTTTTTCAAGCTTATAGCTTTGCTCTTCCGTCACACCGCGTACTTGGCTTACTTCTTCTTGCAGCAGATTAAGTTGTTGCTGTAACTCAGCCTGTAGCAAATTGCGAGTTCTCATCATACTCTCAAGTTGAGAGACACGTTCTTCCAGTGTTTGATTTGAATTTGCAGCTTCTGAAACAGGAGCGGGAGCAGCCCAAACTTGGGCGCTCCCGCTCATGAGTAAGAATGCTGCCAAAATAGTATTCGGCTTCATAATAACTCTTTCTTAGTACACCAATACCGCGCGGCGGTTCTTAGCGAATGCTTCTTCTGTACGTGACTTCACCAAAGGTTTCTCTTCACCGTAGCTCACTACAGAAATTTGGCTGTCAGAAACACCAAGGCTTTGAAGGTACTTAGCTACTGCCTTACCACGGCTTTCACCTAGCGCGATGTTGTACTCAGGCGTACCACGCTCGTCTGCGTGACCTTCTACTAGTACTTTCACACTTGGGTTTTTCACTAGGAAATCAGCGTGCGCTTGAAGTAATTCGGCGTACTTACTCTGAATAGTAGATTTATCGAAATCGAAGTATACGATCTGTTCTTGACGTAGTGCTTCGTATTTCTCTCGTAGTTTTTCTTCTGCTGATTTCTCACGAGAAATAGTGTTTACGTCAACAGTGTTATTATCTTGATTGGTTGCCGCTTGATTGCTTTCGCTCGCCGCGCCCTCGTCAACACTTGAAGATGAGCTACATGCTGCAAGTGTCATCACTGGCAACGCGACCATTAAGGCTTTTAGAGTTTTGTTAAGTTGCATCGAGTATATTCCTATATCTTTATAAATCTAACCAGCAAAATTACTGTAAAAACGGCGACCAGGCTGGTGCCTTAACTTGGCCATCCAAGACAGGTAACCTTGCCTTAAAACGACCATCCATAGACACCAATGCCAATACCTGCTTATTATTGTGCAAGGTGCTGTATATTATCATCGAGCCATTTGGTGCAATACTCGGAGACTCATCTAATCTCGTACGAGTGAGAACTTGAAACAGCCCGGAATCTAATTCTTTTTTCGCAATGTGGTAACGGCCAAGCGTGCGGTTAACCATAATCAGACGCTTTCCATCTGGTGTGATCGAACCTGCTAAGTTCATGTCGCCGTCGAACGTCACTCGCTTAGACCTACCAGTTTTTAAATTTAACTTATAAATCTGAGCATTACCACCCCTTTCAGATGTATACACAATTTCTTGACCGTTTGGGTGCCAAGAAGGCTCAGTATCTATACTACGGTGTCGAGTTAAGCGTGTTTCTTGACGAGTTTTAAGGTCAATTAGATAAACTTCTGTCGCACCACCTGAGTCCTTAGAGAGTACCGCAAGTAATTTAGTTCCATCAGGAGAAAACTGTGGCGCACCATTAATACCTGGATGGCTAGTGATCAGTTCACGCTTTCCTGTATAGATATCTTGAATGTAAATTTGGGATTGGCGATTTTCAAAAGTCACGTACGCAAGTTTGTTTGCATCTGGCGACCAAGCAGGCGACATTAACGGCTCTTTTGAGCGCAATAACACCTGCTCGTTGTAACCATCATAATCGGCAACAACTAATTGGTATGGCTTATCCTGTCCGTCACGCACGATAATGTAGGCAATCTTAGTTCTAAATGCGCCTCGCTCACCTGTTAAAGCTTCATATACTACGTCGCTAATTTGGTGCGCGTAATTTCTAAAGCCTGTACTGCTAACAATACTTTGGCGTCCTTCAAGCACATGATCGTCGCTTTGCATTAAGCGACCATTCGACATTATGCGAGTTTCACCACCGGTCAGCTGTGCTCTGATCACGTCAATCAGTTCATACTTTACCAAGTAACGTCCAGCAGATTGCTGGGTCACGGTGCCTACAACTACCGCTTCAACCCCTGCATCGACCCATGCAGCGTAGTCGATTTCCGAGTCAGTTGTTGGTAATTGAGGCATGTCAGCCTCGGCAACAGGCTTAAATTTACCGCTGCGCATCAAGTCTGCAGAAATAACGTCACTTAAACTCGACGGCATTTCACCAGTGCCATTATATTTAAATGGTACAATTGCGATGGGTCTAGCACTGTCTACCCCTTCTGTTATCACAATTTCAAGTGCGGCTTGCGCAAACTGTGAAACACCCAGAGTAAAAACCAGCAATAAGGTTGTGAACTTCTTTAGCATGTTCGTCCTTTAAAAATTTGGTTTAATTGTTAAATTGATATTCTTAAGCTGTTCAAACACGTCTTTATCTTTAGAAACAGGTAAAGTATCTGCCATTTTCACAGCACGGATAGCGGCTTCACATACAAGCTTATCGCCACCCAATGACTCTACATGCGTCACAAGGCCATTGAAGGCAAGACGAATGTTTACTCGGCATTGTTTACCTTTCATTGTTTCATCAATAAGCAAGTTTGCTTGAATGCGTTGCATAATAAGCGCTTTAAACTTATCCACTTCGCTCAATACTTGCTGTTGACGGATCTTAGCTCTTGCTGCCTGCTCTTTGGCAAGCTGGTCACGCAGCATTTGTTCTTCAAGTGCCTTTTGACGTTGACGCTCCGCTTCTTCAGCTTTTCGTTTTTCCTCAGCTTCGCGACGTTTCCTCGCCTCTTCGGCCTTTCTTAAGCGATCTTCCTCAGCTTGGCGTTGGGCAGCAGCCTTTTTAGCAGCTTCTTCCGCAGCGGCTTTTTCAGCTCTCGCTTTATCAGCCTGTTCACGTTGCTTTTTCTCAATTTCGCGAGCGCGTTTAGCTTGCGCCTCAGCTTGGCGAGTCTCTTCCAACTTAGCTTGACGCTCTTGCTCCAGCTTTTTTATGCGCCGAGCTTCGGCTTCACGGTCTTTTCTGGCTTGCTGTGCTCGCTGTTCAAGATCGCGAATACGGCGATCTTCAGCAGCTTGCTTTTCTTCTTCACGCTTTTTTAAATCAGCAATCTTTTTCTCAACCGCTTGCTGATCAACCGACACTGCAGAAACCGCCCTTTCAGGCTTTTGATCTTTCTGCTGTGGATTTAAGGTGACTTCCATCACAGTAGGTGTTTCAACTTGAAAATTTGCCGTAGCAAATAGCAGACCGCCAATCGCGCCATGAAGCAATACTGACTTAACTACGCTGCTAGATAATGAACTCATTACTCATCCTCAAATGATTTAGTCATTAAGCCAACAGAAGGAACACCCGCTTTTTTCAAGAAGTCCATTAAATAGAGTACTTCTTGATATGACACTCTGCCTGAACCTTTGATCATCACAGGAGTATCTGGATTTTGTTCTAACTTTAGTTTAATCACCGCAGCTACTTCTACGGCATCCATCGGTGCTTCAGGATCGGTACCGACAGTAACAAAATAGCGACCTTCAGCATCAATGGTTGCAATAATCGGTGGCGAGTCTTTGGTTTCAACCAATTCAGACTCTTCCATCTGAGGTAAGTCTACTTTTACGCCGTGTTGGATAAGTGGAGCCGTTGCCATAAAAATGATTAACAGCACCAACATAACATCAATATAAGGAACGACGTTGATCTCCGCGACGGGACGACGTCTCTTACGCTGATACATTTTGTTTTGCCTCTACTTGTGTTGCAGCCTGACGATAAAGAATGTTAGCGAACTCTTCCATAAAGTTAATGTACTGAGTTTCTAGCTTTTCTACATTTTTGGCAAATCGGTTATACGCCATAACCGCTGGAATTGCCGCAAACAGACCCATGGCTGTTGCAATCAACGCCTCAGCAATACCTGGTGCAACCATTTGCAGTGTCGCTTGTTTCACTTCGCCAAGCGCGATGAAAGCATTCATGATCCCCCAAACAGTACCAAATAGACCGATATAAGGACTGATAGAGCCAACTGTCGCTAAGAAAGAGAGGCTCGATTCTAACTTTTCAATTTCACGAGAAAGCGCGACACGCATTGAACGGTGAGTACCTTCAACAACAATCGAAGGAGATTGGATATTGCCTTTTTTATGCTTTGCAAATTCTTTAAAGCCGGATACAAATAACGCTTCTAACCCTGTTGCACTACCAGCCCTTGCAGCTATTTCATTATAGAGTTTGCTAAGATCCATACCGGACCAAAATTTTTGCTCGAAATTCTTTGATTGGCTTTGGGCTTGAGAAATGACAGTTTTACGTTGAAAAATAATTGCCCAAGAAGCAATAGACAATCCCACCAGGGTCAACATTACAAGTTGTACCAAAAAACTGGCTTTTAAAATTAGATCGACAAAATTTAGTCCCGATTCCACGTTATTATACTCCCAAAAGTGTTTCGGCAATGGTAGCCATTTATATTCTTGCGCTCTACTGAGCAATATCTAGAGATAGACTAGATTTACTACCAAAAGGTTCAGCTAGTTTAACCACACTACAAATACCTTACAATCTCAATACTGCGAATTCATTGTATTTGACGATAAATAGAGCAAAACAGTGTAACTCCCTTTGCTTTACCCAAACTTAAGCAAATTCGGCAATCTCCATCACAGTCTCTAAATATGACCCAAAACTGCATAAAATAGGAGTTTTATGCACAAATAGAGAATAAAACCTCAAAAAACAGATTGGTCTTACCAATTAACAACAGATTATCTAATATTTACATTTTGCGCATTTAACATACAACCCCATATTTTACATGAACTTATACAAATACATCGCCACATTTAAGCTCACTTTTTAGCCTTAATAAAAATTCTGATATTAGTTTTTTTTATCTGAAAAAAGAATTTTTCTAGTTTGATGAAAAACCAAAACCTCTTTAATATACACCCTGTACTGAGCGAGCAGCTGAAGTTTCAGCAAAGCACAGTTACTTGCAATAGGATTCTGATTTTTCGTATTGCTTAGATGATGCATTTTGTGGATAAAACCCAAAGTAACTCATCTTGTTCCCTGGATTACTTCCTTCAACTTGTTGTTTTGCCCGCATTATTTGCGGGCTTTTTTTTGCCTGAAATTTGGTGCACGCCCCTTATTACTCTCCTCGTTTTCTTTAACACTCGATTATTTTGCGGTTTTTATTTAGCACTTGGTTTAAAGGACGAGGCAGTCTACAAATAGTTTAAGCAACGTATAACACACAGGTAAATTACTTCAGCGGTAATGAGTCTTGCTTGAATTGAGCTGATACAAAATTATGGATTTATGCAAACGTGATTTGCAAAACTCTAATGTAGAAATGAAATAGCCGAGTGAATACTCGGCTATGAAGAACAAAGGTGTTTGTTACCCAGCTTGGATTATTCTGGCTTGCTTAGCTCAAAATGCATATAGGCTTTATCAGAGACAATACGTCCTCTTGGCGTGCGTTGAATAAAGCCTTGTTGGATCAAAAATGGTTCTATCACATCTTCGATGGTTTCTTTTTCTTCTCCAATCGCCGCAGCAAGGTTATCAAGACCAACCGGGCCACCGGTAAACTTTTCTATGATTGCCAGCAGATATTTGCGATCCATATAATCGAAGCCACATTTATCAACATCGACCATATCCAGCGCCAAGTGTGCAATCTCTTCAGTGATAGAGCCATCGCCCTTCACTTCAGCAAAGTCTCTTACCCTGCGTAGTAAACGATTTGCTATTCGTGGTGTACCGCGCGCTCGACGCGCCACTTCAGTTGCACCTGACTCGCTGATCTCTAGATTTAAATGATGCGCTGAGCGCGTTACAATCGAAGACAAATCCGCAACCGAGTAAAACTCCAAGCGCTGCACAATACCAAAACGATCTCTTAATGGTGAGGTTAATGAGCCGGCACGTGTCGTTGCACCAACCAAAGTAAAAGGCGGTAAATCCAGTTTAATCGAGCGTGCTGCAGGGCCTTCACCAATCATGATGTCCAATTGGTAGTCTTCCATAGCGGGATAGAGAATTTCTTCCACCTGAGGGCTTAAACGATGGATCTCATCAATAAATAACACATCCCCTTCTTCAAGGTTAGTGAGCAATGCGGCCAAGTCTCCCGCTTTTTCAAGCACAGGTCCCGAGGTGGTTTTTATATTAACCTCAAGCTCGTTTGCGACAATGTTCGCAAGCGTGGTTTTACCTAAACCCGGCGGACCAAATATCAGCAAGTGATCTAAGGCTTCCTGTCTTGAACGTGCCGCCGCTATAAAAATTTCCATTTGCTTTTTGACATGCGGCTGACCGGTATAATCATTTAGTAATTTAGGTCTAATCGCCCTATCTACTAAATCTTCATTACCTTGGATCTCAGGTTCAATTAATCTATCTGCTTCAATCATAGTTACATCATCGATTTAAGAGCGTCTTTAATGATACTCTCGGTCGTCATGCCTTCTCTGTTTACGGCTTTTACCGCTTTTTGTGCTTGAACTTGTTTATACCCTAATGCCATTAAGGCTGCAATCGCTTCATCTGCTGGGGTATCACTTACCGTCGGATGCTCTTGCGGCGCAAGTACAGCGGCATCGCTAAACGGTGTGAGTAAGTCATTGCCAAAGTCTTTTAGCTTATCTTTCATTTCAAGCACTAGGCGCTCAGCGGTCTTTTTACCAACTCCTGGGATCTTAACCAAAGTCGTTGCATCGCCATGATTCACGCAGCTAACAAATTGCTCTGCCGACATGCCCGACAAAATTGCAAGTCCGAGCTTTGGACCGACTCCGTTTGCTTTAATTAACGTGCGAAACAATGCACGTGCTATCTTGGTATTAAAACCAAACAGTAACTGCGCATCTTCACGCACCACAAAGTGAGTAAATACGGAAACCGGCTCGCCCACGCTCGGTAATTCATAAAAACAGGTCATTGGCATTTGTACCTCATAACCTATACCTGCAACATCAATTAATATCTCTGGTGGCTGCTTTTCTAACAGTGTTCCGCTTAATTTTCCTATCATCGTTATCTCAACCTTCCTCTTACGGTTTTACGCGCTGCGCCTGCCATTTTTATTAAGTTTTGCCTTGAGTGCGCGTGACAAATCGCCACCGCCAACGCATCTGCTGCATCAGCTTGGGGTGTGCCTGGCAATTTTAATATGCGCTTTACCATTTCCTGTACTTGGGCTTTGTCTGCACCACCGGTACCCGCAACGGCTTGTTTAACTTGCCTTGCCGAATATTCACTCACAACCACTGACTGCATGGTCGCTGCAACAATGGCCGCACCTCGCGCTTGACCAAGTTTTAAGGCTGAGCTTGGATTATGCGCAACGAACACTTGCTCAATCGCAAAGTCGCTCGGCGAAAACTGCTCTATGAGCTGTGTGATCCCTTGATAGATCATTTTTAATCGAGTGGGAAAGTCATGTTCACCAACTTTAATGCAACCGCTCCCCAAATATTGGAACTTTGCACCTTGGTGAGCAATCACACCATAGCCTGTAAATCTTGACCCCGGATCAATTCCTAAAATGACAGCCAAACGCATCGTCTCTTGGTTTTTTGGTTATAATGCCAAAATACTGTATAGATTACCAGTTATAAGCTAGTTCATCTGATCAAAAAAGGCGACCTAAGTCGCCTCTTTTACATCAGGTTGACGAACTTACTCGCCTTCACCTTGCTCTGTTAACTGCTTTTCTATTGAGATAGCAAGCTCTTTTAGCGCATCTGGGTTTGCAGGGCTTGGCGCATCAGTCATCAAGCACGACGCTTGCGTCGTTTTCGGGAACGCAATAACGTCACGGATGTTGTCAGTGCCACACAGTAGCATCACCAAACGGTCAAGACCGAATGCCAAACCTGCGTGCGGAGGCGTGCCATACTTCAGAGCATCAAGTAAGAAACCAAACTTCTCTTGCTGCTCAGACTCTTCAATGCCTAGGATCCTGAACGCAGCCTGTTGCATTTCGTTGTTGTGAATACGAACCGAACCGCCACCGACTTCGTAGCCGTTAAGTACCATATCGTATGCATCAGAAAGTGTACCTGCTGGATTTGCTTCAAGGTCCGCAGCACTTACGCCTTTAGGCGCGGTAAACGGGTGGTGTACCGCGTGTAGGTTACCTTCGTCGTCTTCTTCGAACATCGGGAAGTCAACAACCCAAAGTGGTGCCCACTTAGTTAGATCTGTGATTTCTAAATCAAGACCAATCTTCAGACGTAGCGCGCCCATCGCTTCGTTTACAGTATTACGCTTGTCTGCGCCGAATAGAATAATGTCACCTGTGTTTGCGCCTGTGCGCTCAAGCAGTGCATTGATCACTTCTTCATTCAAGAACTTAGCGATTGGTGACTGTACGCCCTCGATACCCGCATCACGGTCGTTCACTTTCATCCAGGCAAGGCCTTTCGCACCGTAAATACCTACAAACTTAGTGTATTCATCGATTTGCTTACGTGAAAGTTGTGCGCCACCAGGTACTGATAGTACTGCAACACGACCTTTTTCGTCATTCGCAGGGCCACTTAGTACTTTAAATTCAACGTCTTTTACGATGTCTGCAACGTCGATAAGCTCAAGCGGGTTACGTAGGTCTGGTTTATCCGAACCATATTTGCTCATCGCTTCGCTGTATGGCATCACAGGGAACTCACCCAAATCCACATCTAGGAAAGACTGCCACATTTCACGGATCATTTTTTCTGTCACGCCACGAACTTGGTCTGAACTCATAAATGACGTTTCGATATCTATCTGAGTGAACTCTGGCTGGCGATCGGCACGTAAGTCTTCATCACGGAAACACTTTACGATTTGATAGTAGCGGTCAAAACCAGACATCATTAGTAGCTGCTTAAATAGCTGTGGCGACTGCGGTAGCGCATAGAAACTGCCTTTGTGGACACGACTTGGTACTAGATAGTCGCGTGCACCTTCAGGTGTCGCTTTCGTTAGTACTGGCGTTTCAATGTCTAAGAATGCATTTTCATCCAAGAAACGACGCACAAAGCTACTCGCTTTCGCACGCATTTTAATGCGATCGCTCATTTCTAGACGACGTAGGTCTAAATAACGGTACTTAAGACGACGCTCTTCAGAGTTTTGCTGATTGAAGTCAAGCGGTAATGGTTCTGAACGGTTGATAATGGTTAAGCCAGTGCCTAAGATCTCAACTTCACCGGTTGCCATGTCTTTGTTTACTTGGCTTTCAGGACGCGCACGGACAACACCTTTGATCTGAACACAGAACTCTTGGCGCAACGTATTCGCTTTATCCATTAAGCCTTCCACTTCAGGATCGAATACCACTTGCACAAGCCCTTCTCTATCTCTTAAATCGACAAAGATTAGGCCGCCAAGGTCACGACGTTTATTGATCCAACCACATAGTTCAACTTCCTGATCTACATGGCTCTTATTTAGTTTTCCGCAGTATATAGAGCGCATAAAATTCCTGTCAGTCCAGTTTGCTCTTACGACTAATCACTTCTCACCACACAATATGAATTCACAGTATTGGTAAGCCAGTCGCTAAGACTCATTTTCAATAACCGCCAATTATATAAAAATACGCTGCATTGTCATCCTCAATCTAAGGATCTGATACACTATTCACACATTTAATCGTTGTTTTGATCACTATGTTGTATCTGGGTTGCCCACAATGGAGTAGCGCACACTGGAAAGGTCGAGTATTTTCCAGCCATTGTAGTGCCACAAATATGCTCAAAGAGTATGGCCAAATTTTTAATAGCGTTGAAGGCAATACGACTTTTTATGCCGATCCAAATCCGCAGACCGTATTAAAATGGCTAGAACAAGTGCCCGATGACTTTCGCTTTACGTTTAAAATTCCTAAGCGTTTTAGTCATGAAATGGCACTTAGCCACTGCCAAGATGAATTATTGGCTTGGTGTAAAAACATGGCGCCGCTGTTTCCTAAATTAGGCGTGTTAATGCTGCAATTACCTGCGCAGTTTGCGCCTGAACATATAAATAAAATGCGACAATTTTTATCTTGGTTGCCCAAAGCGCTAACTGTTGGTGTTGAAATACGGCATTGGGACTTTTATCGCAAAGGCGATGCTGAGCGCAGATACAACCAATATTTAATCGAAAATAACTACAACCGCATCGTGATGGATACTCGCGCACTCTTCAGCGAGCCTGCCAGTACCCCTGCGATAGTAGATGCACAGCAAAAGAAGCCGCGATTACCTGTGCATGCAATTGCCACTGGAGACAGCCCTATTCTGCGATTTGTTGGTTGCTCTCAGCTTGAGTCTAATAGAGACTTTTATCAGCCTTGGTTAACTAAACTCAATCAATGGCTCAGCGAAGGTAAATCACCTTATGTGTTTTTCCATACCGCAGACAATTTTGATGCGCCATTTTTAGCAAGACAATTTATCGCTGATTTAGAGATACATCATCAAGTAAGCAATCCATTCCCCGCTGAAAAAGAAGCAAAGCAAGAGGCGCTGTTTTAATGTCCCATCCCTATTTTTTAAACTACTCAGAGCAAGTCCAGACTCAAGTCACTCAATTAATAGAGAGCAAGCGACTCAGTGCTTTTTTCAAAAGCCGCTATCCTGAAGCGCATCAAATCAAAAGCGATAAGCTACTTTACGAATATGTGGAAGGATTAAGACAGCAGTACTTAAAAAATACCCCACGGGTATCGCAGGCCAAGTTTGAGAAGCGCAACAATATGGTATTGAATGCGTTAGGAACCCATACGTTCAAAACCACACGACACGGGCAAAAACAAAAAACGTCGCACCAAATACACATCGCAGCACAGTTAAAACACGCACCCGAGGCAGTGCTACGAGCATTGGTTGTACACGAGCTAGCGCACTTTAAAGAGAAAAACCATAACAAGGCGTTTTACAAGCTTTGTCAGCATATGGAACCCCACTATCATCAACTTGAGCTAGAGTTACGGCTATTTATGCTGATGTGTGAAACAGAAGGCAACACCAATTACACTTAACTTAAGGGTAATTGGTGTTTTGAGAAATTAGCGTTTACAGCTTGGTGCAAAACCACCCGTACGCGCTTTGTTAGCGGTTGCTTGGGCAGTTGTCATGTTTGCTTGTAATTGCTTAATTCGATTTTCAGGCGCAGGGTGCGTCGACATAAATTCTGGTGGACGCTGTTCGCTCATTTTCGCCATATTTTGCCAAAGCGCAACCGAGCCTTCAGGGTTAAAGCCAGCCTTGGCCATTAGATCTAAGCCGATAACGTCCGCTTCGCTTTCATGAGAGCGGCTAAATGGCAGCGCGACACCATACTGCGCGCCAAGACCTAATCCCTGCATAATGGCATTGCGATATTCGATATTATTCATTTCAAGCACCGCCGCCCCTGCTTGCAGGCCAAACTGCAACACACTGTTTTGCGATACGCGCTCATTAGCGTGTTCAGCAATAACATGTCCTACTTCATGGCCCATCACCGCAGCAAGTTGATCTTGGTTTTCTGCAACTTTGAGAATCCCCGTATGAACCCCGATTTTGCCGCCGGGTAGTGCAAATGCATTAGCAGAGTCATCTTCAAATACCACAACTTCCCATTGCTGGTTTGCGTAGTTTGCTGGGAGTTGTGCTATTAAGGCATTTGCAATACACTTAACGTAGCGATTGGTTTTAGCATCAGTATCAACTTTTTGCTCTTGCTTCATTTGTTCAAAGCTTGCAACACCCATTTGGTCCATTTGCTGCTCGGAATAGAGTGCTAACTGAGTGCGTCCGGTAGGCGATGTTTTGCAGCCAGCAAGCGTTGCTGCCACAGCTATCGCGAGAACCAGTTTTTTCATAACTTGTTCCTTTTCTTATTTTATAACTTAAGTTTCTCTAAGTTTACCGCAATTTCGTCACTTAACGAGACTAACTTAGTACAATATAAAAAATTTTTCATGAACTTCTGCTGATCAGAACGCCGTCTTTTCGTTGCTCCACTCTAGTGCACCGAGTTCCATTTCCATATAAAGCGTCTCTGATTGGTGTATTTATTCTGCTTAACATTAACAAGGTAACAATACCAACCTATGAAGTCATCAACACTCCCAGCAATACTCTTGCCATTACTGGCTAGTATTGTCGCGATAACGCCTTTGGCTATCGACTTGTATCTCCCCGCGATGCTTGCGATTGCAGACAGCTTGAATAGCCCGCTTGAGCAAGTACAGGTTTCTCTTAGTAGCTATTTAGCAGGTTATGCTGTCGGCATGATGGTGTTTGGCCCCCTTGCTGATAGATTCTCAAGACAGACGTTAGCTATTTGGGGCTTGGTCGGCTTTACCGCATCGTCAATTGGGCTTGCGCTAACGAATGACATCGATATGTTTTGCTTCTTACGTGTTGTTCAAGCATTTTGTGGTGCCGCAGCGACTGTCGTTGTACCAGGCGTGATCCGCTATTATTACAAAGAACACACAGCCAAAGGGATGTCTTATGTTTCGATGATCATGATGATCGCGCCACTTATTGCTCCCTCTCTTGGTGCGTTGATCTTGTTGTACTTTGATTGGCACGCCATTTTTTGGTTTTTAGCGGTTTATGCAATACTCGTTATCATCGCATTACAGTTTTTCTGTATTGCAATCCCGACCAAAGCTGATGTACCGCTTAGCTTATCGTTTTTCTTAAAAAACTACCGCATTGTATTAACACAAAAGAAGGCCCGCTACGATATTCTTTCTTCGATGCTGGCATCATTCGCATTCTTTTGCTTTTTAACCTCAGTTTCGTTTATCTATCTTGAATATTATGGTGTGTCGGAGCAGCTGTTTGGAGTGTTATTCACCATGAATGTGATTGCATTGATGCTCGGTAACTTTGCCAACACGCGTTTAGTGCCAAGGCTTGGTTCTAGGAAAATGCTCAATATCGGTCTTACTATTGGTATCGTCTTCGCGACACTACTGGTCATACTCAGCAGCCAATCAGTCTCGGTTTGGGTGCTAGCTTCTGCCATTGCACCTTTGATGATGAGTTTGGGGATCATTGCCAGCAACGCTGATGCGCTGATATTACTGGGCTTTGAGCATCAAACCGGTACCGCTACCGCGGTGATAGGCACGCTACGATTTGGTAGCGGCGCTTTGGTCGGCCCCTTACTTGCACTCGCGGTTCCTGAGTCACCTTTGCCGTTCTCAAGCTTTATGTTCGCTGCCATTGTGCTGACTATCGTCTGCCAATTGTTAAATAGGCGTTTTGAGAAAAGTCTCAACGCCACAGAAATCAAAGAGTAAATCACAAAAAGCCCCGACTTGCGGGGCTTTTCTCTAAAATCGTTATTATATCAGGTTAATTTAGCTCTTTATCTTTCCAGAACTTAGTGCCTTTTACTGTTGCTTGCAGTGCCAAACCACTTTCAGTAAAGGTGTACACAGTAACATCACCATAATAGGCTTCGCCTTCTACCGACGCACCTTTTTTAGCGGCTTTCGCTGCAGCATCTGCATTTCCGCCAAACGTCCAGCCTGAAGTAACAAACTTATTCATTGCTTCAGGAGTATGGAATACCATCACAATACGATAATCTTTTACACCTAGACCAAGGCCTACACCACCTTCAGCCATATTCATATAAGTGTTACTTCCTACCGTATTATCGTGTACGACACCGTAACCTGTTCCAGCTGCAACAAATAGCAGATTAATATTGGCATTAGAAAAAACAGCATAGCCCGGCGCTGCCGCAATTTGCGAACGCGTATCTGGCTTTTTGCTGTAGAGCTGAGTAAGTACATCGTTTTTCATATCTAGGATGGCACGTTGCTTTTCAACCTTGTCACCATCGCCCATTGAAGCACATGCACTAAGCATGACGGCCAAAAAGCCAGCCATTAAATGTTTAACGTTTACCATAGGTTTTTCCTTTCCTGCATTAATTGAAAATAACACTGCCTATCATAGACGCTTAGTTTGAATGCTGGATTAATTTAGAGGTATGTTTCGAGCCTTGCCAAACCAGCGGCAAAGTTACGCTTACCCGTTCCTAAACGAAAGTAGCACTCGCTCTCCAATAGAAATAACTTTGCGGGTAACAATAGCGTATTCGAGGTCTCTGCAAATTGACGTGACCACTTTTCAGAGTCCCTTACTGAATTAATCTTCAGCAATGACAACACACCTCCACGAGGCTCAACCCAAGTCACTTTTTGCGAGTATAAACTGACAAATTCACGCATCAATTGGACGTTATTTGCGATGATTTTCGCATTATGCGCTAAGATAGTTTCACTATGCAGTAATGCAGTCGTCGCCAATAAATCATCCACTTTACTGCCACAAATGCTTAAGTAGCTTTTACCGGCCAACAGCGCATCTGCTAGTGCTTTCGAACCGCAAATTGCCCACCCTACTCGGATGCCAGGCAAGCCCATACTTTTAGATAATACGCCTAACGTAATCGACCGCGGATAAGCCGAAAAACGCCCACCTGCGGCGCGGTCATCGCCATGGCTCTGTGCTGATACTTCATCACTTAATATGTAAGCACCACACTGCTCTGCCAGTTGTTGTATTTGTCCAACTTCATTGTCAGTCAAGCCTGCGCCCGTTGGATTATGAGGAGCATTGACGATAATGAGTTTGGTTTTTGTCGTCACTGCGTTTTTGAGTCTTTCTATATCAACCTGCCAGTTGTCCTCTTCTCGCAATGCCACCGTGTTGACGATAGCGCCAAACTGTTTGGGAAGTGTTGCAAGCGATGGGTAACTTGGCGTACAGACCACCACCTCATCTTGTGGGTCTAGTAATTGCGCCATCGTAGTGAAAATAGCTTCTTGAGCACCGCTAAATGACACGATTTGATTAAGATCCACACATGCCGTCGTCGGCAGATGATAAGCTTTAATCGCCGCTTTTAGCCCTTCACTGCCCGCAATTGGATTGTAACCCAGTTCAATGTCTGGCATTTTACCGCCACCAAGCTCAATAAGTTCACCAAGCGTGACACCTTGAGCGCAGGAATCACTCAAGTTGATGTCGATGGGAGTAGCCAAGCTTTGACTAAACTTAATGTGATCGGGTAATACTAATTCCATTCTCTAACCTAAAAAGTCATGCCAGCACTTTGGCTGGCATGTATATCAACGACTATTTAAGACGCCATAGCGTAAGTTGGCATCGCTCTAGTTCAACTTTACGTGCGTTTTTGCTTATGGCGGACATTACTTCATCTTCAGCCAACAGTTCAAAATCTCGTCCCAGTAAAATTTCTAAACCATCACGGCCCGTGACGTTCTCACCACTGACCTTATAACCGCCCAACCAGTTTTGTGCTTGGGTTAGCGCTTTGTCCCACTGATAGGCTGAGCTTATCGCAAGGATCCCGCCTGCATTCAAGCGCGATTTAATTTGGTTTAAAAAGGTTTTTGGTGAATATAAGTATTCCACAACACGATGACACAAGATTAAGTCATACTCGGCGAATTGTGGTTTAAGGTTATGCCCATCCCCTTGGCAGAAATGGATACGCTCACTGAGTTCATTAAAACCTAATTGCGAAGTAGACACTTCGTGGAAGTCCACAATTTCACCTTCAATCTCGGTAGCAAAGCGTACCGGCGTACCTTCTTTTAAGGCCAACGCGTGTTGAATATTGCGCGCAGTAAAATCAATGCCATCTACTTGAGTAAAGTGTTTCGCTAATTCAAAACTTGCACGACCGACCGAGCAACCCAAATCCAGCGCTTTATCTGTATTACCTTGATAATGCACCATTAGCTGTGAAACAACACTTTGCAATGGATTGCCAAAATGCATAACAGGCTTGCCGTAGTGGCTATGTAGCGCATTGGCAACGTCCGCATCCATTTCACACAGGTTGACCTTTTGCACTGGCACTTGTGGGCTCTCACTTTCGATGTATCTAAATCCGGCATGTTGGAAGAAGTGGCGTCTAAAGGCATAACGAGAATCTCGCACGGCTTCGTTACCTGTAGAAATCCAAGAACCACCTTTGATCAGATTGTGTTTACCGTCAAAAGTAGGGGTTGAGAAATCATCGTATAAAGGGTGCACTTTAAAGCCGCAGTATGCGTCGATCGGACTTTCCGTCCATTGCCAAACATTGCCGATGATGTCGAATAAGCCTTCAGTTTCAAAACGATTAACCGGACAGCTTGAAGCACATACCTCAAGGTTGATGTTTCCCGGCGCTTCGCTCCATGTCGGCAGATCAACATCAAGCTTATCGCGTAGTACTTGCCACTCAGCTTCTGTTGGTAAGCGTACAAAGTGCTCACTTTGCTCAGACTTCCAGTTACAAAAAGCCTTCGCTTCAAGGTAATTAACCTCAACTGGCCAATTGAGTGGTAATGGGATTTCTTCGGCTAAGTTTCGTTGCCAAAAGCCTGTGTCTTTTTTTACCCAAAAGCGCGGCATGGTTGATTTAGTTGAAGCCAGCCAAGCTTGACCTTCAGCCGTCCAAAACTTAGGCTGCTTGTAGCCACCAGCTTCGACAAAGGTTAAAAACTCTTGGTTTGAAACCACATATTTACTGGCCTTGAATGGTGCCACTTTGACGTCTTGTACACCATATTCGTTATCCCAACCGTAGGTTTGATTTGATTCAGGTTTACCGAGGCGAACATCACAACCGCTTACTGAGATTAGGTTGTTGTCAGGTGCATCACCGTACTCATCACACGCTTCCCAACCGGGTTGTAAAGTCAAGTCAGCCAGCGGCAGCATCCGCATTATTACAGAAGAGGTTTCTAGGTGGATACGTTCGTGTTCAATCCCCATTAGGACAACCCACGCAAGGCTATCTTGAGTGATTGGTAGGGTAATATCCATCTCATCGATTAACCCGTTAATAAGTGCATTCACTTGTTGGCGATAAGCACGCACTTCTGGCACTGTTGGCCAATCGTAATTATTGCTATCAAGGTCATCCCAAGACATTTCGTCTACGCCAACTGCACAGGTAGATTCAATGTGTGGATTAACGCGTTGAGTGATATATTTCCCTAACATCAACTTATTAACGTAAAAACAAGCGGTATGACCGAAATAGAAAATGAGCGGATGCCGTAACCGCTCTGCCTTCACAAAATAGGCGTCGTCATTGTTGATATTGCTAAATAATGATTCGTACTGCTGCCAGCTATTGTTGAAGTATGCTTTGATCTCAGCGCGCTTTTTCTCCACGTCGCCACCTGAAAGCCAGATTGGCTTTAATGTATTTGGTCTTTCCATACAATTATCTTCTTTAAACTTGCTACTTCGATACATACACCATTTCAATGCATGCAGCTTTTAAACTTTGCTCACTTTGCCACTTAATGCCAATGGCATCTTGCTGTATACGTGTGATAATCTAGCTTAGACCACTGATATCAACTTTTTATGACCTTAACTTATTCACATTTAATTTTCACTGCCGACAAGACTATTTTCGGAAAAAACTTCACTTGGTACATCTGGCATATGTGATAAAAATAAAAAGAGCGCAACTTAGGTCACGCTCTTTTGGCAGCCGGGCTGCATCACAATGAAATTTACGCGACCACGGGCTCTAAAGACTCAGCTGAGCTGGACTCCAATGTCAAAAATACCATCACCATGATATTGGCGATGAACCACAAGTCTTTAATCACAAATTGTCCCAAGCCACCCAGCAAGCTCATGTCGCTAAACGCACCGGCTGCGGTAAACAGAAAGCTTTGCGTCATAACAAATACCGCTAGACACCCAAGGCTTGCAACACTAATCAAGACTCGCTGTTTGAACCAAATGCCAATGCCAAGCAAGCCTGCCATCAAAATGTCATAGGCGCCTATCACGTTTGAGGCTTCTTGCACGGAAAACAAGTCATACATCCAAGACATAAACGGTGAAGTTTCTACTAGCGGCACGATTGCCTTTGCCTCAAGTTCGAGAAATTTCATTCCACCGATCCAGACTAAAACCAATGCCACCGGGAAATAGTTCGCCCACACTAGCATTCGCGTGTTGGTATGACGACGACAGTATAGAAATAGTGCGATGGGTACTAACGCAAAATACTTGATGATCCCTTGCCCAGAACCAATAACGGGAAAGCCGCCATGAGCTGCTATCCAGCGGTTTTCGGCAAACAACGTCAACAAAGTAAATAAACTAATGATGGCGATTAAGGCAAGCGGCCACGCCGCAGGAATAATCTTACATTGCTGTAAAATGACTAGACCCGCGGCAACCATTAACGCAAAGCCAAATACAATGCCAAGTGTGGCAACAGGCACCCACTCTGTTAACCCGTAAAAGCTAAAGGTACCGGAAATGGTACTTGGCCCAGCGCCAAACAAAAATGAAATGCCAAGCAGTAATAAGCTCACTGCTAACACGCCTGAAATAGAATAATCGATAGTTCTAAACGACATATCTAACCTCTTAATATGCTATTGTCTATAAGACCCGAGGTTTTAGAAAGTTCATTCAGCGTTTGTGAAGTTTATACCCATTGCAAGGTATACTAAGTAGTTAGGTCCACAACCCAGTTCAATGCCAGTGCGTCGCAAAGTCAATGAGTCGCGTTAATATTGGGCTTTGAAATTTATCTTTACGCGTCACCAACCAAAACTGCCTCGGTGCGGCTTTTAAACCTGAAAGCGCCTTAATTCGTTGCTGTGCTATGGCATGTTCAGCGGAGTATTTTGAGATACACGCTAAACCGAGCCCTGCCGCCACACCATTTATAATCGCCTCGGTGGAATTTAACTCAAACGCGGTTCGCCACGACGTAAGCTGCGCTGCAATATTCGCTAAGAAAAATTCTCGACTGCCGGAGCCTTGTTCCCGCAACAACCAATGAGATTGACTTTGTATCAGCGTTTGAAAGTCAGTTACCGCAAAGTCCATTGCACTCACGATACACATTTCATCTTCAAACCAAGGCATGATGTCTAAACCTTCGCCTATCACTCGGCCTTCAACAAAACCAATGTCTAATTCGTAGTCACGAAGCATAGCGCACACTTTCGCCGTATTGGTGATAAACAACTGCTGCTGCGTATGCCCTGTTTGCTGCTGAAAAGCCGCTAACATGGGAGGCAGCAAATGATTGCCTAAGGTATCGCTGGCACCAATTTTAATTTCGCCATATAGCCTCTCGCTTTCTTTAAATAGGGACTCTAAGAAGCGACATCTATCTAGCACTTGATGCGCATGCGGTAGTAATAACTCTCCGGCTGGATTTATCATTAATCGATTATTTACACGATCGAATAATGGTTGTTCGAGGTGACGCTCTAACTCCGCCAGAGCCATGCTAACAGCAGCCTTAGTTAAACATAGCTTATCCGCTGCAGCCGTGATCGAACGCTCTTGCACGATTACCGTAAATACATTGAGTTGCTTAAGGGTTATCATTGACGTTAAGAATTACTGAACACTAATTTAAATATATTCAGATATTCTTAATTAAAGCGCAAGCGTATTATTCCCTCATCGAACAATTATTGTGAAATTACGCATGGCTACTCTTCATTCTTACAGTAAAAAACTCACCGCCACTATCCCCACCCCGATGTCTGGTCTTGCTCTTGGGCTGGCTAGTTTAGGCTGGTGTATCAGTAACCTGTTTCCCGCATTTTTTGTGTTAAAACCTTTAAGTGCACTGCTGGCTGGCTTTATTTTATTGCTGTTAGTGCTTAAGTTTATTCATCAACCTGCTCAATTAAGAGCAGATCTCGCGCATCCAGTGGTTGGGAGTGTATTACCAACCAGCGCCATGACAATCATGGTTATTTCTCATAGCATCGCGGCCTATTCTCACCTTATTGCAACTGTGGTTTGGCTACTTGCTATTGCAGTTCATCTGGGTTTGCTAGCCAGCTTTGTGTATTTTCGCAGCCGCAATTTTGAGCTTAACCAGCTTGTGCCAAGTTGGTTTATTCCCCCAGTGGGGTTTGTCGTTGCCGATGTCACCTTTAACGGCATGTCAGCGTTGCAACCATTGGCGATGGGGCTTTGGTACTTGGGAGTGATATTTTACTTACTGCTGCTACCGTTCATGATTTACCGTTTATGTAGAGGCAGTGCCATACCACAGCAAACCCAGCCCACAATTGCAGTCATGGCAGCGCCTGCGAGTCTATGTTTAGCGGGATATTTAAGTGTCCATCCAATGCCAGCGGCTGGCGTGGTGTTTGCCCTACTGAGCGTCGCTATTATTATGACCCTAGCGATATACCTTGCTTTTATTCAGCTGCTGCGGCTGCCATTTAGTCCTGCCTTTGCGGCATATACCTTTCCATTAGTCATCGGCGTCACCGCCATTAGTAAAGTCGTCACTTGGCTAAGCAGCGAACACTTAAGCCCAGGCTGGTTAAGTGTGTTGCAATACCTAGTTTGGCTTGAACTTGTCGTTGCGATCACAGTAATTAGCCTCGTTTGTATTCACTATGTGCGATTCTTACTAAAAATAAGCACTGCCAATTCAGAGAGTTAAAGCTAATATTGCAATAACCTAAACACACACCATTTACTTAGCATGCTAACTACTTTAGAATACTTAGCATGCTAAGTAAATATATCTTAAGTTATGTCGTCACTTCCATTTCATGAAACGCTCGATCTCAGCCTCTGTGGCAAGTTAGGCCGAGTCCATAGAATTTGCCGTCAAGCCGTAACCCAAGCTGTGGAGCCACTCGGTTTTACCCAGCCACGCTGGACCGCCATGATGCATATTCATCATTTGGGTGAAGGTTGCACACAACACCAATTGGCGTGCAGTTTAGATATCGAAATGCCGAGCCTGACTCGCACGATGAAACAGTTAGAAGAAAATAACGTGATAGAGCGCCGCATTGATAAGCAAGACAAACGCTGTCGTAAAATCTACTTTACCGAACACGGGCAAGCCCAGTTAGCGCAGCTAAAGATGCGGATCAGTGAAGTGAAGGCACTTTTATATCATGGGCTTAGCGATGACGAGCTCAATGCTATTGCACGTGCTTTGGTCAAACTTGAGAACAATGCTCAGCAATGTTGTGACAATATTTCTGAAAATGGGAGTACCAGTGAGTAAACTTAGTCCAGATCAGCAATTTTCCCGCTACGTAAAGGTTTCAATCGCCCTTTTTGCCCTCTGCTTTAGCTATTTTATTTTTGCTGATCTCTACATACCAATGACGCCCCAGGCACGTGTGTATCATCAAGTAACCAAAGTGACGCCCAAAGTCAGTGGTGAAGTGCTTGCCGTGAATGTCAGCAATAATCAAAGAGTTCAGCAAGGGCAACTACTACTTACTATCGATGAAGCGCCGTATCGTTTAGCATTAGCTAAGGCTGAGCTCGCTTTGGCAGAAGTTAATCAACAGAACAAACAATTAGACGCCCAGATAGTTGCCCAACAAGCACAAATAGAGGCTGCTGTAGCCAAGTATGATGAGCAACAGCGACTTTATAAACGCAGCCAATCTTTGCTGTCACAACACGCAATTTCAACGCAGGAATCAGATCAAATTCAAGCAAATTTTGCGACGGCTAAGTCACAGCTCAGTGCACTCAAAGCTAATCTACATGCGCTTGAAGTAAAGCGTGGTGCAACCGACGAACAGAATATTGCACTAATGCAAGCACGAAATGCCGTAGAGCAGGCTAAATTGCAACTCAGTTATACCGAAGTCCGCGCGCCCCATGATGGCATCATTAGTAACTTACAGATCACCACGGGGACCTATGCTCGCACGGGTGTGAGCCTAACCAGTTTGGTTTCGGACAATGTTGACTTAGCTGCGGATTTCAGAGAAAAGTCGCTTTACCACGTCAAACTTGGCGAACAAGCGCTAGTGAGCTTTGATGCGTTACCGGGCAAAGTCTATCCCGCCGTGATCCATGAATTTTCTGCCGGCGTCAGTGATGGACAACTCAATGCCGACGGCCAATTGGCTGCCGTTGAGACCTCCAACCGCTGGGTGCGAGATGCGCAGCGTCAACGCGTTCATTTAGCATTTGATGAGCCATTACCTTTACTAGCAAGTGGTGCCAGAGCGACAGTTCAAGTCCTGCCAGAAAGCACTTTGCTTGCAACCCTTGCACAAGCGCAAATCAAATTCGTCAGTCTACTTCACTACGTTTATTGATATGAAAGTTGCACTGAACGCCAATGACCTAAGACAGATGCTGCGTATTGCAACTGGGAGTACGCTAGGCTTTGCACTAAGCAAACTGCTCAACTGGCCGTACGGTATCTTTTTTACCGTATATCCCATGCTGCTACTTGGGTTAGTACCTATGTTAAACGCACACATAGTGCGCCAGTTTATTTTAAGTGGGTTGGTCTGTGCCTTTTCGGTATTGGTGCTACAAGGGCTATTTGGTTTCCACCCTGCGTTAATGTCCTTACTCACCTTTGCCTTATTTGCCTTTTTGTTTTTGCAAATGAGCAAAGGCGTTAATTTCTTATTTGGTGCAATGAGTGTGGTGGGACTATCAATCCAACTTCATTTTGCTAGTTACGCTTCAACCAGTGGTGGCTTATATTCACTCATAGCCAGTAACTCTCTGGCTATTATCATTAGTATCGCAACCGCATATGTAATGCATTGGTTATTTCCGGATGTTACTGTGCGTCAATTACCGCCACGGCCAGCAAAAGATGCTGCAAGTATTCGCCATGAAGTCTTACTGTGCGCCACCGTAGCCACACTCTCATTTATGGTATTCCAAATCCTAGATTTACAAGATTCCGTTTCCGCCCAAGCGGCATCAATATTAATCCTCTTTCCACTGAGCTGGAAAGCGGCGGGCACTGCGGGCTGGCAACGTGCAGTTGGCACGCTGATAGGTTGTAACTTGGCATTAGCAGCGCAAATCCTACTGCAAACCTATAGCCAAATTTTGCTTTTTCCAATTTTGATTTTATGGATCTTAGTCTTCATTTTTAGCCGCTACCACTTGCTAAGTGGTGGTGCTCCTGGGATTGGCTTTGGTATTATTACCACTTTTGGGATCTTGTTTGGTCAGTCTCTCGCACCAAATCAAGATTTGATCTACAGCGCACTGTATCGCTTCAGTTCAGTGAGTGTTGCAATTACGGTAAGTCTCTGTGCAATCTACCTTATTCATCGCCTACTTAACCACTTTAGTGCAACGCGCCACCATACCTACGCCTGAATAAAAGGAATCCACTTGAAGCTTGGAAAACGCTTACAGACTTTGCATGATGTTGTTACTGAAGACTATCAACATATTTGGGACTGCTGCTGCGATCATGGCCAGCTTGGCGCACAGTTTTTAGATTCGAGCCAAGCGCACATACACTTTGTTGATGTAGTCCCAGCGCTTATCGCGAAAGTGAGACTGGATCTCACACGCTTCTTTCCAGAAGCCGAAACGCGCTATAGCCTTTACACCCAAGACGTTGCGAAGCTCCCTCTTGCACAATACTCAGGCAGGCAATTAGTGATCATCGCAGGTGTTGGCGGCGACTTAACAGCAGAACTGATGACAAGTCTTTGCTGCAATTTGCGTGACGAGGTCGATTTCTTGCTTTGCCCAGTTCATCATCATTATGCCTTGAGGCAAACCTTGCAATCTTTGCCACTTAGGCTGACCCATGAATCACTGGTTGAAGAAAATCGACGTATTTACGAAGTGCTCTATCTTACTTCAGGTAAGACTGGCGCTGCCATAACCCCATTGGGCGAAGCGATTTGGCAACAAGGCACGCTGTCCAAACGCTATTTAGAGAAAACACTGGATCATTATGCACGAGTTGCCAAAGGCAAACCCGAAGCGCAAGCCATTTTATCGGCTTATCAACACCTTACACTATAAAACACAGCGCACTCAGCCAAACTAACTGAGTGCCATAACTTAATCGCTGATAGAGCCCACTATTACGTTTTTGTTTGTAAGCGTTGGCAAGCTGATAGCTAAAACCGACACAAACAAGTACACAAACGGTAGAAAACCAAGCAAATAGCGAGTTTAACGGGCTTACAAACCAAACCAATAAAGGGGCGATGAGTAAGCTTAATAGCATTACCATGCCCGCGAAAGAATGAATAGTACACGCTCGACTTGGCGAGGTTGTGTATGGATCGGGATCCATAGGAAAGAAACCTGCAACAGCGGTTGCTAGGCCATGACAAACAATCAAACCGCCAATAACACCTAACGCCCAGTTCCCTTCGGGTACCAAGATGATATAAAAACCAAAACAACAAAATAGCAAGGCTAAGGGGTAATTATTAACTGCAGGAGACAATCGTTCTGTTGGGCTACCACTGGCACCTAACTCACTACAAAATTGATTTTTGTGACTATAATTTGGATAACGCTTGGCAACGCCATACACCCCTACCAGCATCCATATACTTGCTAGTATGCCAAAATAACTCACCAACTCTTGCAACATCACGCCTATCCTTAATGCGCTAAATTTATGTCTACACACTTTATACTAATTTAGGAACATACGAAACCAAGCAGCTGCATTCAATTTAGTGTATTTTCCAGCGCTCCAAAATAGCTTGTTGTTGACCTCTTTGACTTAATTCCGCTAGTGCGTGCTGCAAGCGGTTCGCAAGTTCATTTGGAAACTCTGCATTCACCGCCAGAGCCAACTCACTTGGGAAATGCTCAAGAAGTAACTTATGCTCAATTGCTTTTGGGTCCAGCTTAAGGGCGTTTAGTTCTTTCTCGAGTGTTAGTGTGTTGGTTAGTACAAAATCAATCCGGCCCTTAAACAATAAATTCCAAAGACTTTGGTAGTTTGACACTAATACCAACTCATAGCCTTCAGAAAAGCCAGCTTGTTTGAGAAAGGTTTCACTATAGTAACCGCGTATGGTTCCAGTACGATAGCGCTTTGCAGCGTCAAGATCGTTTATTGGCGTTTGAGATTGTTTCAGGCCAATAAGTGATGCGGACGTATGGCACATAGTCCCCAAAAAGCGGAAATAGACTTCCCGAGTTGGTGTTTTTAGCCAAGATAACAGCACCACATTAGGTTTAGTTTCTAATTCGTGTAACACACGTGCCATCGGCATTATTTCAATTTTAGCAGCAACATTTGCTTTATCTGCTACCGCTTGAGCAAGCTCAACCAAGCCACCATCCACTTCGCCTTGGCCATTAATAAAATGATAGGGAGGCAAATCTTCCGCAACAAAATGCACAGTTTCTTGCAGCGAAGCAATTATTTTGGTTGATGCAAGTAGCGCTACAAGGAATAAAATTTTCCTAATCATTTTATCTCAATAAATTAAATAATCATTCGGTCAGTGTGCCCGTATTTGCATTGCAATTCAATCAGCAGCAATGGCTAGATTGCTTCAGAAAGTATTTCATTTGATAATCCAGTACATCATGTAGTAATGGTTTTACCTCGCCATGGGTACAGTTAGCTACTTATGACCCGCGTTTACCGCTGCCAGACCTTGCCAATCTTCTAAATCTTGTTCTGGCTTTTCAGCACGAAATTGTTGATACAAGGCAATACCTTGCTCATCTTCTAAAATATCGACTTGTACGCCCTTACTTTCAAGTAACGGCTCATTGCCTGAAGCATTAGTGATATCCCCTACCACGACTCGCTGAAAACCACGCATGTAGAGTAATGTTGCGCATACGTCACAAGGACTTAGGCTGGTATACAAAGTGGTTCTACTAAAATCAATCCGTCCCGCATCTCGAATTGCCGAGGTTTCACCATGGTTATATGGGTGGCTCTCTTGTACTAACGTATTATGTCCTTTACCTACAATTTGATTGGTCTCGTTATCAACAATAACCGCACCAATTGGGCAACCGCCCTCTTCATAACCCTTTTTTGCCAGCAAAACAGCAATGCGCATAAAGTCTTGATCGCAAAGCTTACGCGTAAAGTCGCTATCGAGTAATACGCCAAGACTCTTGGTTGGCATATGTGCAATGGCATTGAGCGCTTCGCTATTTACTTGGGTTTCTGCGTTGAGTAATACAGTCATTTTTTTATTCCTTGTTGTATTATATGAACCGAGCTTAACACTATAATTTGGCGCAATTATGAAGTACCCAATCACATAGCTTATCTAACCAAGGTTTTGCCACATCAAGCGGCCAACCACAATTGATCCGCAGATGATCTTGATACAACTCACGACTTGTAAATAAGCTGCCTTGGCGAATCTCAACCCCAAGTTCAGCTAGACGTAAAGCGAGTGCATCACAGTCAATATTAGGCAGTTTCAGCCATAATGCCATTCCGCCCTGAGGGGAAGATATTTTACAGCCCTTTGGTAAACGCGATTTCAAATAGCTTTGGTAAGCGAAGCAGTGTGCCGCTAAGGTGCGATTAAGCGTCCGTAAATGGCGCTGGTAATGTCCTGTCTCAATAAAGCGTGATACCGCCATTTGTAAACATTGATTTGGCATGCCGTGAAACGCCTGCATGAGCGCGGCCACTTGGCTTTGATAACGCCCAGCTTCACACCATCCAACTTGCAAGCCCGGCGCTAACGTCTTAGACACTGAGCTACACCAAATTACATATCCGGCTTTATCCCACGCCTTTATCGGTAAAGGCATTGTGTGATTATGGCTCAGCTCCCCAAAGACGTCGTCTTCGATAATCGCCACTTGATACTGCGCAGCAAAATCCGCAAGCCACGCTTTTTGCTGTACAGATAGACTGTGCCCCGTTGGATTTTGATGATTTGCCGTAAGCAAACACACAGATACCCTTTGCGTTGCCACTACCCGTTCCAAGGCTTCCAGGTCGAGCCCTTCGGGCGTCGTTGGGATCTCAATCACCTTGAGCTGTAGCGTTGCAAGCAGTTGCAATAAACCTTGATAACAAGGTGATGGCACTACCACACAATCCCCCGCTTTTGTAACAGCCTGCAGTCCTGCCATCACGGCTTGAATACAGCCGCCAGTCACCACGAGATTATCAGGATTCAGTGCCAACCCCTTTTGTTTAAAGTGCTTGGTTAGATTCTCTCTAAGCGACGTCAGTCCCATCGCATTGGGATAATGAAAATGGTGATACTGGGGAGAGTCAAACGCTTGCTTTATAAACTTAGTCAGGCGATTTATGGGCATCAACTCGGGTGCTACTTGCACCGTCGATAACATCGTATTGAGCCCTACGACAGAGGGTCTTAACGCACTTTTAGGAGATTTCACTTCACTCGTAAACATGGCAAAGTCAATGTCACTATTTTTCGCTTTCGGTTTACAAATATAAAAACCAGATTTCTCTTGAGAAGCTAAAAAGCCATTATCCTGTAATTCCTCATAGGTTCTAATTGCGGTACTCATGCTCACGCCATGCTGCTTGGCAAAGATCCTAAGTGAAGTCATTTTTTCACCGCATTGACGCTCACCAGCGTTTATCTCTGCAATCACCTGCTCACTTAATGTAATAAACTTCTTCGCCATCTGTACCCCTAACAACCAAGAATTCTGTATCTGTACTGCATTTTTACCGAAGTTACACTGTAATTCCAGTATTCGTTCACAAATGGGATTGACACATGACGATGACACACAACCAATGGCAAGCATTACCCCAATTGCTCACTGAGTTTTCTAAACTTACCGAGGCGTTTATACAGTCTAGCAATAGCCGCCCAGTCGCAGGTCGAGATATTGCTCCGCCCGACCTAACACTCACAGAGTCAGGGATTGAGTTTGAATCACTGATAGAGATTTTTAGTAAACAAGTAGTGCCAAACTTAAGCACCAGTATTGGACCTAGGTATTGGGGATTTGTCACAGGCGGCGCGACACCTGTTGCCACCTTTGCCGATTGGCTAGTGTCAACCTATGACCAAAATGTCTCAAAGGGCGATGGCTCCATTGCGACCAGTATAGAGCGGCAGGCCATTCGCTGGCTAACCGAATTATTCGACCTACCAGCAAGCTTTGATGGTCTTTTTACTACAGGGGCGACAGCGGCAAATTACTTAGGTGCGGTCATAGCACGCCAGTTTGCAGGACATCAACAAGGGATCAATGTGGCAGAAGATGGAGCCTTCGGTTTGGAAGTTGAGGTTTTTTGCGCGACGCCCCACGCGAGTATGATTAAAGCGCTTGGTCTTGCAGGCCTTGGCCGTAACCAAATCACGAGAGTCGCAACGCAAGTAGGCAATGAGGCTACGGATATTGCAGCGCTTGAGTCAGCGCTTGCAACAAGTAACGCCAAAGGAAAAATTGTCATCGCCAGTGCCGCCACGGTTACTGGCACTAATTTTGATGATTTAATTCAGATCCGCCATTTATGCGATAAACACCAAGCTTGGCTGCATGTTGATGCTGCATTTGGCATTTTCGAGCGTCTGATTTCTGGCTCAGAAGGTCGCACTAATGGGCTAGAGTTAGCCGATAGTATCACCTTGGATGCACACAAGTGGCTCAATGTACCATACGACTGCGGTATTTTTCTCACTCGTCATTTGCACTATTTGGTTGAAAGCTGTGATGTTCCAGCTCCTTACTTAGTCACATCAAAAGCCGAACCCGACTTTTTTTCGATGGGTGTAGAAAACTCTCGTCGATTTAGGGCGCTGCCCGTTTGGATGTCATTACTTGCGTATGGTAAAGACGGGATCCGTCAATGGGTAAGCAAAAATATTGCGCAAACTAAACAACTTGCAGACTGGTTTACTGATTCTCCAGACTATGATTTAGTCTACTACGGAGAGCTCAACGTAGTGCTTTTCAAGCCAAGTGGCAAAGATGACGCAGCAACAACCGCCCTTCTTCATGCCATTAATGCGGACGGCCGTATATTTGTCAGCCCAGGGAGTTGGCAAGGACAGAAGGTGATCCGTGCTGCGCTCAGTAATTGGCAAACGGAGCAAATTGATTTAGACATAGCAAAAAGCGCATTAACCGAATTAGCTAAGGCGCTTTAAGATTATAATATTTGCAGTTAGCTAACGCTGTGGTTAGGAGTAATACTTTGCGCCAATTTGCGACTGTATTCCTCAAAATCGATATTGCTTTGCTCACCAAGTCCAGCCACCGCATGAGAAATAAACTGCGGTGGTACAAATAGATAAGTACGTTTTTTAAATTTCCAATGACGCACGATGTGCTTGGGCTGATGCTTGTCTTCATCTAACCCAGCCAACGAAAATAAATCTTGCCAGTCACTCTCGGTATCGCCTGTCGACTGGGCAACGCTTTGTGGTTCAATACTGAGCAAAATTGCCGACGTTTGTGGCACACCCATCAACAGCTCACCAATAAAAAAGATGCTACCACTGCGGCACAACTGCTGCTGCGCTTCCGTCATCTCAGATTGCTCTGCCATCTTCGCCCTTTGATATTGCATACCATTAAACATGGACTTGGCAAAAGGCAGCTGCTTTTCAGAAAACTCTCGATTTAAGACATGCTGAAACAGCGCTTTGCCAAGCGTATTACCTACGCCATCGTGACTAAAAGTGCCTTCTTCCACATTGGTTTCAATGAAAAGCCCAGACTCTACCAAAATATTTTTCACAGCTTGGTAGTTAAATATTGAAAACGGCTTACCCGTCACCGGATTTGTTGTCGACGTCACCGCTTTTGTCATCGCAGCAAAAAACACACTAATATCAACGAATGCACTTTTTAAGTCAGTGTCAAAGCTCTGAATGCTATCCGCCGTTGCACACAACATGATATTACCCGTTTCATTAAACACATAATGTTTAGTAATTGGGGTATATATTGGCTTTGATTGCAGTTTTGACGGTTTATCTTGCTTGCTAAACCAAGTTGAGAACATTGTTTACTCCCAACATTAACTGTCCTTTTTAGTCGTTTTACTGGCTGCTGTGGTTTGCGGCGGTGCGGCTATGACACTTCGCATTGATTCAATCAGGTTATTAAACTCTGGATCTGACATCGCCTCATTGAGCGATGCCGCTTGCTTAACAAAAGCAGGAGGAACGAATAAATAAACAGACTTACAAAGTGTAAGTTGTATCTCCGTATGGCCCCCTTTTAAACAAGGGCCTGCTTGCCACACCGATTTGACATCATTGGCATCCGCTGAGATAACAATTGGCGCAATAGAAATAGCACCGAGTAAATATTCGCAAACAAAAATGATGGTGCCGACCTTTTTGTCTTGACTGTCGGAACTCGCACTAATACTTACCGAGGCTTGCCCCATACCAGCGATCATATCCATCAATGATTTACCTATGGAGGCTAAATTACCACTGAGCCCTAGTAAAGTTTGAATCAACTGGCTCGATAGTGTGACCCCTGTCTGTTTACTCTCAAACTGAATATTACTCTCTGTCACTTTGACAAAAAGACCTGAACTTGAGACTAATTTATTGAGCGCGTCATAGTCATATAAACTCGTGCCTGACTCTGCCATCGCCTTGGTTAAAGCAGCAAAAAATACACTCACTTCACCAAACGCATTTTCAGCTTCTTGCGGCAATACACTTCCACCTGCGGTACTGTTTAGCGTACTTGCGATAAATAAGTTGCCGGTGGCATTCACTACAAATTGTTTAGTCGCTGGCACTTCATTGCTGTTTGTCGTCGTTAAATTAGCGGCTCTGGTTTGTGCATTACTCACAACAGTGCCGGGTTGAGGTGTTGACATACTCGTTCCTTAGATCTTGGTCTAGCAGATATTCTTCTTATGTCGATTTAGTGTAGTCGCATTTTCAATTACTTAAAATTTACTTTTGTGATTTTTTACAACCCAACCTATGTCGTAAAAACAGCACTAAAATAAACTGGTGGGCGTACCCTGATGATGTAACAACTGCCACTTATCATTTTGCTCGACCCATAAAGATGACCGATAAGCATGCTCTGAAAGCGTGCCATCAGTGTTCCGCCATGCGGAGCGATAAGTAAGAAGCAAAGCGTCACTATTCATATAAGCACAGTGAAACTGCTCTGCTACTACCTCCCCATCTGGCCATTCTTCTTCATTCATTAAGCATAGGATCTGGCCTAAGTTATATTGGCTTCCAGAGCGTCCAACGTCAATAAATTGAGGGTGAAGGAGTTCGCGACACAGCGCCATATTATGCCTATTTTCTTTGCGGTGAAGCGCACACTCCTTCGCGATCACTTGCTTAATAATTGACGTTGAACACATCAGAGCAGGCTAAGGCTGTTTATCAAATACGATGACGCCCTCTGGGATGGTATACCAGCCTTGCTTTTCACTAACCCATGCATGGGCCGTCGGTTGAATAAGGCGAGTATCGTCCAAATTACTTGGTTTGAGTTTAATTGAATTCGGCTCTGCTGGATTAAAGTGGTAAATGCGATTGCCGCAAGTTGGGCAAAACTTAGCTCCGCTAACGTTACCGCTGTCAGCAGGGCGTCGCCATTCCTTCATCGGACCCGAAAATTCAATATCGTCTTTATCAACAATGGCTGTAATGCTAAATGCGCTGGTTGACAGTTTTTGGCAAGCCTTACAATGACAGGCGACCACCATTTTAGGTGCTGCTTTTAACGTGTAGCTTACTTCACCACATTGGCACGAGCCGTTAATTGGAAATGTCATAAAATATCCTTGCTTAAGTTCGGTCTAACTTCATTGGAACAAATCTAATACCGTTTTTCTGTGCTTCTTGCCCTGTCGCCTGAAAACCTAGCGCAAGATAAAACGATGCTGCATTAAGCGATGAACATAGCGAGATTTGAGCTGCGGATGTACTCGCTAACACAGTATCTAATAACTGCCGGCCAACCCCTTTACCTTGAGCTGACTTAGCAACAAATAAATGGGTGAGGTAGTTACCGTCTCTTAATAAAGCAAACCCGATCAGCTCACCGTTTATCAACGCCTTGGCACCGACAAAGTTGGCGTTGCACATGACTTGAGTTACTTCAGGTATTATTTCGTTTAGATAAGTGTCTTTGCCAAGCTGCGAAAAATTCGGTAAGACGTCAGCCTCTGAGACTTCACGCATTAACCTATTGATGGCATCCGCATCCTCGCCCTGAATCGCATTGATGTTAATCTTCACTTATGACCTTTTGATTTATTGCGTGCTTACATTTCTGGCAAACATTATCCCAAAAAAGCAATGCATTGCCGCTAGGCTAAATATTAACTTACTTAAACTGGCATCGAAAAACCAAATGCCAATAGCAAATACGGGATGCATAGCAACCATTACCCACCAGCACACTCGGCCAATGTTGTAGAGTGGGTAGCCATGTTTGTTTTGGAAATTTAATAACCCAAACGCCCAAGGCAACAAAGTCCAGACGAGTGACATACAAAGTAATAGCGTTACAACAACCTTAATTAATACTTCCCCGAGCATCTATAACCCCTCAAGTGAGGTACGCAAAACCTCTTGAGGTTTAATATTGAGCCCATCGCGTCCAAACGCAAAACTATCTCGCTTATAGCGGGGGAAAATATGCAGGTGATAGTGGCTCAATTCGTTAAAATGCCCGTTGTTTTGCACCAGCGTAATCCCATCTGGGGAAAATTTACGCTCAATTCGCACATAAAGGTCACGCGCAACGCGGTGGATTTCAGCCAGTATGGATTCAGGGACCTGAAGAAGCGTTTCATAAGGGGATTTGGGGCAAATTAAGATATGGCCAAAGTTTATGGGGTCGTGATCGGCAAACGCAATCACCTGCTCTGATTCATATACAATAACCGCTTCAATATCTCTAGCAACTATCTGTTCTACAATCGTCATCAGCTACTTCTCCTTAACCTGATTACATAGAGTAATGTACCTGAGCGACTCTCTTCCTGCCAGTGATATATTCTATTTTCTCCTTTGTTAAGTGAATAATTTTCAAGCCCAAATTAACTCACAACCTATTTAAACCAGTTACATTATTCAATGAATAACCCTACAAGGAATACAACATGTTAAAAACGTTAGTTACGGTGGCTTTATTAGCTTTTGGAAGTGTAGCCAGTGCCGCAAATCACGCAGCGACCCATCATGCGATTCATTATGAAGGACGCGTCAGTAAAAACTATGCCGATGGCAGTGTGAGTTTTAATTGGCCGGGTAGCCAGCTGCATACCAAGCTCACTGGTCGTGCCTTTCATATCGAGTTGATGGGCTATGGCGATCAATTCGATGTATTGATTGATGGCAAATTTACAAAAAAGCTAAAGACCAACGCCAATGGTGTTGCGGAGACCTTCACGCTATTTGAAAGTACAAAGACAGAAACCGTCACAATTGAACTCGTTAAACGCTGGGAGCACTATGACCACAATACCCAGATCCTAAGTGTTGATGTGGACGGAAAATTAGACTCAATCCAGCAGCCACAGCCCCATATCTTATTTATTGGCGATTCAATTAGCGCAGGCTTTGGCAGTGAGTCCACTCAAAGACAGTGTGAATGGAGTGAAATTCTTGATTTAAGTAACGCGCGTAAAGCATTTCCGTATATGAGCGCGCAACAGCTGGGAGCCAGTTTTACCCAAGTTTCATACTCAGGTTTAGGCTTAATTCGAAATTGGGGCGGCAATCAACCACATCATACGTTGCGTAGTTACTACGACAAAATGTCAGCAGTATTTACCGACAACACTGGCTTTGAAGACAAGTTTCCACAGCTTATCGTCATTGAAGTAGGCACCAATGACTTTAGTACCGATCCAACCCCTGCAGAGCCTTGGCAAACTATTGATGAAGTCAAAACGCAGTGGGTAAAAACGATGGTCGTTTTCACCAAACAGCTGCGTGCAAGATATCCTGCAGTCCCCATTATTTATATGCCTCGTCCGGCATATCCATATAACTTTATTATTCCAGCAACTCACGATGCAATTGCAAAGCTTAATCAGCAAGATATCAGTAAACTATACAGTCATACATTCGACTCACCATTAGAAGGCTGTGTGTGGCATCCAACCGCTTCAGAGCATCAAGACATTGCTGAGAAACTCGTTACCTTTATCAAGCAGCAAGCACTTCTCTGAGCATATGTTCAGCGTTATTCAGTGAGATTAAGCTCGATGTACTGAATAACACGCAAACCATTTACAAACTTTCACATTGTTTTTTATACAAAAATTCACAACAAAAAATCAACTCACCCGCTTTAAAAACAAATTAATGAGAACGATTTTTATTTGTAAAAATAATACTTGTTGAGATTTATACTTTTTCAACACGTAAAGCCGGTACTTTGAACGACCTACATTAATTTCACTTTTCACAACAAAAATCACCAAGGATAACCTTTTGGCAATAACTCCCCTCTTTTCAAACACGCAAAAACATGATTAAGATCGTTACGTTATAACATTTTTAAAAATAATCATTTGTATCAAATAAATGATGGTTCTTTTCACATTCGTTTTTGCAGTTGGAATAACAAAATGACAAGGTCACTCCTGACAGTTAGCGTGCTTAGTAGCTTATATTCTTCACTTAGTGTTGCCGAACAATCCATTGAAACAATTGATGTGCATGGCACTCGCGCGCCTCTTTACAGCACGAGAGACGTGAACGCTTCGGCGTTGGGGATGAAAGATCCACAGCTTCTTCCTATTTCCATTCAATCATTTTCTGAAGAACTGATCAGCAATCAAAGAGTAAAAACGCTAGGCGAAGTGCTTGCCAACGATGCTTCTGTTCAAAATACCTCAATTGGTACGGTTTTCGACTTTGTGAGTCTGCGTGGCTTTCAACTAGATTGGACTAACGGTCTAAGACGCGACGGTTTAGCGCTTGCCCCCTACCAAGATGTACCGCTAGAGAATATTCAGCGCATTGATATCGTTAAAGGCCCGTCAAGTCTCGTATCAGGCTTTAACAACCCCGGCGGTACCATCAACTATGTGACAAAGCGCCCTACCATGGACGCCTTTTTGGATGTCACAACAGAAGTACGTAGCCGTGGAGGAAAGTATTTACACATCGACCTCGGTGGGCCAATTTCCGAAGAGCAAACGCTCGGCTATCGTATTAATGCCGCAGCAGAGAAAAACGGTGACTTTACCGGTGGTGATGACTTAGAGCGCTATTTCTTTAGTGCAGCACTGGATTGGCAAGTCTCAGACCGCCTATTTATCCGATTAGACGGCGATTACCAAGACAAAAGCACTGTATCACAGCCTTTGATAGGACTTGCCAGCGACCCCAATGATCCTGACCGTAAAATATTACCGCCCTATGTCGACACCAGTGATGTATTGCTCGGACAACCTTGGGCAAAGTATCAAACCGAGTCATATAACCTTGCCGCACGTGCTGATTTTTGGTTGAACGACTCCTGGCAATGGGTAAACCAAGCTGCGCTTTCTGGTAATGACAGGTTTACCGTTTTTCCTGATATCTACTCGGTTGATACACAAGGTAATGTGCTGTCTGCCGCTATCCACATTACCCCAGACGAAACGTATGACACACTCTCCGCACATAGTTTTGTCAGCGGTCAACTTACCACCGCTGCAATTGAACATGAGCTAGTCGTCGGCGTTAGTATTCGTGATTATGAGTCAAAGGATGGGCGTTGGTTTGAGTTAACCAACCCCGTTGGCAATATTTTCAATCCAATTCATAGCAGTAAACCGCAGTTCCCTGATTATCCAGAACCAACCAAAACTGAAGCCTCTGAAAGCGCGTTATTTATCACAGATACCTTGCACTTTAACGATGTATTTTATGCCACCTTAGGGCTGCGTCATATTCAATACAAAAAAGAGCAAACTCTACCTGGCCAAACTAAAACCACGCTAGACGACCGAACTTTTAATACCCCCATCATAGGTCTTAACTACAACCCAAGCGATCAGCTCGCGTTTTATGCCAGTTACTCAGAAGGCGCGGGGGAAGGCGGCGTTGCAGTCATCGGCAGCGGTGCAATAAACGAGGGCGAATCACTCGGCCCACAAGAAAGCGAACAAATTGAAGCTGGCATAAAATACCAAACGGACACCATGAACTACTCGATAGCCGTCTTCGAAATAGAAAAAATGTTGGAGTACCACAATCACATTACTAACTATTTCGTGCAAGACGGTGTCCAGTCACATAAAGGTATTGAGCTCAATGCTAGTGGTTCATTGGCTCACGGTCTTGCAACCGTAGCATCCATCACCTTGATGGACCCCAGCTTAGATAAGCTCGACGGCGAGCCCGCGCTTAATGGCAACACCCCAGCCAATGTGCCTGAATTTCAAGCAAATCTCTATGTCGACTATCAGCTGCCATTTTGGGAGGCGTTAAGCATCAATGCGGGTATTTTCCATGTTGGTGAGCGCGAACAAAACGTCAATAACACGCTAAAGCTACCAGCCTACACGCGCTTCGACTTGGGCGCTAAATACCACTTTACTGACATTAACACCACGCTACGACTCAAGGCCGAAAACCTGTTCGACAAAGAATATTGGCTATCTGGCGGTGCCAAAGGCATAGACTGGGGAGTCGCTCCCGGTCGTGGCCGCACCTTTATCGCCTCATTAAGCGTGAGCTTTTAAGGATAATTCATGACTACACCTGTTATTCAAATCAATAACCTGCAAAAGCGCTTTGGTGAATACCAAGCGTTACAGGGATTAAACTTGAGCGTACATCAAGGTGAAATTCTAGCGCTGCTAGGCCCAAATGGTGCAGGTAAAACCACCACGATTAATTGCTTACTGGGCTTTTTACAACCGGATGCCGGGGAAATCACCATCGCTGGAATTAATCCACAACATGACGTAGTAACGGCAAGGCAGCAACTGGCTTATATTCCTGAACAAGTCGCGCTCTATCCGCGACTTAGCGGACTTGAGAATCTCGCGTATTTCAGCAAAATGGCCAGCATAGAAAAGACCGACGAGGCCTTTCGCACACTGCTCAGTGAAGTAAAACTGCCAAGTCACGCTGTAGACAAACCCGTTGCAACCTATTCAAAAGGGATGCGACAAAAAGTGGGCATAGCCATTGCCCTCGCAAAACAAGCCAAGGCATTGATCTTAGATGAGCCTACATCAGGTCTTGATCCTTCAGCCAGCCATGAATTTAGCCAGCTCATTCAGTCATTAGCAAAGCAAGGCGTCGCGATTTTAATGGCGACCCACGACTTATACCGTGCTCAAGAAGATGCCCATCGCGTGGCAATTATCAATCAAGGGCAATTAGTCGATACCTTAGTCTATGAACAACTGCAAGAAGTCCAACTTGAATCCGTTTACCTCAAACATATCAAGGTGGGTGTCTGATGTTTCAAACGACATTAAAAAAGGAATGGCTCGATACCAAGCGACAGGGACAAGCGCTTTGGCTTGGAGGCATTGCAGTATTGCTGCTCTTGCTTGCCTGCTTGACTGGTTTTAAAAGCCACCAAAGCTATCAGCAAGCCGTCACGGAAGTGTCCCAATCAGAGCAATTACGCTGGTTAAATCAAGGTGAAAAAGGTCCCCATTCCGCCGCCCACTACGGTATTTATGTGGTCAAACCCACCACCCCATTGGCTGCACTCGACGCGGGATTACAAGCATACCAAGGGAATGTGTTGAGGCTTGAGGCTCATATTCGCAACGATAGCATGTTTAGAAGTGCGCAAGATAACTTGCCGATGTCACGTTTTGGTAGCTTATCACCCGCCTTTGTGCTGCAAGTGTTACTACCGCTATTGATTATATTAATTGGCTACCCACTACTTGCCCGAGAGCGTGAGCAAGGCACCTTAAAACAACTGCTCGCATCGGGCGCAAGCCCAGCTAAGTTGTTTATCGCCAAATGTGCGCTGCTTTTTGCTATTTCTTGCTTATTTTTATTGCCTGTCGCGCTTTTTTTACTTTATAGCCAAGTAACAAGCGCGGAGCCTCATACACTCAGAAGTTGGCTATTTTTACTATTTTATTTGGTTTACCTATTGCTCTGGTCGTTACTCACCACCACGATTTCAAGTTTACTTCCAACGGTAAGGCGCGCATTGATAGCGCTATTAACCATTTGGGCCCTTACAACACTTTTACTACCAAAACTGGCGATGAATATCGCAACCACCATTCATCCTCAAGGTTCAGGTCAAGCGTTTCAAGCAAAGCTTGAAAGTGAGGTTTATACCGAAGCACGAGTTGAAGCAATCGCAAAGTTCAAACAACAAACATTGACTCAATATGGTGTCAGCAATGTGGAAGACTTGCCCTTTGACTATGCCGGAGCGCAACTCCAATTTGGTGAACAATACGCTGATAAAATCTTTGACCGCTTATTTTCAGCGCGTTTAGCTCAACTAGAAGCGCAATCACAAAGCTATCAACTTGCAGGAATGTTAACGCCGTTTATCGCGATACAAACGCTGTCGATGGCCACCGCTGCCAGCGACTTTACCCACCAGCAAGCATTTGAGAATGCGGCAGAGCAGCACCGCCGCCTGATGCAAGAGGTGCTTAACTTTAATCAAAGAGATCACGGTCACAAGGCGGACGGACATTACACCGCGGGCGAGGAATTATGGCAGCAGATCCCAAAGTTCGCATTCCAATACCCCAATTTCATTCGTTACCTGCCTCACTACGTTATCAGCCTGTTTAGCCTGAGCTTTTGGTTGATTGTGCTAGTGTTATTGAGTTTCTTCGCGATTAAAAAACTGCGCTTGGAGGAGCAAAGATGAAACGCTTAATGTTAGCTACTGAGTTTAAAAACCTCTGGCGAGAAAAGCTCGTACTCGCGCTGTTTGTGACCACCACCATGCTTGCACTAGTGGCATTTTTTAACGCCCATTACTTTGCTAAAAAACAGCATGACGTGGTACTTGCCGCACAGCAAATGCAGCAACAGGCCATCCAAGATGCCAAAGCTGGATTACCAGAAAGACTCGCCAGCACAGCAGACTATAAATGGTGGGAAGACCCATACGACCTGCGCGGACAGGCTTTTTACTTAATGCAAAATTACGCCACCAAAACCCCGCTTGCAACGTCGCCAATCGCAACAGGGCAAGCCGACGTATTACCTTACTATTTTAAGATGCTAATCAAAGAGAAACAGCACATCGTTCATCAATATGACTATGTTCATCCGCTATCTCTGTTGTTAGGCCAGTTCGATTTAAGTTTTGTGATTGTCTACTTACTGCCATTGCTCATTATTGGCATTTGCTTTAATGCCTTGGCAAGTGAACGCCAAGATGGGCAGCTAAGACTACTGATGCTTCAAGGAGGCAGTGCGACCCGCCTTCTGACCTATCAATTATTGCTGCGAAGCGCGTTAATTGTGCTGCCATTTTTAAGTATTAGTAGCCTGCTTTTAATAACAATACGAGAGCAGCTAGGAGTGGTTGAACTGCTGAGCTATAACCTTATCGCACTATGTTATTCTGGGTTTTGGATTGCCTTAACCGCTTGGGTAAATAGCAGAGCCAAAAGTGCAGCAAACAACGCAGCTACCTTAGTCACCTGTTGGCTTGCCTGGGTGATTGTGGTTCCAGCTTTGGTCAATACCAGCATCGCTTTGCTTGACCCAACCCCTTCACGAATTCACTATATAGATAGCCTCCGTGCCGCTAGCGACGATGCCCAAAAAGCGAGTGAAAAGACCTTAGCTCAGTATTTTCAAGATCATCCAGAACTTGCGAAGAATGGCAGTGGTTCCAGCGATTACGCAACCAAAAAAATCGCCACCATTAATTCTGTTGAACGCGCAATGGCGGCCGAAGATTTACGCTTTTTAACTGCGCAACAAGCACAGCAACATAATGCACAAAAGCTACAGTATCTCTCCCCCGCACTCATCGCACAAACACTGCTGGTTGATTTAGCGGGCAATGGATTAGCACGTCATCACGCCTTCATGGCGGAAGTTGAAGCTCATCATCAAGCACTACAAGGTTTCTTTGCCAACGAAATCGCCAAAGCCAATCAAAAAGGAGACTTTGCTCCTTGTGAGGGTTGTAGCGCAAAGCCAACGCTCACGGACTTAGCTGATATTCCTCAATTTAGCAGTGACTTTGCCACACCAGTGAACAACTACACGCCATTAATCTGGTTGCTGCTACTAGCCGTCGGCCTGCTCCTTATAGCAAAACGCCGTGTCAACAAGATAGACAGTGCAAACAACAAAGAGGTGTTAGTCGTATGAGTGATGCCTTCACTGCAAAATTGCATCCGCAAACGCAGAGCCTGCTATCGGAGCACCAAGCCAAGTTATTTGAATGGGCGGCAGCATTGGGAGCGCCGCTACATTTAGTGTTTCCTCAGCGTTTTGCGGAAAATATCGAAACACTGCAAGCCAACTGTATAAAGCTCGGGCTTGAGCATGAGATTTATTTTGCAAAAAAAGCCAACAAAGCCCAATGTTTTACTCAAGTCGCGTCCAATCACGATATAGGGATAGACGTGGCTAGCGTGCAAGAGTTTGAACTTGCCCTAAGCGGTGGTATTCAAGGTGTAAAAATTGGTGTATCTGGTCCGCATAAATCAGATGCACTACTTAGCTTAGCACTTGTGCATCAAGCACTTGTCGCCATAGATTCAAGTGCTGAGTTAAGCTCCATCATTACACTGGCCCGCCAGCGAAAGCGCCCAGCGCGAGTGCTACTGCGTTTACAAACACAACCAACTAAAGCCTCACGCTTTGGTAGTTCACTGTGCCAGCTTACGCCGCTATTAGCACAGTGCCGAGAATACAAGGAATGGGTAAGCTTAGAAGGATTTAGCTGCCACTTAAGCGGGTACTGCCCACAAGCACGTGGCGAGAGTATCCATACCTTAGTCGGTGCAATAGACGAGGCCAAGCAAATGGGGCTGTCGCCATCAAAAGTGAATATTGGCGGTGGCCTGCCCGTCTCCTACTTACAGAATGAGCAGTGGCAACAAGCCTTGGACTTTGAATGCTTTTTTGCAGATAAAACCTTTGCAGGATTTTATCCCTACCATAACAAACAAAGCCCTGCGGACACCTTACACGCTATTTTGGCAGTGAAGAACGCGCATGGACAAACCGCATTAGCGGCATTACGCCAAAGGAACCTTACATTGATGCTTGAACCTGGACGCGCACTGCTCGACGAGGCTGGCATTAGCTTGTTTAAAGTGCAAGGGACAAAGCCGCACCTAGGCACATCAGACTGCCATATCGCCACACTTTCGGGCTCAAGCTTATCACTGTCAGAACAGTGGTTTGAAAGCGAATACTTGCCGAGTCCGCTGTTACTCACGGCACATTCAAACCGCAAACAAGGAACGTATCGCGTTGCTTTTGGCGGCGCAACCTGCCTAGATAACGACATAATAAGCTGGCGGTTTATTCCCTTGTCGCAACTACCGCAGCGCGATGACCTAATGGTTTACCTCAACACTGCAGGATATCAAATGGATTCGAATGAATCTGAATTTCACTCTATGCCATTGCCACGAAAAATCGCCGTAACGTGGGAGCACAACAGACTTTCTTGGCAACTACTTAGCTAAAAAAACACCCAACAACACAACGTAAAGGAGCCTATTTATGAACATAAATGCGCAGCATTCACTCGCCTCGACATTATCCCTAACCCCCTATTTAAGGGTTTCGCAAAGTATTGGTAATACCCCGCTAATGCAGTTTTTAAGTCTACCAAACGGTAGCAAACTGTATCTTAAACTTGAGCAGTTTAACCCCACCGGTAGCACTAAGATCCGAATGGCGAAGTCTATGTTAGATGAAGCAGAAGCCAGTGGCCAACTGAAGCCGGGGGGCTGGGTCGTTGAGTCAACCTCTGGCAATACCGGCGTTGGCCTTGCGCTGCTTGCAGCTGAGCGTGGCTATCGCTTTACCGCACTTGTGGATAACCATGCGGCAAAAGAGAAAATCAGCAATATGAAAGCTTTTGGCGCGGAGGTGATCTGCGTTAGCGAAGCCGGAGACGACAGCTTATCGACTGATATTCGCGATGCAATGGCCGCAAAGCTGGCACAAGAGCAAGGCGCATTTTGGACCGCCCAACACAATAATTTTGCCAATAGCCGCGGTTATACAGGACTTGCGCAAGAGGTCTTTCATGAACTTGGTGAACACATTAGTCACCTTGTTGGTGCGGTTGGCACAGGTGGGTCGCTATGCGGCACAACAAGGGCTTTGCGCGACTTAGGTTGTCATCACCTCACAACGATTGGAGTTGAACCTGTAGGGTCTGTGATTTTTGGTGGACCAGGACTGAATTATCATCAGTCAGGAACGGGGACGCCGGAAGGCGCTGAGATAGGTCCCGTTATTGAGTATGAACTTATCGACAAAGGCGTGAAGGTATCTGACAAACAAGCGTTTAATACCGCCAGGTACCTTGCCAAGCACTACGCCCTAATGGTCGGTGGCTCGGCTGGAGGAGTTATATACGAAGCGCTACAGGCGTTAAAAACCGCCCCCGCCGATAGCTTATTTGTAGTGCTCGTTTGTGACGGTGGCGAGAAATATCTCGATACGGTATTCAATGATGATTGGATGGCAAAACACGACCTTATCGACATTAACATCGAGCAAGAGCTCGATGACCTATTAACGCAATATAAACCTGCCGCGAGAGCCTAACCATGACCCAACAAACTATTCTGCCGATACTAAATGAAGCCCGACTGGCGCAACTTGATTTTCCCTATAGTAAAGTCATTGAGGTGGTGGAAAATGCCTTTCGTTCACTGCACCACCCTGACTCTGCCAACCCACTCAAAGTGATTATGACGCCACAAGATGGTCGATCCATTGCCTATAGTATGGCTGGCCGAGATGCCGCAAGTAATACCGTAGGGTTTAAGGTGGTCTATGAATACGACCCAGACAGAAGTCGTAACCAATATCAATTCTATTCCTTTATTTTCCTTTGCGATGATGCCACAGGCCACCCTGTGGCCCTAATGGATGTAAAAGAACTAGGCCCTATGCGCACATCAGCCACCTCCGCCTTGTTTGCAAAGTATGCCGTTCATTCAGATGCCAAAAATGCGTTGGTTGTAGGAACAGGTGTTCAAGGGCAAATCGCTTTACCAATGCTCGTCACGGCATTACCACAACTCACACACTTAACCGTCCACGGCAGCTATCAAGCAGGTTTGGAAGCGGTTCAGCAAAAACTAAAGGAGCATCACCCACAGCGACAAGTTGCGGTATCACAAGACTTAGAAGCTTCAGTAAGACAAGCCGATGTGATCCTTGCCGTTACTGGGTTATCCGCCAAAGAGAACATTAAATATGAATGGTTAAAACCGGGCGCTGTGGTGATTTTAGTTGGCTATGGGATCGAAAAGCCAGTGCTACACCGAGCTGATAGATTGCTCACAACGGATGCAGAACAAATGAAGGTCACCGGAGACGATTTATTAGACGAGAACGATAAGCTACCCGCCGTTGATGCGACATTGACGGAAATACTAAATGGTGAAAAGCCGGCACGAACCCACCCTGATGAAATTATCTTTGTCTATAACAGCGGCATGATCATTACTGACGTGGCACTCGGAAGAGCGGTTGCAGACTTTGCCATCACACAAGAAAACGTGGAGGAAGTAACGTTATGGTAGCTTCAGCGCGCGCCGATATTTTTAAAGTAAGTCAGCTCGCAGGGCCGCTTATTCTGACCAATCTGCTCTACGTGGCAATTGCAACGATAGATCTTATCATGCTCGGTATGTTGAGCCCGTTAGAACTGGCTGCAGGCGGCCTCGCCATTGGTATTTTTAATCAATTTAGAACCATGGGAACGGGCGTAGTCACGGCAACGGGTAATTTGGTATCTGATGCAATCGGCAAGGCTAAACTAGATCAGATCACTCCTCTTTTTAACGCCAGCATGCTTATCGGAACATTTTTGGGTCTGCTATTCGCCGCCGCGATGTTTGCCATAGAGCCATTTTTAAGGTTTATCGGTACATCCGAGGCAATTGCCAATTTGACGACCCAATATTTAACCGTTGTCGCTTTGGGCTTATTACCCTGTTTTTGGTTTCAAAGCGTGCGGCATTTTAGTGTTGGATTGAAAAGACCAGGGCCATTGATGTTAATAACGGGTGTATCTGTTGTACTCACTATCGTGCTCAATTACGGTCTAATTTTTGGTCAGTTTGGCCTACCACAACTCGGCTTTGTGGGGGTTGCAGCCGCCACGTGTATCGTGCTGTATTTATCGTTTTTACTGTTTGTACTATTTGCCAAGCGCGATGACGTACTAAGCCCCTACCTCACTATAAAGTTTTGGCAAACCGACCGTGAAGCACTTAGTAAAACATGGAAAATGGGCGTGCCAATTGGCGCAACTTACGGGCTTGAAGCTGGTTTTTTCACCGTGCTTGCGTTGTTTGTGGCAACACTCGGCGTAAATGCCTTAGCCGCCCACAACGTGGTAAGCCAAATGGTGTACATCGTATTTATGGTATCTGCTGGCATTTCATCTGCTTGTTCTATTTACATCAGCGAAGCCAATGCTGCGGGGGACTTTCATCATGCAAAACGCATCGGCAATTTGGGGATTATTTGCGGTGCCGTGGTCATGTCTGTTTTCGCCTTAATCTATTTATTCACACCCGAGTTTGTACTGCTGCCATTTTTAAGTGCAGAAGAATTACAAAACTCCGACGTCGTTGTTATCGCTATAGAGCTACTCGTTATTGCCGCCTTTTTGCAACTTTTTGACGCGTGGCAAAATATCGGGCTCGGTATCTTGCGTGGACTTGGCGATGTTAAAAGCACCCTAATGCTGTCTTTAATTGGTTATTGGTGCATTGGTCTTCCCGGTGCGTGGTTATTTCAAGAGTTTTTCTCTTTGGGTATTTTGGGCGTTTGGTACGCCTTAATGTTAGGACTTGCAGTCACAGCACTATCTGAGATTTGGCTTTTTAATCATAGGGCTAACCGTTTGCTTGAGCCCACATCACTCAAGGAGCAAAACGCATGACAACGACAATGCCAAACCCAGCCCGCAAAGAAGTCATTGCACTGCCGCCCTATGGTGCAGGACAAACCATTGAGCAAGCAACAGCGCGTAATCTCCACCCCAATATGATAAACCTCTCAGTGAATGAAAACCCTTTAGGGCCAAGTCCTGCTGCGCTTAATGCTTTTAAAGCACAACTGCATACCGCTAGCTGCTATCCAGACAGCCAATGCACTGAGCTAAATGAGCAGCTGGCAACTAAACTTAACGTTGCCAGAGAACAAATTGTACTCGGCAATGGCTCTGAGGATGTACTCTCAATGCTCTGTAAAGCTTTCCTCAGTCAAGGCGATAAGGTGTTAGTGGCCAAGCCTACCTTTGCGCTTCATGGGATTTACGCCAATATGATGGGGGCAAAGGTCCTAGAAGTGCCGATGCAAAGCGATTTGTCCTATCGAATTGATGATTGGCTCGATGCTATCGCATGCCACCCAGATTTAAAAATGCTTATGCTTGCTAACCCATCCAACCCCATAGGTTGTACGTTTGATGCCAATAATTTGCAGCGCCTCATTGATGCCTGTCCGCTCAATACGGTTATCGTCATTGATGAAGCGTACTGCGAATATGCCCAAGGCCATAAACAGTTTGTCGATAGCTTAACACTACTTCAAACACAGCCTCGTCCCTACGCGGTATTACGAACTTTTTCCAAAGCCTATGGTCTTGCAGGGCTTAGAGTGGGCTACGGCGTAATGGCAAATGCCCAGTTGGCGGATTATCTGCACCGCGTACGTACACCTTACAATGTAAATCGACTAGCACAACTTGCTGCGATTGCGGTATTGCAAGATCCCTCCTATTTGGTAGACACGGTCACGCAAACAAATAGCGAAAGGGAAAAACTCAGCGCCGCCCTCACCGAGCTGGGTTATTTTGTCGCGCCAAGTCTAGCCAACTTTTTATTTATTGATGTCAAGCAGCCGTCTGCGCATGTCGCATCTTTGCTGCTGCAACAAGGAATAATGATAAAACCTTGGCTAGAATCAGGTTTTGATCATTTTGTAAGAGTAAGCATCGGGCTTCCGGAGCAAAACCTTAGGGTGCTTGAAGCCTTTAAACAGTTGTAAGTATCGCCCTCTGTGAGGGCTTTTAAGCACAAGCTGCCTGCTGATTTATATGGTAAAGTACTTGGCTGTCGGCCTTATGAGTAAATAAGGTCGACTTTTCTGGAAAGTACTTGCCTGCTTTGGCAGCAGCAAAGATGTCTTCAATTATGGGGGCGCGACAGATGGCGGTTACAATATGAGCGTCATCACTTAGCTCAACTTTATTTTTAGACCACAGCTCCTCAAACGCTGGCAGTGCCTGCAGTGCTCTACGCAACTGGGTCTGAATAAGATAAGAATCGCTTGTCGCGCGTTGGAGAGCAAAACATAAAGCAGCTTTCCCCAACCAAATAGTATAATCGCCCTCAGTCTCCGGGGATTCACAGATATCAAAATCGCTAAGGTGCTGTTTGAATTTAGTAACATCTACAGCTTGTGTGTAAGATGCCTGCACCGCGAAACTCGTTATCACCGCATCTTGCTGTGGAACTAACCATGCCATCATCCGAGATTGAGGCGCATGACGTTGGCTGGCAGCAAACATCCTGTGATGTCCATCAGCAATTAGCCATTGTTGGTGCATTGCGATCTGCTGTCTTAATTCTTGTAGCACGTGACGATTTTCAACAGCATAGAGGCGATGAGTACACTCACCGCAATCACTGTGCCACTGCGCAGTTTCAACACATTCCGCTTGCCATCGCACCTTGTCCAAATTAAGTTTTCCGACCAAAAGACACGGGGGTAACAGCAACTTCTCGAGCTGAACACGCTTTTTCAGCGCCATAGCATGGGTAACCGAAACCGACTCGTGAGGCAGAATCGCTTGCTCAGGTAACACTGAAACGTCAAGCTCGGCCAAAATGCCTGTAACCAAAATACCACCTTGCTCCACTTGGTAAAGATGAAGTGGTCCATCCGTTATTGTGATCATAAAATAAACCTTGCACCATTTTAGATACAATATAACATACCAGAAATTGAGTAACATCAAGTTTACATGACAATTTATACTGACTTGTTTAGTGTGGTTATTGCTTTGCTTCAATAATCGGAAAAAAATTCAGTAAGTTTGCTTTAACTTACTGAGCTTTTTGTATTACAGATTTGGTGACAACGAGAGTTGATAATCATCAAAGTGTACTTCAGCCTGTTTTTGATGTTGAACCGTAACACTGGGGGAAGCGATAAGAACTTGACCCTCAGAAGATAAGCTGTAAATCTCGGTCACTATTTTCACTTGGTTTTCTTGTTCAATTTTTGAGGTGAGGCGAATTTTTAGCTTATCTGAAAATACAATCTCGCTGAATGCGCCTTCGTCATTCAAAACCTGAACATCAGCCAGCGTTTGTCCCTGAGAGGTTAGCATAAGGTCAACCATCACGGGCTTAGCTGACGCCGTTAAGGTAAAAACACTTGCAGCCATCACAGCAGTACCTGCAAAAAATGCCGCAGCTTTGCGTGTTAATTTGGCACCTTTTAGCTTAGGCTGATGTTGAATTTCTATCACCTTAACTTCATAAACCGCAGCAAGTGCTTTTATCGACTCGAGCGATGCCGTCCCTGACTTTTCAATACGTTGTATGGTTCGCAGGCTTAGCCCAGAAACCTGTGCCAATTCGGATTGACTCCACGCCCGCTCTACTCTTTTCGATTTTATAAGTTGTTTGTTAATTTGCATTTCCATGATTGGTCTCCTGTATTAGTTAGCTCAACTATACTCGGAGACCTTCCTACTGATTACGCCACTTAGGCGACATAGGTATGTCAACTCTATGACATTAAAGAATAAATTAAAACTCTTTCACTGTGTTCTGACACATAACGTTTAAGAGTTAAGCATTAATGATATTTTCACTTAATATTGGCAAATCAATTTACACAAATACTAAATGGACATCTCATCGAGTTGTTTCACCATCGACTTTAGCTCATTAACTGTGACTTTTTCTGCACTAAACTCTTTGCTAAGATTTTGCTGGGCTGCTGCGAAAAACGGCTCAGCTGTTAGTGAGTTTCCAAGCTTTTCGTGCAATAATCCGATACGGATGTAAGTAAATGCTAAAATATTGGGCCCCAATTCAGCACGAACACTTGAGGACTCCGCTTGATTCAAAAGCCTAGCCAACGACTCTAGAGCATAGATTCCACTTTCAATTGAGCCATCTTTATATTGCTGAAATGATATTTCAACCTCATTTTTAATAAAATCCATTTCCATATCTTCTGCATAAGCGGTTGTTGTATTGAGTGTAATTAAGCCGCATATGCCTATTAAACATCCTTTAATCATCGAATTCTCCTTAGCCTGTTGTAACATTTATTTTTAGAGTTCGTACCTTTTATAGCAAAAAAAGTTTACTGTGTACATTTTATCATCTTAAGGATGAGTTATTATTGAGCGGGTTTAATTACTGATACAAACGCCAGCTTCTCTATTCCATGTGTGGGCAACCAACGTTTAAACTCAATAAATCCATACTTTTGATAAAGCGCTATGGCGGGGATATTTGCGCTAGCTGTTTCAACTATTACCTTCTCCGCACCCAGCTCAGCTAACACAAAATGCAGTAATTTACCCGCAATCCCTTTGCGAAAATAACTGGGATCAACGGTCAGGCTATCTATTTCTAGCGTTTTCTCAACAATGACAATTTCAATGACAGCAGCAAGATTTTGATTTTCAAAATATCCATAAAAGTGACTCGTCGCACCGCATATATCTTCTATCGTTCGAGATAAAGGCGGAAAATAACTCGCCCCAATTAACTCTGCTTCTATTTTGTATGAGCGTTGAAATACATTGAAAATCTCTCTAGCCACCAACGCATCGCGATTGTTTAATTTTTGGATCATATATTCCGCTTCCTAAAAGCGTTCCCACAATTGTACCAATTGATGACCAAAAAAGTATCAATCTCTTGGTTAAAACACAACGCAACCAGTTGAAAAATTTCCAAGTTTCACGGAAATACGATATAAATGGATCAGGATCATTGCTTTTATTAATATCAAGGAGGTGCCCTATGTCGTTAGCTAAACACACACTCGATTTATCACTAACGGATAAAGTGTGGTTCAAATATGTGACTCTAAAAAACAAAAATGAGTTGAACGATAACTCTCAAGTATCACTCAAATCTATCGCAGCGCTGGGCATGCTTTCCGGTGGCGCTGAATTTTTATTTGCATTATTAGTCTTCGCCTTGGCTATCACAGCGTCGTTTATTGATGGCGAGTACCCTCGCTACCTTGCCTTTCCTGCTTGTTTAATCGCATTTTTAATTATCTTTTTCACTAAAAGAGTCATGCTGTACAAAAAATTTGGCTTTGGCTCTCAATGGGTGATGGACGTGTCGAAAAACCAATTAACCATTTCGCCCAAAGCAATAAAAACAAAGGTAACTGGCACGCAAAAAATTGCTAGAGAAGATATTACTGAAATCACCTTTCATTACTTACTATTAAAAGACCGCAAAGGCGGAAGAATAAAAACCACGGCCAATTTATGCTTTGCCGAAATCTTATTAAAAGATGGTACAAAAGTAGAACTCAACGGCACTCGGATCGGTTTTTTTGACTTACTCTACTTACTTATATTCTTTGATTATCCCTTAGTTTATCGAAATACGTCTGCAGGCGGCAGCTCTGATATTGCCATCATTTTACTCAGGTTACTCTCCCTTTCTGCCATTGCCGCCGGTCTTGCTAAGCTTGCGCTGAATTAAAAAGGTTCGCGCTTATTCTCGTGTAAATTGAGTAATAAGCGCTTCTCCTTTGTCGCCATTAATTTTCTCAATGGCCTCGAGCATTTCAATGATCCGTTGACGGTCAAACGGATTAGTGATGGTATTGCGCACATCGTCGATGATGGCCTCTAAGTAATTAAATAAACTTGCCGTCGCTTGTTGATCCGCACTTGAGCGAAACAGTATATTTTTAAACGCTTCCAACACATTAACCATGACATAGCCATCGGTCTTTGCATAGTTTCTTATCGGCGTAAAATTATCATGCAATAATTCATCAAAAGACGCTTCGTGAATATATAAAAGCGGCTCATTTTTAGCGTGTTTAAAGGAGTAGTTCACATCGCAAATATCCAAACGCTGGATAAGTAAAATACTCAGCATATCAATCGCCTTTACCGCAGTACCGGGGTCATTAATCCCTGGGCTCATGGCCTTCACTGCAATCTCCGAGATTTGTGTTAAACCATAGCGATAATGGTCGCTGATGTACTCTTCAACATAAAAAATAAAACAGCCAAGTAACGCATCCTGTAGCGCCTCATTTTCACTAAGATCCTTATTACACTTAAGAAACGGATAGCCTTTAACGGTAAAAAACCCTTGTTTAACTGCAATATATATTTTTAAGTCATGTTGCTCGCACAACCCGCACAGTTTGTCACTGTGTACTCCCTTAAAATATCCCTCTTCTGTGCTGGGTAAATTATGCCAACTCGAAAAGTCAGGAAAGTTATCAAAAGGCTGCTCTTGCTGTTTGGTGATAATATTCTTCATCTCATTCTTGGTGTTGTTAAACAGGTCATTTAGCACATTATCGACCTGTATGGCGCGGGAGATTGAATGGATAAAAAATACAAAAAAGCCTAATGAGATCAGTCCAAACACCAGCGAAAATAAAACTCCTAACGCCGGGATCCCAGTTTCACCATTGCCCACACCACGAATGTTTATCAGCATAATGATGGCATAAATGATACTGCCGAGATAAAACCCCAATACCAGCTGGTGTGACTTTCTGGTGATCAGGCCCGGCAACACTCTAGGTGATAACCCAGCGCTGGCATTATTCAGCACAATCATCACCATTGAAAAACTAAATACCGTCAATGAGATGATACTACCCACGAGCGTGCTTAAGATGGTTCGTGCGTTCTCTTCACTGTCGACCAGTACAATCGCTATAAGCTCCTTAAAGTTGCTGATAGGAGCTGCATATTCAAGTGCCGTGGTTATGAGCGCGAAAATAAAAAATGCAACTGCAAGTAAAGAGGGGTAGAAACCGATACTACTTATCAGTTCGCGATAATTTTCGGCCAACTTGCGAGGTGTGAACATTGCTATCCTTACACTTTGAGAATCTGATTATATAGCCTAGCAAGACTTGAGCAATAGAGTAATGTATTTTAGAAAGTTAGCTTCGAAGGATTAGCAAAACTAACCCTAAAATTTACTTGCGATTATGCAATGAACAAGAAGCCAACAAAGGCGATAGCAGCCGCAATCAACGCATAAGGTAGCTGAGTGATGGCGTGACTGACTAAGTTACAATCTGAGCCTTGAGCTGCCAATACTGTAGAATCCGAGTAGAAACACGCTTGACTACCAAATGATGATGCCGACAACAATGCACCTATCACCAGAGGAATATTAGCATCTACAGCAACGGCCAATGGCATCACGATAGGAATAGTCACAGCGAAGATCCCCCAACTAGAGCCTGTTGCAAAGGCCAAAATAGCCATAGATAAAAACACCATCGCAGGCAGTAAACCAGCTGTCATATAAGGACTCAGCGCATTTATCACATATTGTGGCAATAGCAGCTGATCGCACACATCCTTAAAGATAAATGCGGCGATAACCGTTCCTATCGCGGGTAGCATGCATTTAAAACCATTGATCATTTGCTCAAGCATGTCTGCAAGCGGCATCAACCTTTGCACCATATAAAATGGGATAGTCACAGCCAAAGTCGCTAACAAGCCTTTCCATACATCAATGTCAAAATACACCGTAAACGCCACCAACAAACCAATGGGCACTAAAAAGTTAACCAGTTTGCCTTGAGTGTCGGCTTGTTCAAATTCCTGCTCAATGGCTTTTGCAGCATAGTGATCCGGTGTATGCACTTCTTCCAAATCAACCTGCTCAAGCGCAGGCTGTCCTTGTTTAGCTGCAAGCTCTGCTTTTTTCATTGGGCCGAATAGTGGAACAACACCAAATATCACCAGTGGCACCATAATTACAGCCACCCAAGCATACAGCATGTAAGGAATGGCCTGAATATACGTGCTGATCCCCTGTCCTTCTCCGGCGACACCGTTATCAACCAGTAAACCACCAAAGAACACTGCCCAAGTCGAAAGTGGTACTAGAACACAGATAGGCGCAGCGGTTGAATCCACTACATAGGCAAGCATTTCCCTAGAAATCTTAAACTTATCGGTAACGCGACGCATCGTCTCACCAACCGTCAGCGCATTAAGATAGTCATCAATAAAAATGATCACACCTAAAAAATAGGTCATAAGCAAAGACGACTTTGGCCCTTTTGCCATTTTCAGTGCATTGCGACCAAATGCTAAGGCACCACCCGTGTGCACCAACAATGCTATCAAAGCACCAAACGTACCACATACCAGAATAAGCCAGCCGATGGTTTCATCGCCCATCACTTTTAGCGAAGCATCAGCAAAATTTGCCAATACGGTGGCAGGGTCTAACAATGCGAGTCCTACAAGCGCCCCTAAGACAAGGGACAAGATAGGACGACGTAAGATAATTGCAAGCGTCAATACGACGACTGGGGGAATGATGCTAATTGCACTTGGCTCAGCCATGCGAATTTCCCAAATCAAAGGAATTTGAGCTGCGGAAAAAGGGACGCAACATCGGCTATAAACAGCGGTTGATGCAGTCTTATCCGTTTCCCAAATTCAGAACAAAAGGTTAAAATCACAGGCACTTAATGGCGTGTGAGGATCTGCCTAATATTGGGTTAACGAGTTGACTGTATGGCCCTCATTGAAACATCGCGGAGAAAATATACAGAATTTGACTTTGCGTCAATTTATTTTTTGTCTAATGCTAGTTTTGCCATGTGCTTATTTACTTGCTCTATCTCTTCAGCGGTCAATTCGGCGTAACGTCTAGGATAAGACCACCCGTACCCCCAACGAAATGGCGTAGGTAAATAAGGAAGCCCACCAAGTCGCACACCCGCTAACATCAAGGTTGCCACTTCTTCTTGACCTACCGCAGCAACACATTTTTGCAAGGCAATGTCGGCATTTTCGCGCTCTATAGCGGTACCACCTTTCCAGTAGGCAAGGTCGTGTGCCGTGCAACAACTTAGCCACAGTTCATTTTGCGCCAAAGTACCATCAGGAAATGCACTACAGCCATCGCTTGTGAATGGCTTTAATTCATCGGCACTGCCGTGACTAGATGCAAACAGCAGTGAGAATATAATTACTATTTTTTTAATCATCGTAAATTACCGTATGGCTACTTTCCTTCCAAGCTTAGCTGGCGCACCTTACACTTTCATTTCCATCAGCAGCGCATCTTCACCATAACTTTTGCATACCTTAATTGGCTTTGGAACATCAACCAAAACCCCACGCTATTTTGTACAGCCACGAGCCGAATGCGACAGTACCCCATTTGAGTCGCCAGCTCAACTAAGCGTTTAATCATCAAGGCACCAATTCCCTGCCCAGATACGGCTTGTGAAACAACTAGGTCATGTAGAAACAACGACGAACTAGGCGGCTGTTCAGGAAGTAATACCAATTTGCTGAATTAAGTGCTCTATTTTGAGGCAAGAAAATCTTGTCGATAACAAGGCAAAAATTTTGCTATTTAGTTGTTCTAAATAAGAAATTTTTAACACAGTTAGCGTCAGATTTGCTCCTTCAAATTGAGCAAGTATTTAGGTAGATTGGTATAATGTAAACAAACTCGGCGGCTAGGGTGCGCCAATAAATAGGCATCCACGGCTCGATGTTGTTTAAAAACAAAACAACTCTTTGGCGAGCGCATCCATTTACTTTTTAGGATATCCACAGTTTCCGGCGCAACATCATGATACGCCTGACTTTGTAGCGTTAGGATCTCAGGCCACGACGCATCTTCGATAGCGTAATAAGTCATAATATACTCGCATACGACGCTTAGGTTAACTTCATCCTATGCGCCACCATTTTGGCCTTTTTGAAATATAAGAATGAGATTTGGGTTCTAGGGCTTTACGACTATTGGCATCAAAAACGCCGAGCACCAATGCAATGACAGGTGCGTCATCTATTGCACCTAATGTACTACCACACTCAGGGCAAAAAGCGCGCGATGAATAATCCGATGAACGCCACGCCTTAGGAGCACCGCCCGGCCCATCCCAGCTTACCTCTTCACTTGCGAACTCTACCCATGTAACGGTTAGAGCACCGCTATGTCTTTGGCACATTTTACATGAGCAGGTATGAGGGTTACGAGGGACGCCAATCGCAGTAAAACGGATCTGCCCACATAAACATCCTCCAACAAAATTGACAGCCATCCTTGTGTTTCCTTAGTATTTCACCATTATCCTAAATTAAGTACGATAGTAAATTACCGTGCCTATAAAGTTCCAAGTGAAACACAAAACTGAACACTAAGCCACTGAATTTGTGATGCATTAGTTAGGTATCTCTTAGTTACGCACTGTTACCATCGAAGTTATCGTGGGGCTCGCCGGCAAGTTCATACTTCAATACTCCAAGCTCCTGATAATAATGCAAGATATCGATAAAAGATTCGTATTCTCTTTGCGGTGAAACCGTCAAGGCAAAGCACCCATCATCCAATTGCTCGCTCTCCACGCCAGATAGAGTAAGCTCTTGAAGTAGCTCTATGTTTTTGGCATTTTCTAACTCGTTTGTAAAGCGGATCCGCAAAGAGTGATACTCACTTCGAGCCACAATCTCGATGACGTCTAAAGAACCTTCGCTATCTGGTGCAACCAAAACGTGGTCGTCGTAGTTAACACTAAAAGCAAAAAGCGGAGCGCCTTTTATTTGATAAATATTATCGCTCACTGCCGTCGCAACAATAAATTCTTCAGCACATCCTTGAGGATGGTTTTTAAAAGTAAACCGTACTTTGTCAGTGACTACATCATTCATATGGATACAAACCGCCTTTACATGGACTGATCTCGTTTTATTTAACCGACCGTAAGTCCAACAAATAAAAGTTACCCACAATTACAATGTGTTACTTGTATATGGGTTTAGATTGCAAACATGATGCAGTAGCAAAACTGAAGAGAAAATTAAGCGACGACCTATAGAAAACAAAGTGGTTAATCACCAGCTAATTTTAGCTTTGAGATCGACTGTGCGATCTTTCTTTTTATAATTTTCTGTTCAATATATAAAGAGACTCCCACTCCTATCATAGCGGTGATAAGCATCACTAACCAAAAGGACAAATTGTCGTAAGACAATAACCCAGAAACGGCAAGGTAGACGTTAAACGGTACTACAATAAACAATACACCAAGCGCTTTGCACAGCTCATTTAAGGTTGCTGAGTCTGCTTTCGCTTCTGTAATTACCTCATGCAATATCCGATCGTCTATCAGCTCGATTTTCGTGAAATTATTCCTTATCCATCGTAAGTAATCCAATTTATCTTTGCCTCCAAATTTCGGTTTTAGATATAACGTATATAACTTGGGAACATGGCGCTCTGAGACTCAAAGTGGCATACTAACGTTTGCCCCAAAGCACATCAATTTCTTTACCGTCTTTAACAAACTCTAGCTTCACCGTCACTTTGGTACCATTTTGTGCCTGAGGAAAAGTGCGCGTACATTGCAATACATAATGGGCGAAAAAGCGGTTATAAAATCCATGTTCGCCCATGTCATCAAAAAGATTAAATGCTTTTTCAAGCACTGAATAATCCCCTTCTTGGTGATAAGCGAGGTTAAGTTGTGCAAAACCATCGCATAGGTTTTTAATGTCGTGCAAAATCCGCGGATGCAACTCGACTATTCCTGCAAGGGTTTGGAATTTACTCGCACCTAGCCTGCGCCAATCCCGCTCTTTGCGTGCAAGTTTTCGACATCCCTTTGCTTTGAGATATTGATATGTCGCCAGAGCCACTTCGTTATGAGAGTTAAGTTGCGAATTTAACAATGCCTCAAAAATCGCATCATATAATTTCACCCGATTTTCTATAGTCGCCCGCTCAGGAAGTATTTTGTGATTGATAGGTAATGCAGCGGCAAGCGAGATGGCCAGTCTTCTACTATCAAACTGACCTAATAAAGCTAGTAGCTGAACAAACGCGTCATGGTCAAGGTGTAAGGACTTAACGATCCGCACATTATCGGCATCTTTGAGTATGTCGCTCAATCGGTGTTTTGTATCCTCAGAGTCAAACTCTGGGATCATACCCCATACCGATAAATCATCGACCAAGTGGTCCAGCTCGTTGCTGGTCACACTCGCCTCTTGCTGTTTATGTAAGAGCGTCAGACCCAATGTAAACTCGTTTAGCTTGGGCGGCGTTGATGTTGAAAAGGCCACCATCTGAGCATCAAAGCTGAGATAGTAATGACGTTTATCGCCATTAATATCATCTTGATAACCACGCATTCCAAGCGTAGCAAGTTGCACTCTATTTAGCTTGTCTCTCGTTTCAATGGTTTTAAATGAATAGCTGTTACGGCTCATGGCCGACCAAGCACCAAAGCCTAAATTGAACCCATAGGCTTGCTTGATTTCAGTACTGGTTTGAAAGAAGAAGCGCTCTATCTCAATTTCATCTTGGTAACTATGCTGAGTGATAGTACCAACCCGCCCAAATAACGCATCAAGATGCACCTGCTCTAGGCCTTTGGTAGTTAATTTAGCTTCAAGCAGCGATTGATGACTGGATAAACGCGTGAATTCAAACTTAACACTTAGCTCAGCTTTTAACTTTGCAGCCGTTTCAATATTTGCTAGCACCGTTTTTTTAATGGTCAGTAGCTCGCTTTGAAGTCGTTCTAAACTGTCCGTTAGTGGATCAAGTCGTAAGCGATCTTTTAACCCTAAGATCAGATCATATTGCGCTTCATCGGGAGAGTCTGTTGCGACAAGCGAAAGGACTTCTTCAACCTTATCCAAAGGTGCATTGAATATCCCTGTCAAAATACTCGAATAAGCTTGCTTAAATCCGGCTTGGTCGGCAAACTTGGCGTTCACTCCCCCAGTGATTGTTAAAGCGGTATTCGACAATGTTGATTTTTTAATTGCGAGGAAAGTATGGTGTGGTTTATCCAAGCGTTTAGAAAAGACAACACGAAAGCCACCACGGATCTCGATATTAAGGTCCGCATTCAAAGCCGAATCAAGGTTAACATCAAGTAATTCTCCTTGGTCCAACCAGCGGCTAAACATATCGAGATTTTGCGCGATTATATCTGACCACCTAAAATTGGCGCTCACGGTTAACGCCCCTGCCGTTTCCATCATTAATGCATTGTTAGGTGCAAGTGACTTAATATCCTCAACATCGAAAATAACCGGCATAGTCGCAAGGTCGCGGCCTAAGGCAAGACCCACAGCTTCATGTGGTTGATGGCAAAGGTAGGCTGCTAGTTTACATTGTGCCTGCCCATCTGTATTAATACCAAGCAGCTCCGCTTTGGAGGCACCGGTGAGATCAAAATCAATCTGTGTGCTGTATTTTATCCAGCACACCTCATCACTATAGGTAAGTGTTGTGGTAGGTTCGAGATCTGCATTAACCGCTTTTTGCTCACCAATAATACCGTCTTCATCGATGACAGTGCTCGCGTTTATGAGCTCTACCTTAGCGTCACCAGTAACACTTGCGGTTATCCCCTCCAATGCGAAGCTATGGCTTTCTACCATTTCCCCGCGCCAAGGGAACAAATCACCATGATAGTCTTTAAGTGGTGTGAGGGTAGTCTCGACAAGCATTTGTAAGCCCGCCATATTCAATTCAATCGTCATCGAATTTCCTTTTCATTTAAAGTGGAATTATCCTAACCTAAGCTCCGATTAACTATAGCTGTAATTTAACCCTGAGAGGATAATTTTAGACCAATAATCCCAATCACTATCAACAGTAAACTGAGTAGCTTAAGTGATGACAACGGTTCTTTAAAATAGACAAAGCCAACAATAATCGACCCTAGCATACCAATGCCAACCCAGACAGAATAAGCAACGCTAAGCGGTAAAGTTCGTAGTGCAACACTGAGAAAGTAGAAACTTGCGGCCATCGCCACTAAAGTAATAATTGAGGGAACAGGCTTCGTAAAACCGTTGGTAAATTTCAAACCAATAGCCCAAACGACTTCCAATAAACCTGCAAAAGCAAGTAGCAACCAGCTCATGACAACTCCAAAATGGGGTCGTCCCCGCCAGTAAAAGAAAGCTCTGCAGGTCGTCCACCAGAGCGAAAGCAAATTAGCACGCCCGTGAAGCTAATTCAAGCTTCACGGCAGACAAATTAAGACTCAATTAAGATTGTAAAAGAGCGAGGGCCTGTTGACCTTTGCTGTTTGATTTTTTGTTCTTCTGAGTGTGTTTTGGTCGCGACGCTCGACTTGTCGCCTAGTAATCTAGGCAAAAGTTGAGCAACAATGAACAAAGCGCACTCAGGTGAACCCAAAGGGCAGCGCTTGATTGGCATTTCTACTGTGTTATCACCAGACTTACATAGAATGACTATGCTACGCTGGCTCTGCCTTGTATAAATACCAATCAAACTGCTGCAAAAACAAACTTGAAAGATCAACAGGCCCTAATATCCTAAAAAATCGCAGTTAGCCGTGACAGATAACACCTTCCAACCACATTGCTCTATCTGTTCAATCTGTTGGTTGAGTAACTCAACGTCTGGTTGTCGCGAAAAAATGCTTTTTCTTATTAAATATTACAACTCTTCTCATGCACCTCTCCATGCGCAACTATCAAACCGGCTAAGTATAAAGAACAACAAAAAAGTACAAAGGCAAATAGCAAATAATAGTTGCGATTAGATGATTTATCACCGTTTTAGTGTGGGTAAGACCGCTACCAGTTTTATTATTCATCATTTACAGCGCAAAAGACGTAACACCAAAGGCTGTAAATCAAATCAATACATTACTCACGTTTACCCTTTGATGATATTACTTCGCATGTTGGCGTACAAAGCTATCAAGCGCCGCAACCGACTTAATCACATAGAGTGTTTTGGTTTGCGCACTTTCCTCTAACTGCGATAAGAATTTTTCATTCCAAAATTGCGGGCAGCGCCTTAACGTTTTAATACTGGCAATCGTCCCTTTAAACACTGAGCTACCATCTGGCCAGCCTTCAGGCTTATTGAGCATGCTTTTTAAAAGACGTTTTATCACAAACCAATAACTCACTCGATATGGTAAGTCGATGTAGACTAAGGTATCTGCTGCATCTAAGCGCTGTTTAAACGCATCTAACGGACCAAAGCCGTCAATGATCCACGCATCAGTATTCAATATGTTTTGATGTGCTTTATCAAAAGCGGCTCTGTCAACAAACTCGCCATTTGCTTGGTAGAGCAGCGAGTCTAATTGATATAACGGGATGTGTATTGCCGCGGCCAGTCCTTTACTCACCGTAGACTTGCCGCTTCCCGGTTTACCAAAAACTGCTATTTTCTTCATGTAACCTCCTTGACGTGGCCCCACAAGGCAGATACAAAAAACCCACCTTACTTTGGTGGGTTCATTAAAAAAGCACACAAAACCACCACTCCTAAGGAATGGTAATAATTCGTGTAGTTGTGAGAAATAGTTTTATATTCATACCGATACTTTCACGCAATGATTAATTATTGTCAAGCACACGCAAGGCCAGATGAGTGAATTGAGAAGTAGCATCACTTTGTGGGCTGGCGAGTCACTAACTTTGGCATCGCTACTGTCTACTCAACAGTAAGTTGCCGCCAGATAGCGCCAAAAATGAAGCACATGCACGATTAAAACGTTTAACCAGTTTAGGTTTACTAAACCACTGCCTTAGATACAGCCCAATAACAGCGTACATAGCGATAGCCACGATTTCCAGAACGAGAAAAGTAGCCCCCAATAGTGAAAATTGCTCTGTCACATTTTTTGCAATGTCGACAAACTGAGGGAGAAAAGCGGTAAATATCAAAATTGCCTTTGGATTACCCGCAGCAACAGCGAACTCTTGCTTCATCAGTCCGGTAATGCTCAGATTGCGGACATCATCCGAAACTGGACTAACGTCTGAGCGCCATAAATTATAAGCAATCCATAATAAATAGAGCGCGCCACAAATCTTAATGGCAAGAAACAATATTTCCGACGTATACAGCACAACAGCAAGGCCTGAAGCGGCAAGCGCAATCATCACACAAAATGCGGCGAGCCTTCCAAATCCCGCAAGTAGAGCTATACGAAAACCATAACGACGAGCATTATTTAGCGCTAGAAGATTATTTGGCCCTGGTGCCATATTCAAGGCAAAGCAGGCTGGAATAAATAAAAGTAGTGTCCAGATTTCCATTGTCTTTCCTTTAAAAAATATTGGCTCAGCGATTAAATTCTGACTTTAATAACCCAAAGCACGTTAGGTCGTGAAATTGTTCTTTCCAATATCCACTTTGTCGTCTAACCCCCTCAGCTTTAAAACCTAGCTTTTCTAGCACAGCCTCTGACGCATGATTTCCCGGCACCGTATCTCCTTGAATTCGATTCAGTGCGCCACATGCTAGTAAACCACCAAACGCTGCGGTGATAATTTGGTGTAATGCTTCAGTGGTATAACCCTTTCCCCAAAATTTCGGCATCAAATCATAACCGATAACTGCATTTTTCATCGCTGAGTTCCATGAGTTAAAACCACACGTACCTATAAGCTGCTCAGTGTCTTTTAATCGGATAGCCCAACGGATCCCAACACCGCTATCAAATCGAGAATGAAAGAAATCTATGAGTTTTTCAGCTTGTAATCGCTCACTAAACGCCTCTAAATCGTAGTATTTCACTACCTCTCGATTTGAAAATAGTTCAAAAATAGCATTACTGTCGCATTCGGATAGCGCCGTCAACTTCAAGCGTGGTGTTTCAAATTCTGGAAATTGCATATTGGTCTCCTTAACATTCAAAGCGCAACACAGAGATAACTTCAAACCGCGATAAATAGCATGGTGAAGGTTATTTATACTGCGCGAAATAGCACTTTGACTGCATCTAAAAAATGGCCGGATTGCATGCCGTTTAGTCGAGGTTTTTAGTGGTAGTATAACCAAGAATAACTGAGCACTAGTGTGTTGGTCTCAGCGTTTCAATAACCTTCGCATCCATCCAATATGGATTACCTTCCCAGTAACTCGTGCCGTCTTTTTTGACTTTTTTGTCACCTCGCCAAAAAAATAAGTACTTTCCGTCTGGTGATACTTTAGGTCGTTGCTCGTACGCAGCCGTATTAATCGTATCTCCCATGTTTATTGCGTTTGTCCATGTGCCATCTTGGTTACGAAAACTAATGTAGATATCAGGCGTGTTTTCACCTTCCTTTTCAGCATCCCACATAATATAAGACTCATCTGGCGCGATGTAGGGGTGAGCAATGTACTTTCCTTGGTTAATTGCCTTACTCATTTTGTGCGGTGTTTCATATTTGCCATCAACAAGCCGTGAATAACTCAAATGCCCACTGCCGTCTTTCAAATCTAAGACATAAAAGTAGTGTGTCCCTTTTGCTGAGGTGGTATAACCTCTGATTGGAATATCTTTAAAAGGCTCGATGTTTTGTATGTGTGAAACCGGTGGGCTAAATTGCTCCTGATATGCTTTTATGTCTGCTTCGGGTATTGATTTTTCAATCCATTGATTGTTTTTATATTGCATCACAATCCATGTTGGTTTTTGATATTCCCCACCAGAGCGAGTAAAAGAAAGCTCTGACATATCTGGCAAAAACAACACTTCAGTCTCGCGGTGCTCATCCGTAGAAACGACACCTGGAGCAAATAACTCGGGTGTTAATCCCGGTGTTTTTTGTCCTAAATCGTAATTGTTTTGGGCATAACTTTTATCGCAAATTATTAAACTGCAAAACATAGCAACTAGAATGCTCATCTGCTTCATAAACTATCCTTTTATTAGAGCCTTTAGTTTTCAAGTAAATATAATTGCACTAGGAAACAGACAAATCCAAGCACCTTTACAAAACCTGACAATGACACCAGTTTGTCTTAATACTTGCTCAATTTGAAGGAGCAAATCTGACGCTAACTGCGTTAAAGATTTCTTATTTAGAATAACTAAATAACCTGAGCTGCGGATAATTAATGCCTTTCTAGCAGCCAGTTTTAGCGCTAACTGCGTTGAATTCACTTCCAATAGCCAGCTATTGGTGCGTAAATTCGCCTTGCCTACAGGATGTAGGTACCTTAGCGAGAGCAGGACGCGGAAGCGGTGTTTTCCCTAAAACTCTCTGGCTAGACAAGGAAAAAACTAAGTTGTGCTTTAGCAACAATGAGTTGGAACATTCCTTATCCAAACCTCAGGTTAAATAGCAAAATCTTTGTCTTGTTATCGACAAGATTTTCTCGCCTCAAAATAGAGCACTTAATTAAGCAAATTGATGTTACACCGCAAAGCCTCGCCATTGCGGCATCAAAAGGCCTGCAATAAACCAAGGAACTTGTAGTACGAGAATACACAGTGCATACAAACGCAACTGCTCAGCAGTCCATAGCGCAGCAAACCACCCTATGTAAAGAACGACTTCCATCCTTCTATTTTTGCAGCTCCGCCAAAATTTAAAATCCAAAGCCAAAATGCCGCAAGTGTGACATGAGAGAGTATCCATGTAAGTAAACTCATACCTAACTCCTTGTCTCTAAGTTCGTACCCGATCCAGCTTTCGCTTCAGAAAGTAAGCTAATTAAGCTGATATTAAACCACTTTAATCAATTGCATATTTTTTAACTTCTTGAATCCGGAATTTTCATTGTCTTTTTACCGCTTAGCGTGCTCATACTTTTCAACAATCGCATTGGCAATATCATTTAATTTCCCTTGCGTGTTGTTCGCTGAAACATTCGTGGCAATAAATATTCCTAACTTCTGCTTTGGATAAAGCGCAAGCCAAGTGGAAGTACCCATAGAACCTCCACTGTGATAGAACATAGGATTAGCTGAGTGATACTCGTATGTATTCCAAAAAAATGCGTGGCCATGTTCACTGCTGGTTTCTGTTAATAAGGTGCGCGACAACAGCACTTCTTCTGCTTGGGTGCTGAGTAAATACTGCATATAATCGGCAATCGAAGCTGCAGTGGATGTTAGTCCGCCTTCAGCGAACGAGTGTGGACTGAGTAACGGTGCAATTTTGCCGTTTCTATCTACCCCTCTCGTTATTTTACTTATCTCACTGGGCTCTAAACGAAACCTTGTGTGTTCTTCACCCGATTGTTCCGTGATCAATTGCGCAACAAGTGTAGATAATGGTTGGTTATACACGTTTTCCAAAATATACCCAGTCAGGTTTGCGCCAACATTGGAGTATTGAAATGTCTGACCAGGCGTTGAGGTAAGCTGGTACTGAGCTAAATCTTCAAAAAACTTCGCTTTTGAATAGTTAGAGAACAGCTCAAAAGCCTTGCCAGACTCTATATCTGCACTTGTATATGCAAAATCTTGCGGTAAACCACTTCTGTGAGTCGCGAGATGACGCAAAGTGATAGGTTTGCCTAGATGCTGCAGGTTTTGATAATCACCATCCTGCAAGTACACCCTAATATCTTCATCTAGTTGCACTTTTTTATCTACTACCGCCTTGGCAAGCAACAACCCGGTATAAGTTTTAGTGATGGATGCAATTTCATACACGGTATCATGACGTGGCTTTGTACCGTCAGGAAACTCGCCAAACTGTTTTTGATAGTTAAGCTTATCATTCACAATGGCGATGGAGGCAACTTGTGCATTTTCCTCAATCAGAAAATCTGTTAGTTTTTTCTCAACAAACGCGTCAAAGTCTAGTTTGCTATCGTTGTTGCAGGCGGTTAACACCATCAAAAAGAGCATCAAACAAAGTAGAGTTAATGATTTCACTGAACGTAGCAGCATATTTACTCTGGCGCCTCGGTTAATTGATTGATGTATTCCAATAGAAGGCTTTTATTTACTTCATTATCAACCAGTCGCACGGCTACTTTGGTGTTTTTCAGCGCTTGTAAGTTATCCTCATTCGCCTCAAATGCCTTTGCTAATGACTCATAGGCTTGCCAAGACTTAGGTTGATATTCGGTGTAACGTTCTGCGACTTCTATCGCTTCTATGACTCGGCCTTGTCTAATCAAATACGTACTAATGAAGCCGAGCCTATTAACACTATTCCAACGCGTTGATCTTGGCAATATAGTAAAACCATAGCGCTCACTTAATTGGTCGTAGTAGTTATCAATATTTTTTAGAGCATTACCAGGTTTAGTCACAATAATGCATCATAATGTCCCTCGTTATCATAAATTTTGAGGATAAAAGGTAGGTCTTTTATACTCTTCAGGCGGCTCTTGAGTTTATTCACATTGCTTTGATACTTCTTTTCCTTTTTTAGGTCGTCTCCAGCTACAGCAAAGTAAATAAGGGGGCCATTTTTAGGGTCTTCAGATACTCTTTCAACTAGACTATCTACCATAGTTTTATTTGGCGTGTATCCCATCCCTATGATATCAGCCGCAGCTAAAAACACGTATGTATCAAATAACTGTTTTTCATGGATGAGATTATTTAATGGAAAGAAACTACTCGTTGAAATTGCAATCACTGTACGTTTTTCATTAGCCCGATAATGTGCTTTTAAAAACGGAAACAGCTCATTTTGATAAAAATCATGATATTTTTTAGGCTCCCCCCATGATGGCCACTTTTTATTCGACTGACCACCAAACATATCATTATGGTAAATATCTGGTGAAGGGCTTCCTCCATTGATACTAACAACAATGGTTTCAGGCATCCGCTCTACATCAGCTAAGTGTTTTACGATACCACTGACCGCATGGAAGAACTCACTACCATGTTTACCAACTAAAAAGATCACGGGATAAGTATGAAGTTTCGAAGAAAGATCAAAGTTGCTAGGAAGCGCAATATTGAGTGGGATTTCATTATTTAAAATTTCAGACTTCAATACCAGTGTATTACCTATCACCACAGGGTCTTGCTGCGTCACCGTCACAGCTGTACTGCCACAGGCTGGGAAAAATAAAAAAGCATAAAGAACAAGGGTTTTTAATCCTTTTGGCGCTGTCATTAATACCTCCTAGTCTTGAACTTAGCCAGCAATATTCGTTATATTAAATAATCTGAGCTGCGGATAATTAATGCCTTTCTAGCAGCCAGTTTTAGCGCTAACTGCGTTGAATTCACTTCCAATAGCCAGCTATTGGTGCGTAAATTCGCCTTGTTTTCCCTAAAACTCTCTGGCTAGACAAGGAGAAAACTAAGTTGTGCTTTAGCAACAATGAGTTGGAACATTCCTTATCCAAACCTCAGGTTAAATATGAATCGTGTAATAGTCATTGAAATAGTCTCCATACCGCTTTATCTGAACGTCTATACCATTTACTGTCAGCGCACAGACCTACTGGCGCTCATTTGATTTCTTTAATTTTTGTAGCGTTTCTTGGTCAAGACCTGGCACAACTGTCGCTTGCGAGCTGTTTTGAAGTATTTTTTTGATAGACGTGCCATCCACATTTATAGAAAAGACATCATAAAAGCCAAATACATTCTCTGAAGCGAAATACACCTTTGTGCCGTCTGGAGACCAAGATGGATCCCACTCTTGAATGTTATTACGAGTCAGTCGCTTGTTATTGGTTCCATCAATACCCATAACATATAATTCCTGATTCCCATCTCTATTAGATAGATAGGCTATTTTTGTGCCATCTGGGGAAATTTGAGGAGACATGTTATCAGTGTCGTCTTGAGTGAGTTGAATAACCTCGCTGCCATCCAAATTGGCAATGCTAATTTGGCTTGGGCTGGCTTTAGATTGGTATAGTAATCGACCATCTGGCATAAATTCTGGAGCACGACCTTCGAGATTTTTAATTTGGCGCTGTTCGCTACCATCAGCATTCATTAACCAAATTTCTTCCTGCCAAACACCTTCCTTATTTTCATATTCTCTAGCAAACGCTATCGTCATTCCATCCAAAGACCAAGCAGGTGCACTATCCCACACATATTTTTTACTGGTTAATCTTTTCAGATTGCGGCCAGTAATGTCAACGGTATGAATTGACCATGTTTTGAAGTTATCGTATTTACCGTAAAAGGTTACTTTGTCTCCCAATGGGGAGACAGCAGGATAGCCGTCACTTGACGTGGCTTTCACGATCTTTACTGGCGATTTACCATCTTGGTCACTTAAGTAAATCGCTTTGCTATTACCGTCTTTAGAACCATATATAACACCATACGACTCTGTTGATGGTTCGCTATATGATTGAACTTCATGAATAAAAAACAACATAATGGTGGAAAAACAAGCCAGTTTTGAGATGCCAATTTTATTAACAAGCATTACTCAATCTCCCTTTTGTAGTTGTGTATCTAATTGGAAGACTACAGAAGTCTATCTACCAAAAACATGATGTTTTATTGATTTTTCGCTGAATTACACTTTTTCGTGCTATTTAACCTGAGCTTCAGATAATTAATGCCTTTCTAGCAGCCAATTTTAGCGCTAACTGCGTTGAATTCACTTCCAATAGCCAGCTATTGGTGCGTAAATTCGCCTTGTTATCCCCAAAACTGTCTGGCTAGATAAGGGTATAATTTAATGTGGGCTTAAAAACAATGAGTTAGCTCATTCCTTATCCAAACCTCAGGTTATTTAGCTGTCACAAAACGCTGATATTGCTATAACCCCTTACATTTATTGCGTAAAATCAATCAATAACCTCAGAACTCGTACTTTCCTAACTCATTGATATTTAAACTCAATGAACAGAAAATGAATAAATTTACCAAAAACCACGTTATTTTCTTGATATTTTTTCACTTTTGCCTGTATTTTAGCTTTGATAATCTCCATTTTTTAGCTAATTTAGCCCTATTTAGCAACAACATTGAAACAAGGTAATTCATGAAAAGAACACTTGCTGCCACCCTAATCGCTAGCGTGACTACTATTCCAACAGTGAACGCTATCGAGATATTCAAAGATGAAAAGAATAGTGTCACGGTTGGCGGCTTTATCGATGCTCGAGTTATTAACACTCAAGGCGAGACTGAGTTGGTAAACGGCGCATCGCGTATTAACTTTGACTTTAAACGCCAATTGAAAAACAACTGGCAGGCTTTCGCACTCCTTGAATGGGGTGTAAACCCTGTTGGTAGTAGTGATATTGTTTACAGCAACCGCTTCGAATCAATACAAGACGAGTTTTTATATAACCGATTAGGTTATGTTGGTATTAAGCACGATGAATACGGCCAAGTTACCCTAGGAAAACAATGGGGCGCTTGGTACGACGTGGTATACAGCACCAACTACAGCCTAGTTTGGGATGGTAATGCCGCAGGTGTTTACACCTATAACAAAGACGACGGCGCGATCAATGGTACTGGTCGTGGTGATAAAGTGCTGCAATACCGTAATCAATTTGGCAAGCTGAGCTTTGCTGTACAAGCTCAGCTAAAATCTGATGACTTTTATACTTGTGATGTCGTTGATATTTCGAGCAGCTCCTGCGAAGCCCAATTTAATCAAGGGAACAACGCGGCACAAAAAGTAGAGTTTAATTCAACTTATGGTGCCTCACTTACCTATGCTGCGACCGAAAACTTAACTCTCACAGCCGGTGTTAACCGCGGCGCGTTTGATATTGTGTACGCTGGTGGCCGAAATCAATCGGTTAAAGATTTAATTTATGGCGTCGGTATTACTTACGGGGATTTCTATAAGCCTGGTTGGTATGCAGCTGCAAACATCAATAAAAACGAAAACCACGATACAGATAACCTAGGCCGCTTAATCAAGGATGCCGTTGGATTAGAGTCGCTTGTTAGCTACCGCTTTGATAATGACGTGCGTACATTTATCGCTTACAACGTATTTGATGCGGGCGATGACTATGTGATCCAACCAAACTTTAATGCTGATCCTAATGATGTTTTTAAGCGTCAGTTTGCCGTGATAGGCGCACACTACTTTATGTCTGAAGACACCATTTTGTACATTGAAGCGCGTAAGGACTTTAGTGACTTCTCAAGCGCCGATGCCGCGCAAGAAGCACAAATGTCACAAACCGAAGACGACGGTATCGCCATCGGTTTCCATTACACGCTGTAAGACTAAGCACTGTAATAACAACTTCAAGTGCATCAAAGCTCATGACTTTCGTGATCTTTGATGCACAAACTTACAATGAGTTTAAAAATGCCAACACGGCTGATTTATCATTTGCCGACAAGCTTTCGTAAGCTACTCTCGCTGCTTGCGCTTCACCATCATGCCATAAAATAGCTTCTTCAATCGTTCGCGCACGACCATCGTGCAGATAGCTTGGCTCAGCGGTACAAAACTCATTGCCCTGCCCACCTAACACATTATCAACACCACCTGTCACACAAGCAGACAATCCAATCCCCCATAATGGCGCTGTTCGCCACTCAGCACCGCTAGCGATGCCTTCACCTAAGTTATCCGCAAGACCTGGGCCCATATCATGTAGTAATAAATCGGTATACGGATGGATCGTTTGCGCACGTAACTCCGCAAATGGATGATACTCACTGGTTTCAAATGTTGCTGTATGGCAACCTTCACAGCCAATTGAGGTAAAGCGTGCCTTTCCTAATTGCACCTCAGGGTCGTCAAGCCCACGCTGCGCTCTTACACCCAATAAAGCGATATATTTGCTTAGCGCAGTGAGGTGTTGATCAGACACTTCTACACCGCCACCTCCGCAGCTTGATTGTGATGCCCCACAGTCAGGATTTGGAAATACCGAGTTGGTTACTCCCATATCCGTATTAAATGCACTAGCGACTTGGTGTTTAATTGATGCCGCCGCAGCTTTGTAGCCAAAGCGTCCTAACCGTGTTTGACCGGTAATAGGATCGTTCACGCGCTGCGCTTTGCCCGAAATACCGTCGCCGTTACTGTCGTTTTCATCCGCCAAGGCTAACACCGCACTCTCTGGTATCGCTTCAAGTAAGCCCAAGCCCACCAGCTGAGGCGCGATACGGGCTGAGTAGCGTGCTGGAGTGGTTTTATTAAATTGGTAATTGGGTGAACGCAAACCATTATTTTCAGTCCACGAAGCAATCGTTACATCTCCCTCGCCTTGCGTCTCGGTATCTATGCCTGTGTTTTTAGGCTGTAACACATTCCCCAATAAGGGATGGGTGTTGCCATTGATATCGGCCACTTTAAACACCCATTTTGCCAATGAGCCGCCAATAGCTGGTGGAGCCGCACGACCATTGCGAACATGGCAAGCTGCGCAACTGTCGTTGATATAGTGTGGGCCTGACTTTCCAACCACCGCACTAAACACGCCATTTTCTCCGTTGCGTTCATCGTGCTCACCATTAACAAAACTACTGTGGTGAACACGTCGCCCCTGAACAAATGCCTGTCCATTTTGGCTCGATAAATTGGTCGCCATTTGCATAAAGTGATTATCAGGCTCATTAGTGTAATTGTATGGCAATGTGGTTTTGCCTCCTAACCACCCCGATTCTGCAATCGGGTAAGAATCTTCGCGTTGTGATGATGGATCAGCAAAGTCGCCAACGGTTTTCCATGGGACAAGCCCTTCACCTACCATGTATAAATACGTTGTACCATAATAATTTTCTCGTCCTTCTGGTGGCGCATCAAGAAATTGGCTAACTTCAAACTCCATGCGCTGACCAACTTCAAGAGGCAAAAAGCCTGCAGCAGGGTCCCAATTTAGCGGCCTGTAGTCATCAATGATCACTCTATAACGATATTGATCACCTGAATCACTTATCTTATTAAAGTTCGTATCATAACTGCCGTTATCAAGCTCAACGACCGCACCGCCACCAAAGTAATTACCGTGGTACTCAGCAACTGTGCCTAATCCACGATACCAAGCACGAAATTCGCGCGCACCGAGTTTCCATTCTGTAATAAAGGTCACTTCAATGCGTGAGCCGCCTTTAGCTACAAAATCAGCGATTTCAAATTGCGCAGTTCGATGCGTCCAATAATGCGATAAATAGTGATCATAGATTTGAAACTGATCTTCTTTTGCATGGCGGTCTCGGCCGCGATCAGCAAAACGCGTAATTAGTGCATCTCCACGGTCATAACTAACGGCTTGCTCTAAAGGTGTTGTTGCATCATAAAGTGGCACAATAGTGCCAAAGTTGAGCTCACAACCTTGGCTGTCAACTTGGCGCCCCGTAGGGGTATTGGGACATTGGTCTAGATTATCTGGCACACCATCGTTATCGCTATCATTATTAGATGAACCAGCGATATTGAACTCAAGCCAATTTAGATTTAACTCACCACCCGCCATTTCAACACGAACGGTATGTACGCCCTCATTTAACGTAATCGACGCAATATTTTGACTAATAAAGGTTTGCCAGCCACCCGTAGCAGGCACAACGGTACTGGCAACTAGATTACCATTAACAAGAACGTTATATGCTCCATTACCAACTTGGGAGGCAACGCGTGCGGTCAAGTTATAGCTTCCAGCGCCTAAATTAGCCTGATATTCGAGCCACTCTCCCGCCGACGTCCAACCTACGTTGTAACCACCGCCGTTGTCGCTGGTCAGCTCAATATCAACATCATCATTGCGATATTCGCCACCTGTATTGCCTGCATCGTTATCAAAATAGTTGCTGTAGTCTTCCGCTTCGATACGAAGTTGCTCAGTGATTAAAATGCTACATCCATCGGTGTTTACCACATCCCCCACAGGCGTATCTGGACACTGATCGATACCATCATTCACGCCATCACCATCGCTATCGTTACCAGCTGAGGATTCTGAAAGTATATAGGCCTGCTCTGCGGTATCTACGACAGTTCCGCCCTCCTGTAAGTAAGTGAACCAAAAACTAACCACATCCCCCACTGCTAGCCCAGATATTGTCAGCTCATTGCGACCATTAATCACTTGCATGCGGACATTTTGCTGCACACCGCCGTTGACTCGATAATGAACATCCGCCCAGCCGGTAGTGTTAACATAGAAAGTTAAGGTATCCAGAGACACCTGTTCCAATCCATCGGGTAAATTATTCAGTGGACAGCCATTCGCATCAACTTCTTCATTTGGTTGAGTATTTGGGCACTGATCGAGGCTATCCTCAACACCATCTTGATCACTATCGACAGGTGCACTACCGCCACCAGTCCAGGTAATATCGTCAATTGCCATTTGAAAAGAATAGTTAGGTTCTTGCCCAGCGACAGAGACAATATTGAAGTGATTTTTAATTGATTGTAATGCCACCAAGCTACCCGCTAACTCAGTGATTGGAATACGCACTTCACCCCATTGACCATCACGAACAAGGCCATACTGATTGGTGTTCGCGGGGAATGTGATCCAGTTCTCATTAGTATAAGTGTCAGCAATGCCAATTCTGAAACTCACATTCGCAGGAATTTTAATCTTAAAATTTAAGTAACCATCCCTAAAGTTGCTCATATCTCGCGCTTGACGACTTTGAATACCGGCTCCAAACCACTGCGTGGGCAAATATTGCCATGCAATCACTTCATTGCCTTCATAGGCAGGGATATTGCCCTGAGTGAGTGAGTTTTGGTTCCACACATAAATATCCGCGTTGCTTCCCGGCACTAACTGATTATCGCTTGGCCCCTCACTAAAAACACCAAAGGTGCCAACTTCGGGCTTAGTGACATTGCCGCTGAACACTTCACCTTGACCATCTAGCTCATAAATACGCACATAATCCACCACCATTTTCCCAGGAAGTGGTGCGCTCACCTGGTCATTGCTAAGCGCGTCCGTAAATAACCCGCCGACAGCCAAGTTCATCAATAGATAAAATGGCGCGTTGAATTCGTTTGACTCTTCACTAATAACAAACGGGCTATCGAACATATCATATTCGACCCCATTATCCTCAACTGTGAAACGGATCGTTTCTTCAGTCCAATAAGTACGATAGATAACAAAGCGATTGGTTAAGGGGGTTGAGGACAAATGTGCATTATCGGTTTTGTATGCCACACTTGCTGCACAGGTTGGATTACCTTCATTGCAGGCGGCATCTGCATAAAAAATTAAGTTTGAACCTGTATAGTTATTGCTTGGCGCACCGGGAAAGCCTGCATCATTACGAGCGGCTTGAGATTGGCCCATCTCCATGATGTCGATTTCGCCTTTTGCCGGCCAGCTAGCTGTACTCGTCCCTAGCATCCAAAGTGCAGGCCAAAGCCCCGTGTCGACATCAGATACCTTCATTCTGATCTCTATCATGCCATATTGCACAGCAAGCTTATTCTTACTCTGGATCTTACCTGAGGTAAATGCCTTGCCGCCTATCGCTTGATTTTTTGCTTCAAGAACAAGGCCTTTGTTTCCCACCTCGCCTACAATGTCGCTAATATAGACATTATTTTCACTGTACCACTGTAATTCTTGATTACCCCAACCACATATTCCTTGGTCACAACCATCCCCGACATCTATATTCCATGTGTTGGTATCTAAATTATTAAAATTATCTTCCCAAAGTAAATTCCCCACAGCCGCGTTACTTTGCGAAGACGCACAAACAATCAGACTGATAACGCTAATGTTTGCGAGCTTTGCGATTAACTTGCTACTCGTTTTCACTTTATGTCTCCAAATGTAATGTATAAAACTGCTTTAGTGATCAACCACTAAAACACGGATCCTTTTATCACTTCATAAACCGCAGAAATGAAAGCGCTTACATTTCAATCCATAACAACCCCGAACAATTGAAAAATATAGCGCTTTTCAAACACACGAGCTTTACTACACACTTTTCAGCGCGGTGTAATCGTATGTTGAATGTTAAACCTAACATGTAAGCGCTTACATTAACAAGAAAATAACAACAATTGTTATATTTTTTACTTTTATCAATTGATGGACTAACGACAAGTCGAGCGCTGTGACCAAAGCACATTCAGGGAAATAAAAGTCAAACCGCTGAGGTCAACAGACACGATGGATCTCATATTCAAAGAAAAGTGGACTGTTTTCATCATGCACTTGCTGTGAAAACCCCAGCTTTTTGAGCAACCGAATGGAAGCATGGTTGGATTGCTCCACTCCCGCAATGAGGGTACTCCAACACTCTATACTGGTAACTGCATGAATAAACCCTTGCAGCAACTCACTGGCGTAACCTTTACCCCAGTGCTTTTCAGCCAATAAGTAACCGATATGCGCATCACTTTCGTTTTCAACGTAAACAAACAAAAAGCCAATTGTCTCATGCTGCCCAAGCTTAACTTGCAGTAAGCGGCTCTCTGAACACATACGCTGAAACCAGTTTTCGGCCTGTTTTGTTGAATCAATACCATGAAAATAAGGCGGAAGGTTTTCAACCACGTTAGAACTCAGGATATGGGGAATTTGCTCTATCAGCCGTTCACGATCGAGTGCTGGAAGATCGTCGTTAACCTCAATAATGTGCAACCTTAAGGTCTGAAATGATAATGCCATTAGCTTCCTACTTTTTATCAACTCGATTGTTATCCTAACTAGGATACTAGCATTGCTTCTTTTAATGTGTAAGGCGTACGCAGCTATTTGCTGCAACAATTGATTGGATATAGGTTGCACAATCAACAAGATTGAAATGCACAAAAGTCCAACGCTGTCATTTTTATTTGCTTGATAAAAATTCAATATAATAAACAACTTAAAAAACAAACAACTAAAAGATCTACTGAAGTTATTTGCCATCCCCGCTTGAAATGTGTTTAAAAATCAAACACATTATTTAACAGATAAGTACTTAGAAATAGGTATTTATCTACATTACCGAATAATCAAAGATAAAAAATAACTGGATACAACATGAAACTGAAAAAAGTAAAATTAAAAAACCTTAACGCAAATAAAGCGCTAGATGCTAAACAAACGAAAGAAATAGCAGGCGGAACCGGCGCTTACAGTAAAGACTACGGCGCATGCTATACCACTCCTGAATTTTGCCCAACAGTTTACATCTGCTAAGTATGCCAAGCCCAGCAACTAGCTGGGCTTGGCTGTGTTTCTCAATCAAGTTATCTTTTTAATTTTACATAGAACTCTTACAGCTAACGTTACTCTACTTTTGCAAAATATTCGGCTTAATTGAAAGTCACCAACCTTATTCAAGACTGTCAGGTGAGCTTAGCATAGGCCTTTAATAACTGGGTGATTTTCCTCCCTATAAAACATGGACATAAACTTAAAAAGTACTAAGAAACTATTTTAAAATATTTTTATTTCATAAAGCATTTGTAGAACCTCATAGTATTTTTTAGTAATTAATATTTCACTCGCACCAAGAAAAATTAGACTATAATTTGTCGGTAACGTGAGGAGGGATTCGATGAAAATTATATTCTTGATGGCAGCCTTTTTTCTTTTTCACAATCTTCAGGCGGCTGCTTCACCTGAAGCTCGCATGATACTGGCTGTTGATTATAGCAAGCTGTCAGATGATGAAATTGGTCAGGTCAACAAACTCTTGATCGAAATGCAGCCTCAAGAAGAGTACTTCGAACATACGGTAGCAGAGAACGAAAATCTTTACTCTATCATACAAAACTACACTAGATATTCTGATGGTGCCTCTCCATTATCTGTCACCCAAATTGCAAACGCAGTAGCTAAAGCTAGTGGTGTTGGTAACTTGAATATAATTAGACAAGGTCAAACTCTTCAATTTCCATCACTGCCAGTGCGTCCTTTCCGTGAAGGTGCATCATATAATCAATATCAAGAGTTTAACCTTGAAACAAAGGAGCTAGCAATTTGCTCCGCAGATGGGTGTGATCCTGTTGGTTTACCAAAAACCTTGATTAACAATCAACGTCGCAGCCTTGCTGACTCAGGTGCACTGTCAATATCCGTAAGTAAAATAGCCCCTCGTGAATTTGAGAAAATAGACGTACTACTCTCAAACCTCGGCTCAAAGGCAACTTTAATACCTTCTGGATATGTTGAAATTGAACTACTGCAAGATGACTTTGGAGTTTCACCAACAATAGTAAAATCCCACCTTCCACAGGCTCCAAGTGCTGGAGCTGCATCTCTATATATAGTGGATAAATTTTCAGAAGACAATTGTGCACACGGTAATCTCGTTGAAGATGTTGTTAGAGATACACTGACTAAGCTTGAAGCATGGGATGAGTTAAAGGCAAGAGTTCATAGGCTTGAACTAGATTTTTGGAAAGACCCTGAAAAAGGAATTAAAATAATCAGGAATTTTATAGACTCTAAATATGCTGACTTTCATGCTAAACAGCTATTCGAGAAAGAGCTTTACGATATAAAAAAAGACGTCGAAAGAGGCGCTGCTCGTGATGGTATCCCAGCCTTATATTTGAGAGCATTGTTGGAAAACGTTGAAGCCGACAATGGTATTCCAGTTTTATCAGCTTCCTTTTGGGTAAAAGATCAAGGAATAAGAATTCTACCTCGGGATCATAGGTTTTATGAGCGGACCTTCATCTTTGCTGCTACACCAAATTTATCTCTCGAAATTGAGTCAGCGAGCCTTCCTGAACCTCAAGGGAGTGTATACTCAAATCGTTCTCGCTCTGCAATTCTTGTTTCGGCTTTTGACGCTAACCTTGCTATTACAAGTATGTTTTCACGTAATGGAGATGGAATAGAATTCATTGATTTAGGTACTGTCACAGGTCAATTTGGTCATTGTAAAAACCGTAACGACCATGGCAGTAGCTTTGCAACTCCAAAAATAGCAGCATTGGTATTCAAACTCGCAAATGAATCTCCACGCGACAAAGTAATTAGGCGAGTTTTACTCAGTGCCGATATACAAGAAAAGTTTGTGAATAGAGTTCAGGCTCCTGGCTCACCTAGGCTAGATCTTGCCAACCTTGATTCTGGCCTCTACGGAATTAAGCATAATGGAATTATTGAACGATTAAGTTCCACTTCAAAGAAACACACTTTAACGGTTGATCAGATTAAGCAGCCTTTTGGCCTTGTCAGCGGAAATACCCCCTCTATCGCAGGTGTATTTTTCGGAGTAAATGATACGTACGTATTCAGAGAATCTCTCTGGAGGTGGAGCCAAGCTAAGGTAAGTACATTCAGTATTGTAACAGACATAGGCACTATTGAACTTAGTGAGTTGAAACTGAAATATAAAGGAGTCATTGCTTTATGAAAAAATACTGTCTTATAAGTATTATTTTTAGCACATTATATATTACGGGTTGTGACGAAGATTATAATGGAATAATGCGAGAAAAAGTACGTAACGCTTTAGGTGAAGATTACAATAACTACTACTTTTTCTCTTATCCAACTGATAATTTTGGAATCGGTACTATCCACGTTTTAAATAAACCCAACGAACCGATAAACACATCAAATCAATATTGCGCGACATATAGCTGCCTAGGCCTGGAGAAAAATAGAGTCTTAGGCAAGTCAACTATAGACTTAGACGGATTTGCAAGCACAGGCTTAAAAGGCGGAGTCATTACATTCTCTGAGAATGAATCAAAAAGCCTTGGCTTGAGCTTTGTTTTGCCCCAATTATTCGCAGCTCTTGGTCTTAATGGTAATTTCGAAAAGGAATCTGTTACACGGGCCAAAATCACTCTTGGCCAAGCATACCCAAGAACCCTTGAACGAAGAAAGTTTAGAGAGTTTATCACTAGAGCAGATATTGGCGCGGATACATTCCTTAGAGAAGCTTTTATGGAAGGACGTCTTGCCGTCGTTGTATCCGACGTAGTTATTGAAAATATGACAGTAGAAATTATGGTTGATTCTAAATTACAATCAGGGCTAGATGCTAAGCTAATTGAGATTCCAGGAGGGGCTTTTTCTGATTCACAAGTAGGCTTCAAGCTAAGTTCTTCCTCCCAAGGAACATTTGTATTTGAAGTGAAAAACCCTGTTATCTTAGCAAAATTTACTAAGAAACAACCCAGGGGGGGAGAATTAGCAGATGAGAACTCGTGGGATGATTGGATTGCTATCCCGACGATTTCAGAAAGCTCAGAATAGATATCAAAATAATTTCCCAATCTTACTCACGACAGCACCAAAATTGAGACAGTTACTAGATCACCATGGCGTGCTGGCAAAATAGTGAGACAAATAGTCTATCAATGCCCTCACGGTTGGAGACATATACTTTCTCGAAGAATAGAGCACATATATATTCATATCGCTTGGCTTCCAATCAGGCAATACCGGCTTAAGCTCACCAGATTTGATGTAGCGGTTAACCAAATAAGTGGGTTGAATTGCCAGACCAGCGCCATTTAACGCTGCGTGCAATAAGGCCGTTGCTTCGTTCGCAGTTAAACGGCAGTTTACGGCTACCGACTGTTGTGAGTTACCTTTGCGCAAATGCCAGATATGCTGCTGAAAATTCTTATACCCAAGGCATAAGTGCTCAGCTAGGTCATCAGGTTTTGTGATTTCACTTGTACTCGTAAGGTATTGCGGCGACGCCACGATAACAGAGTCACATACTGCAATTGATTTACCAATCAAAGAAGGGTCCGGTGCAGAGGCAATACGAATAGCCAGATCTATCTGACTCTCAGTGAGATCGGCCACAGAATCTTGCAAATCAATGTCAATATTTACGTCGGGATGTGCTGACATAAACTGTTGAATAGCGGGCACTAGTTGAGAAAAGCCAAAAGACATACTGGTTGCTAGTCGAACCGTACCAGACAGTTTGCCGCTGGTATTCGCCAAGCCGGTTATGGTGTCGGCTTGCCTCAGCCACTGTCTCACTTCTTCCAAGCAGGACTCCCTGTAACTCCCCCAAAAAATGAAACAGTTCATAAGTAGAATTTTCCATTAACTAAAATAGGAAAATTTACGATGAGAAAAAGCAAGTTCACCGAAACCCAAATTGTCAGCATGATCAAGGAAGCTGAATCAGGTATTCCTGTGCCAGAAATCTGCCGCAAACATGGTATCGGCCAAAGTACGTTTTATAAATGGCGCTCAAAATATGGCGGGATGGAAGCTTCAGACGTTAAGCGACTTAAAGAGCTTGAAGAAGAAAACCGTAAGCTAAAAGATATGTTTGCAACGCTTAGCCTAAAACACTCGATGCTTGAGGATATCATCGCAAAAAAGCTGTAAAAACAAGTAGGCGCAGAGCTTGGGTAGAGCATTTAAGAGCTCAATTTAACGTCAGCGTCGCATTTGCTTGTGAAGTGGCAGGGCTAAG
>NZ_JAKKCW010000049.1:0-1783 GCF_021728455.1 Pseudoalteromonas sp. L23 | reverse complement strand
CCAAACATTGCCAATCCTGAGCTATCTCATCCACCGCAACGACTTCCACAGGTAAATCCGGTAACGTCGATTTCAGCCTCTGTTGTGATAACAGCAAAGACATCCCCGTGTCCGTCGCCATATAACGTAATCGTGACTCCGGATAATGTGGGTCTAGTGGCACATAGCCACCCCCTGCTTTCAGGATCGCTAAAATACTGACCACCATCTCTATGGACCTATCCATACAGAGCCCAACCAGTGTGCCTCGCTGCACGTGATGCCTCGTCATTAAATAGCGTGCCAACTGGTTCGATTGCCTATCTAACTCACCATAACTCATCTTGCTGTCACCACACACGACCGCTGTCTGCGTACTCTGTCGCTGAGCTTGCGCGGTAAAGTGGGAAACGATATTGCCCCATGCCTGCGTAGCATTATCACTTCGAGCATTACATTCGTGCACTAACTGCCTAACTTCTTTTGCTGACAGCATGTCTAGCTGAGACAGCGCAATATCCCACTCACCTCGTGTGTCTGCCAGCGCTTCTAATAGCTGCTGTAAATGCGTACTTAATTGTTCTATATGTGCTTCACTAAAGAGGCTCGTATCATAGCTCCAGCTAACGCCACCTCCTTGTTCATCTATGGCTAAGTCAACTTTTAAATCAAACTTTGCTTGCACTATATCTGATTGATAAGGCGCTACTTCTATTCCCGCAAGTTGCAATGGTTGATGCTCATGTAGGCCATAATCTGTATTCGTCGTCACCATAATCTGGAACAAAGGTCCATGGGCACGACTTCTTGGCACTTTCAGCTTTTCTACTAACTGCTCAAATGGAACATCTTGGTGACTTTGACCTGCTAAGTGGGTCGCTCGCACATGGGCATAATATTCCGCTAAGCTGTCATGCTGTGTATTCACCCTCAACACTAAGGTGTTTACAAAGAAGCCGATTAAAGGGGCTAACTCTGCTTGAAGGCGATTCGCAACCGGTGTGCCCATAATGATGTCATGACTATTGCTATGTCTTGATAAGACCAATGACAATGCACCATGTAATAACATAAAAGGAGTCAATTGATGGCGTTTAGCTGCTGCCAATAACGCATCCGCTGTTTGCGCTGAAAACGCTGACACCACCTGAGCACCATGATATTGCTTCTCTGCTGGACGGGGATAATCCAATGTGAGGTTATGCACCGCGGGGGCTTTATCCAACTGCGCTAACCAATAACTGAGCTGTTTATCTAATACCGTATCCGTTATATGCGTTCGCTGCCACTGCGCATAATCTCCATACTGTAACGCCAATTGTGGTAAAGGCTCGGCTTCACCTTGACTATAGGCTTCATACAAACGTACAAACTCATTGGTCAACACCTGCATTGACCAACCATCCGACGCGATATGATGCATATTAAAGAGTAGGACTCCTGTATCCTCTCCGGTCGCCAGATACAATACCTTTAATAGTAAGTCTTCTGCCAAGTTAAACGCGGTGGTGATAACCTCTGATATCCGTGCTTTTATTTGGGCTTGCTGCGCTTCGCCTTGTAACGACCTGAGGTCTTGATATACAACACTAAACGCCACATTTTCAGGTTCATGGATATATTGATACACCACGCCTGCTTCATCATAATAATTGGTTCTTAGCACCTCATGACGCGCAATTATCCGCTGAAAAACACGCTCAACTACAGGCAGCGATAATTCACCTTTTACAGTCAAGGCCACTGGCATGTTGTACTCTGGTGAGCCTCCTTTGAGATGATCTATAAACCATAAACGCTGCTG
>NZ_JAKKCW010000048.1:0-2044 GCF_021728455.1 Pseudoalteromonas sp. L23 | reverse complement strand
AATAGCCTAACGATGAACGTTTTTGTACCCAATGGTTGAAGTATTTTTATACTTCTCTTCCTCAGCTTTGATGTTAATAGTGATGGGTGTTAAGTATTCGCTGTCAATGCACGACACGTTTTTAAACGCTTTGATTTAGACTCCACGATCCCTAAATGGCTCCATTAGTTTTAACTTTTGTTATGTTTGTTATCATTTTGACTTTCATTTATTCCCTATTTTCTATACAATTATTAATTTTTAGAATTGCTGCTATCGCCATCTGCGTAAATAGCACTAAAACTGTGTCTAACCAGCTGTATATTTTTGCGGAAAAGCTGTTTCTTTCAAGTATCAAAAAATCACCTTTATACATATAGAACTGTTAGGAAGCCCGGTGACAGAGACCAAGGAGAATTAATGAGGCTAGAGTATAAAAGAAGTAACTATCGTCCAAATATGGTGTTCGAGAATGTGAAATACCGACGTTTTATGCATAAGTGATTATTCGAACTTATAGCTAGCACGCGGGAATAATTTGAGAATTAATAGATGATTATTATGAATATTTTAAATTTTACAGGAGTTTATGGGTGTTTTTACGCAAACTAACACTAATTATGGTGTTTAAAACAGTATTTCTGGCAAATCTCACCATTGCAAACGAAAGCACAAGTATCCCGGATATTCCAAGTAACGCGCCGAGAAAACATGTTCCAGATCCAAGAGAACTAAGTAATGTAAATTCTCGTTTACAGCCGCTTGATAATAATTTATTCGGGGAAAGAATCGACTACGCAACTGGAAGTGTGAGTTTTAGTGTTACAGATGTAACTTTGCCTCACAGTACATTGCCTATTGAAGTTTCAAGGACTTTAGGTGGCGAGCAAATGAGCTGGCGATCTAAAAAAGACTTTAGCAATTGGGATCTCTCCATTCCGCATCTTAGAACTAAAGTAGCTAAGTTTAAAGAGGGAGGGGAAGTTGATTACGATTACACTAAATATAGTGGGAATTGGCCTAAAGGAGTTGCGTGCTCACGCCAACCTGATTTGAGCAATGTGAGAGGCCGACATGGTACGGTTTTAAGTATTTACGAGTATTGGGCTGGAGAAACGATTGAAATTCCAGGAAAGGGCAGCGAGATAATTTTAAGATCCAATGAGACAAATAAAATAACAACAAAAAGTCAGTGGGATGTATCTTGCGCAGATGGTGGTTATGGAGAGGGCTTTATCGTAACTACTCTAGATGGCACTAAATATGAATTCTTTACTCCAAAGTATGTTCAGAATAAACCGGTAGTTAAGGGAAAGTATGAAATTGCTGAATATTCAGAGGATGGTGACTGTATATTTGAGTGTGAAACCTATAAAGTAGCAACAGCTTATTTATTGGTTGACAAGATAACAGATAAGTTTGGAAACTGGCTTAAATATGATTACACTGACGGTCAGTTACAATCTATTTCAAGTAGCGATGGCCGAAAAGTTACATTCCAATATAGTAATGGTTTAATTGCCTCTATAAATGCTAACAATCGTATTTGGAAGTATAGCTATTCATCAGGCAATGGCAGCTTGCATAAAGTCACCCGTCCAGATAGTTCATATTGGGAGTATTCAGATACTTACTGGTATCACCGAGTTCCTACCCCTTATACTGACCATGAAAGTTCACCGAATTCCCCAACACTTTCAAGGTGTGTCTTAACAGACGTCGGTATGTTTGACGATTTAACAATCACTCACCCAAATGGAGCAACAGGCAAGTTTACATTTGCAGAAAGGGGGTTTGGGAGAACCTCTGTAACTGATATTAATACAGGCCGTTGTTTTAATAATTTCTCCCTCATAGAGAAAGAAATAACGCTCTCAAATGATAAAGCTTATAAATGGAGCTTCAAGTACCTCAATTCGATGGGAGCTTTTACATCTGAAAGGCAAGTATCGAGCTTCCCAGGGATAAGTAACTTCCGCTTGCCTAGTATTGCAGGTTTAGTTGAGAGTGACTTTAAAGCTGTGGTTGTGACAAATCCGGATAATAGCCAACACCGATATATCCA
>NZ_JAKKCW010000047.1:0-2477 GCF_021728455.1 Pseudoalteromonas sp. L23 | reverse complement strand
CAAATAGTTGCCCGCCACGAGGCGTTAAGAACCTGTTTCGAAGCCCACGATGGAGTGTGTATGCAGCGGGTAATGCCAGCCCGAGCGGTGACGGTAGAAGTGGTGAATTTGGTTGATTGTGGTGAAGATGAAGTGCAGCGGCAAGTGGATGATGCGGCACGAGAAGTTTTTGACCTAAGCCAAGATTTAATGTTGCGCACAAAAATCATCAAACAGTCTCAAACACGGCATATTTTGTTGTTCACGTTGCATCACATCGCATCGGATGGTTGGTCAATGCAGCTATTAATAAAAGAGTTTAATGCATTTTACCAAGCTGCGATAACAGGCGGGGAAGCGGATGTGCCTGAATTACCGGTCCAATATGGAGATTACGCGTACTGGCAACAGCAACAGTTAACGGAGCAAAACAAAGCACAGTTGTTAAGGTATTGGCAGGCTAGGTTGTCGGGCATGCCGAGCTTACACGGATTGCCATTAGATAAGCCGCGACCAGCCAAGCAAGAATTTACCTCTGGATATGTGCGTAGTCGGATAGGCAAAGAGACATTGGCAGGGTTACAAACGCTAACGCAAAGCGCAGGTGTCACGTTATTTATGGTACTGCAAGGTGCTTTTGCGGTGTTATTGAGCCGCTTAAGCGGTGAGTCGGACATCGTCTTAGGCGTACCGACAGCGGGGCGTAGTGAGAGTGAATTGTCGCCATTAATAGGGTTTTTTATCAATACCTTGGTGAGTCGAACAGAGGTTGATTTAGCGCAGCCATTTACGGCGTTATTGGCGCAGATAAAGGCAGATACGCTGGCAGATTATCAGCATCAAGGGCTCCCTTTTGAGCTGTTGGTAGAGGCATTAAACCCAGATAGAAGCTTAGCATATAACCCCTTGTGTCAGGTTAAGTTGGTGCTACAGAACCATCGCAGCAGTGACGATGAAGGGTTGAGTTTGGGAGAGGCGAGGCTGAAACCACTCCAACAAAGTCAAGAGCAGGTACGGTTTGATTTGGATTTGACTTGCTCGGAGGGAGAAGGCGAGTTGCTATGCCATTGGCGGTATCAACAGAGCTTGTTTACAGAAGCGACGATAGCGGCGTATGCCCGTAGCTTTGAGTATCTATTGGAGAGTATCGCGAAGGGAGCCCAAGGTAGCTGCAAAAGTTTAGCCTTGTATGACGATGAAATGCGTCAAAGCTTGATAGAAGAGAGCGTAGGTGCGGCCTGTGATTATCGGCGAGGAGAAAGTGTAGTAGAGCAGTTTGCGAGACAAGCCCAGCAGACGCCGGAGAGAATAGCGGTACGGGATGAATCACACGCACTGAGCTATGGAGAGCTGTACAGTCGCGTGAATCAGTTGGCACATTACCTTCAAGAGCAGGATATAGGGGTAGGAGAGCGAGTTGCGTTGGTGATGACGCGAGATGTCACGCTCTTGGTGGCGATGCTAGGGGTGATGGCGACGGGTGCGAGCTATATCCCATTGAGCCCGGATAATCAGACGGCACGTTTAGCAGATATATTTAACGATGCGGATGTGACTCAGGTTTTGGTATCGACATGTTTATTAGAAATTTTACCGGTTTCAGGGGTAGATGTGTTAATGCTGGATGAGGATGAGTGGGGCTTATCGGGTTATGACAGCCATCCGGTGGGAGTGACACATACCTTAGCGGATAGCGCCTATGTGATTTATACGTCAGGGTCGACGGGTAAGCCAAAGGGGGTGGAGGTAAGTCACAGAGGATTAATAGATTACTGTTGCTATGGTCTAAAAGCGTACTATCAAGAGCAGTTGACAGGAAGCTATGTGTTGACGTCGCATGCATTTGATATAGGCGTTCCGAGTTTATATTTGCCTCTTTTGGTGGGAGGGTGCGTGAACTTAGCGCCTTGGGGAGAGGAGTTAGAGGGATTAGTCGAGCGGTTACGAGGGAGCTCAGAGGCGAGTTTATATCGTTTGACGCCGATGCATTGTGAGGCATTACTTGAATTGCTGGATGGGGATAAGGTCAGCGGAGCGCATGTTCTGGTGATAGGAGGGGAGACGCTAACGGAGGGGCTGGCTGCGCGGTTGCAAGATACCTTTAGTGAAAGTCAACTTTACAACCACTATGGTCCGACGGAAACGGTGGTAGGTTGTAGCTTATATGATGCAAGCGCGCATTTAAGGGCAGGGGATTCAACGCGAGAAGAGATACCGATAGGGTATGCGATGGCGAACACAGGGCTGTATGTCGTTGATGCAGGGGGTGAGCTGCAAGCGAAAGGAGGCGTAGGAGAGCTTTATGTTGGAGGGCCTTGCGTAGCGAAAGGATATGTTGGAGATCCGGACAGGACGGCGGCGTCATTTGTGTATGTTCCTTGGTTGGCGGATACGAGGTTGTATAGAACAGGAGACAGGGTACGGCGCTTGGAGTCGGGAGCGTTGGTATTTTTGGGAAGGAAGGATGAGCAAGTCAAGCTGCGGGGATATCGTATAGA
>NZ_JAKKCW010000046.1:0-2589 GCF_021728455.1 Pseudoalteromonas sp. L23 | reverse complement strand
AGTATGTGTATGATAACGTTGGTGACCTATATAAGATTAACTACCCTGAAAACAGTAACACACCTTCAGTTACTTATACTCTTGATAATAATGGTAATGTGACAGGGTTGACTGCAGGAGATGTCACCCATAGCTATGTGTATAACAACCAAAACCTACTAGAGGTAGAGCAGCTTCTAATCAACGGTCAACTGCCTTTAGAAATTGATTATGGTTATAACGCATTACAACAACGTGAGTATTTGGCTTACCCTGACGGTACATCGGTACACTTTAGTCCAAATGGGTATGGTGAGCCGACACGCGCAGTGACCTATAAAGCAGGCACTGTTGACATCGAGCTTAAATTTGCTACAGATGCCAGTTACTACGCGAATGGGATGTTAAAGGGCTTTACTTACGGCAATGGAGTTACACATAGTTTAATACTTGACGATAACCTACTGCCAGATGTGCTCCAAGACAGCCGAGCTACAAAAAATATTGTTAAGTTAGACTATAGCTTTGATAAGGGGGGGAATGTCAGCGCAATCTTGGACAAAGTGCGACCCACTTATAGCTTGACTAGCCTAGTTTACGATGATCTACATAGATTAATCTCGGTCAGAGGTGGTACGGCCATTGGTAACAGCAGTATTAAATATGATGCGCTAGGAAATATAGAGTCGTACAAAAGTAAAGATAGAAACCTGACCTACACATACGACAGAGCGACGAACCGTCTATCTAGCGTGACGGGAGCAGGCACCAATGGTAAGTATGCAAACTTAACGTATGATACGCGGGGCAATATCGACAACAATGGTGCGTATCAGCTTAACTTTAACTTAGCAAACCAGCTTACTTCAGCGAAAAATAACACCTATCTATACGATGGACATAATCGCCGCGTTAAGCAAGTAGAGCAAAGCGGAACGAGTTATAGCTTATACTCGCAAGATGGCACTTTGCTATATCGCGAAAAGGGCAACAGCATAACGGGTGAAGGTGTTAACTATATTTACCTAGGCAAAAAGTTGATTGCCAAATATGGCGACGTAACACCAGCGTCGGAAGCAGATAGCCGTCAACACTACCGCCCGTTTGGTGAAACGTTGGAAACGCCAAAAGATGATGTAGGCTATACCGGTCATAAGTTTGATAAAGAGCTTGGTCTAAGTTATATGCAGGCACGATACTATGATCCAGTCATAGGTCGTTTTTATTCGAATGATCCTGTTGGGTGGACACCAGATAATCCAGTTTATTCGTTTAATCGTTATTCATACGGGAATAATAATCCTTACAAGTACATAGATCCTGATGGTCGAGAAGTTAAAGTCGCACATGTTTCACCGGGATTTGGTCTGGGAGCAGCAGGACATACATTTATGAGTTCAGGTAAAACTGCTTATTCTACAGCGATAAATATATCAGGAATGGCATCAGGTAATTTTGATAAAGCAGTGCAGGGCTATGCTAAAGAAGGTAGAGATGTAACTATTTATACACTTGAAGGATCAGATTCAAACGTTATGGAAAACAAAGTTAATGCTGTTATAGAAAATTATGATACTGGAATATATTCACCTATTGGAAATAACTGCTCGGATATGGTTGTCGATGTACTAAACGAAGCTGGTGTGATGGAAGGAAATACTTCAGTTATGGGACAAATAACTCCAAATGGTACAGGTAACTCTCCAACTTCAGTTAGCGGATATTTGAACCAAGAATTCGCTGAAAACAAAGGGACAGGCTTGGTTAAAAATGTTGAAACGGTTAAGGCAATTGAGGATTAAATTATGAATGTTAAAAAGCTTGTGAGGTGGATAATATTTATTTTGGCTTTGGTAATTTTTTTATATTTAATTTCAATGCCGTTGAATTTAGAAGTTTTCTCTGAATTTAAGAGTGGCTAATATTCCTTAAATGCTATTTTGAGCCAAAGCCTCGCCCTCAGGGAGCGGGGCTTCGTTTTTTCTAGGTTAGGTAACTTGGAATTTTGTTTTCAAGGCTGCTGAGCAGCTCAATGAAAAGTAAGCGTACGGCGAACTACACCTAGAGGCTAACATGCCAGGGCAGTAAACTGTCGATATCGCACTGTGGCTGGGCTAATTCATTTAAGCAATGCATCACATAATCGAATGGGGTGTGGCCGTTTGCTCTGGCTGTTTCGATCACGCTGTAGAGGATTGCGCTACTCTCAGCGCCACTTGTGGTGAAGCTAAACAGCCAGTTCTTTCGCCCTATGACGAACGGTTTGATAGCGCGCTCTGCCCGGTTGTTGTCTATCTTTAGATGTCCGTCATCGAGGTAGCGAATGAGTTTCGGCCACTGCCTTAGCGTATAGTGGACGGCCTCGCCCAGCTTCGATTTTGGTACCACCGTTTGTGCTGATTTATCTAACCAGGTTTTAAACTGGGCCAGCAGCGGTGCGCTTTGTTGTACCCGTGCAGCCTGCCGCTCCGTAAGCGTCGCCTGAACCACACCTAGCTACTGAATACGCTCAGCCTATAAAGTACAGCTCTGATCTCAATTCGGAGCTGACCATGCCTAAACACAAAACCGCAGAGCAATGGCTGAAACTTATCGAACAACAGGAACTCA
>NZ_JAKKCW010000045.1:0-2883 GCF_021728455.1 Pseudoalteromonas sp. L23 | reverse complement strand
CGGGTAATTAGTACGAGTTAGCTTAATGCCTCACAGCACTTCCACATCTCGCCTATCAACGTTGTAGTCTTCAACGGCCCTTCAGTTGACTCTAAGTCAAAGTGAGAACTCATCTCGAGGCCTGCTTCCCGCTTAGATGCTTTCAGCGGTTATCAGTTCCGAACGTAGCTACCGGGCAATGCAATTGGCATCACAACCCGAACACCAGCGGTTCGTCCACTCCGGTCCTCTCGTACTAGGAGCAGCCCCTCTCAATTCTCAAACGCCCACGGCAGATAGGGACCGAACTGTCTCACGACGTTCTAAACCCAGCTCGCGTACCACTTTAAATGGCGAACAGCCATACCCTTGGGACCGACTTCAGCCCCAGGATGTGATGAGCCGACATCGAGGTGCCAAACACCGCCGTCGATATGAACTCTTGGGCGGTATCAGCCTGTTATCCCCGGAGTACCTTTTATCCGTTGAGCGATGGCCCTTCCATTCAGAACCACCGGATCACTATGACCTACTTTCGTACCTGCTCGACGTGTCTGTCTCGCAGTTAAGCTTGCTTCTACCATTACACTAACCGTACGATGTCCGACCGTACTTAGCAAACCTTCGTGCTCCTCCGTTACTCTTTGGGAGGAGACCGCCCCAGTCAAACTACCCACCAGGCACTGTCCTCAACCCCGATTCAGGGGCCTAAGTTAGAACATCAACACTACAAGGGTGGTATTTCAAGGTCGGCTCCACAGAAACTAGCGTTCCTGCTTCAAAGCCTCCCACCTATCCTACACATGTAGGGTCAATGTTCAGTGCCAAGCTGTAGTAAAGGTTCACGGGGTCTTTCCGTCTAGCCGCGGGTACACAGCATCTTCACTGCGATTTCAATTTCACTGAGTCTCGGGTGGAGACAGCGTGGCCATGGTTACACCATTCGTGCAGGTCGGAACTTACCCGACAAGGAATTTCGCTACCTTAGGACCGTTATAGTTACGGCCGCCGTTTACCGGGGCTTCGATCAAGAGCTTCGCCTAAGCTAACCCCATCAATTAACCTTCCGGCACCGGGCAGGTGTCACACCGTATACGTCATCTTACGATTTTGCACAGTGCTGTGTTTTTAATAAACAGTCCCAGCCACCTGGTCACTGCGGCTCTCGTTTGCTTACAGAGCAAGTCTTTCACAAACAAGAGCGTACCTTCTCCCGAAGTTACGGTACAATTTTGCCTAGTTCCTTCACCCGAGTTCTCTCAAGCGCCTTAGTATTCTCTACCTGACCACCTGTGTCGGTTTAGGGTACGATTCAGTATGAACTGAAGCTTAGAGGCTTTTCCTGGAAGTAGGGCATCAACAACTTCACCACCTTAGTGGCTCGTCTCGACTCTCAGCCTTGGCAACCCGGATTTTCCTAAGTCACCAGCCTACAGCCTTTCACATGGACAACCAACGCCATGCTTGCCTAGCCTGCTCCGTCCCCCCATCGCATTCATACCGAGTACGGGAATATTAACCCGTTTCCCATCGACTACGCTCTTCAGCCTCGCCTTAGGGGTCGACTCACCCTACCCTGATTAACATGGGATAGGAACCCTTGGTCTTCCGGCGGAGGAGTTTTTCACTCCTCTTGTCGTTACTCATGTCAGCATTCGCACTTCTGATATGTCCAGCATGCCTCCCGGCACACCTTCAGCCACTTACAGAACGCTCCCCTACCCCGCATACTTACGTACGCAGCCGTAGCTTCGGTGGTATGTTTAGCCCCGTTACATCTTCCGCGCAGGCCGACTCGACTAGTGAGCTATTACGCTTTCTTTAAAGGGTGGCTGCTTCTAAGCCAACCTCCTAGCTGTTTTAGCCTTCCCACATCGTTTCCCACTTAACATACACTTTGGGACCTTAGCTGACGGTCTGGGTTGTTTCCCTCTCCACGACGGACGTTAGCACCCGCCGTGTGTCTCCCGGATATTACTTTACGGTATTCGGAGTTTGCAAAGGGTTGGTAAGTCGGGATGACCCCCTAGCCTTAACAGTGCTCTACCCCCGTAAGTATTCGTCCGAGGCTCTACCTAAATAGATTTCGGGGAGAACCAGCTATCTCCCGGTTTGATTAGCCTTTCACTCCTAGCCACAGGTCATCCCCTAACTTTTCAACGTTAGTGGGTTCGGTCCTCCAGTTGATGTTACTCAACCTTCAACCTGCCCATGGCTAGATCACCGGGTTTCGGGTCTATACCCTGCAACTTAAGCGCCCAGTTAAGACTCGCTTTCGCTACGGCTCCCCTAAATGGTTAACCTCGCTACAGAATATAAGTCGCTGACCCATTATACAAAAGGTACGCAGTCACCCAACAAGTAGGCTCCTACTGCTTGTACGTACACGGTTTCAGGTTCTATTTCACTCCCCTCACAGGGGTTCTTTTCGCCTTTCCCTCACGGTACTGGTTCACTATCGGTCAGTTGGGAGTATTTAGCCTTGGAGGATGGTCCCCCCATATTCAGTCAAAGTTTCACGTGCTCCGACCTACTCGATTTCACTTTAGATAAGTTTTTGTGTACGGGACTATCACCCTGTTTCGTCATGCTTTCCAGCATCTTCCACTAACTACACTAAAGCTTAAGGGCTGCTCCGATTTCGCTCGCCGCTACTTTCGGAATCTCGGTTGATTTCTTTTCCTACGGGTACTTAGATGTTTCAGTTCTCCGCGTTCGCCTCGTTAACCTATGTATTCAGTTAACGATACCTGCAAGCAGGTGGGTTTCCCCATTCGGAAATCCTAGTCTCAAGCGCCTCTTACTGGCTTGACTAGGCTTATCGCAAGTTAGTACGTCCTTCATCGCCTCCAACTGCCAAGGCATCCACCGTGTACGCTTAGTCACTTAACCATACAACCCAAA
>NZ_JAKKCW010000044.1:0-2916 GCF_021728455.1 Pseudoalteromonas sp. L23 | reverse complement strand
AGTATGTGTATGATAACGTTGGTGACCTATATAAGATTAACTACCCTGAAAACAGTAACACACCTTCAGTTACTTATACTCTTGATAATAATGGTAATGTGACAGGGTTGACTGCAGGAGATGTCACACATAGGTATGCATACAATAACCAAGACCTACTTGAGGCTGAGCAACTACTGATTAATGGACAGTTGCATTTAGAAGTCGGCTATGGCTACAACGCATTACAACAACGCAGCTATTTAGCCTACCCAGATGGAACCGTTGTACGCTATAGCCCAAATGGTTTTGGTGAACCTACACGGGCAGTAACATATAAAGAAGGCACAGAACAAATTGAACTGCAGTTTGCAACTGACGCTCGTTATTACGCCAATGGTATGTTAGAAAGTTTTACCTACGGTAATGGGGTAAAACATAGTTTAACGCTTGATAAAACCAGTTTATTACCTGATGTACTGCAAGATAGCCGCGGAACAACTAACCTTGTTAAGTTAGATTATAATTTTGATATCGTGGGTAATGTCACCTCTATTTTGGATTGGGTACAGCCTGATTATAATTTAAGCTTAAGTTACGATGGTTTGCATAGGTTGACCTCGGTCAAGGGCGGTACAGCTATTGGCAACAGTACAATCGCGTACGATGCTTTAGGGAATATAGAATCATATACAAGCAAAGGTAGAAACCTGACCTACACCTATGACAGACAGACAAACCGTCTATCTAGCGTGACGGGAGCAGGCACCAATGGTAAGTATGCAAACTTAACGTATGATACGCGGGGCAATATCGACAACAATGGTGCGTATCAGCTTAACTTTAACTTAGCAAACCAGCTTACTTCAGCGAAAAATAACACGTATCTATACGATGGACATAATCGCCGCGTTAAGCAAGTAGAGCAAAGCGGAACGAGTTATAGCTTATACTCGCAAGATGGCACTTTGCTGTATCGCGAAAAGGGCAACAGCATAACGGGTGAAGGTGTTAACTATATTTACCTAGGCAAAAAGTTGATTGCCAAATATGGCGACGTAACACCCGCGTCGGAAGCAGATAGCCGTCAACACTACCGCCCGTTTGGTGAAACGCTGGAAACGCCAAAAGATGATGTAGGCTATACCGGTCATAAGTTTGATAAAGAGCTTGGTCTAAGTTATATGCAGGCACGATACTATGATCCAGTTATCGGGCGGTTTTATTCGAATGATCCTGTTGGAGCTTTGGGTCATAGCAATATTGCTCATGGCTTTAATCGATACGCTTATGCTAATAATAACCCATATAAATATACCGACCCGACAGGAGAAATACCGTTAGTAGTTGTAGCTATTTGGATTTTAAAAGAAGCTGGCGGTGAAGCTTTTGAACGGACTACGGGAATCCCAGCCCCAACAGTCAAAAATATTGCTAAATATGGTATGAAGAAGGCCATGAAGCAATCCATAAAAAATAGAAAGAAAATTGAAGGTGTATATAAATTCAAGGAAGGAGATCAAGAATATATTGGTCAATCAAAGGATGTTATGAAGCGTATAAAGCAACACGCTAGCAACAAAGATAAATTTGCCAAAGATAAAGCAGGTACACTCGAAACTAAAGAGGTTAAAGGCGGTAAATTACAGCGTGAAAAAACCGAACAAGGTATGATTGATGATGCAACTGGCGGTCGTGGTGCAGCATCTGACAAAGTATCTAACAAGGTTAATCCATGCCGAAGAGAGGAATGTAGTTAAGTGAATATCGAAACAGAGCAATATAAAATTATTGATGATGAAGAGTATGGAGGGGTGCAAATCCAACTTTTCGACACATTCAATAGTGATATTTTGGACATAATCAAAAAGCATAGGGTGACATCCATACTATTGAGTCAGTGGAAAGGTTGGAAAACGCAACCGTTAGACTTTTTGGCAGACATTGAAAATCTAAAAGTAGTCGCGATTTTTGATAGCGTTGTACAAGACCTGTCAGTAATAGAAAAACTACAAAGCCTTGAGGTTTTATATTTAGAGTGCCCTAAAGCCAAAACCAAAGTTGATTTCAAATTGCTGGAAAATCTTGTTGATGTACGTTTTGATTGGCGGCCATGTTTCTCATCTATCTGTGAAAGCAATACTATTCAAACAATATTAATAAACGGATACAAAGGCGAAGATTTGTCTTCATTTAAGTCTCAAAGTTTATCACGACTTGATATTGTAAAAGGTAGTAAGCTGGCATCGTTAAAAGGGATAGAGAATAATCCTAACCTAAAGTCATTGATGTTGTATCAATGCAGTAAGTTAGTCGATATTTCATCCCTACAATCTGTTGCCCTAGAGCGTATAGAGTTTGAAACATGTAAAAAGTTAGAAAACTTGGAGTCTGTCTTTGAGCTATCTAGCTTAAAGCAAATATCGCTAGATAAATGTGGGCAGATCAGAGGTATTACTGGCATTTCAAAGTTAGGTCTAGATAGCTTAGTCATTAGTGATACGGTGATTGAGGATGGACGATTAGACGAATTATTGAAATTGAAATGTTCTAAGATTTACTTCGATAACAAAAAGCACTATTCACATACTCTTGAAGAAGTCCGCAGTATAGTTTTAGCGTAATCGATAAAAATATTCTAATTTTCTTTTGAATCCAAAGCCTCGCACTCGCGGGGCTTTGTTTATCAAGCTCCTTTATGGGGCAAGCATAATTCTGTTTTTGTTAGTTTTGAATTTTGGACGAAACTGCCAGTGTAACTCCCCCAAAAAATGAAACAGTTTATAAGTAGAATTTTCCATTAACTAAAAGTAAGCGTACCGCTAACTACACCTAGAGGCTAACATGCCAGGGCAGTAAACTGTTGATATCGTACTGTGGCTGGGCTAATTCGTTTAAGCAATGCATCACATAATCGAATGGGGTGTGGCCGTTTGC
>NZ_JAKKCW010000043.1:0-3001 GCF_021728455.1 Pseudoalteromonas sp. L23 | reverse complement strand
ACCCGTTAGGGTAAAGGCAAGCCAAGCGTCGGTGTCGTTGGCTTCATCATCGTCGGTCAGTAACATGACATTGGCAATGATATCTCGTAAATCCATGACTTGGTCGATAATCGGTATCATGGAAATCAAGGTGCCGACCACGATTTGTGACGTAGAGGGGTTTTGATTAAAGTCGCCTTGTAGTGTGCCCCATAACCAATCACCTGCTTGGGTTGCGATGCCATTGGCTTCTATCAGTGGTGCAGTATTGCCGCTGCGTACCATTTCAGCCGCTCGCGCTGGGGTGATTTGTCCATACAGTGGGTTTTTAGGGCGATTATCTTCTGGTAGGTAATCGCGTTTATCCTCACCATATTGCACGGTGTATTGACCGGGCGGGGCATTCTCAATTTTTGCTTTACCGCTGTCGTCTAAGTTACCAGTCAGCGCTGTGCCGTTTGCAAATCGAATGGTATAAGGTGCGCCCATAATTGGGCTGCCATCTTGATAGGTATAAGACAACTCAATGGTACTGCTCGCCATGGTGGCAATGCCATCGGCGGCAAGTGAGAGTCGAGCATTCTCAGAGAGCGCTTGAATTTGCGGTACACTCGGCATCGTGGCGCTTTGTTTACCACCAATATCTTGCTCCATGCTGCCGTCAAACACGGTCATGGCTTTGCCTTTTAAGGTCAGTAACTTGTCTGCAAAGATGTTGACGTTACCACTTGAGTCAATACTGATTTCACTGCCGCCATTGGCAAGGGTGAGGTTGCCAGAGCCACTGCCTTTAATCGTGATATTACCTTGGCTTTGAATGAGTTGACTTCCCGCCGGGGCGGTGATGGTAAGGTTGTTGTCTGCCTTGAGGTTGATATCACTTTGGATAACACTGCGATGACTGCGACCCGCCTTAAGGGTCAAATCTTGTTTGGCGCTGACGTCAATTTGATTGGCGGTGACGTCTAGGTTGGTTGCGGCATCAGCAATCACCGACTTTTTACTCTCCAGTGCCAGTTGTTGTTTGGCGCTGGCAATAAAGGTTTTATTGGTGAGTAGTCGAATTGCGCTTTTAACACTGCCAAGTTGTATGTCTTTGGCTGCAAAAATGTTCATTGCGCCAAGTTGCGCAAGCCAGTGAATATAAGGCTGCTTTTTATCCCCATGTAACACCAAGTGCTGGTTGCCTGCTAGAGTTTGCAACACAATATGCGGGGTTTTTGGGGTGTCATCAAACATCAACAGGTTTTGGCCGCGAGAGCACAACACGTTTTGGGCGTTATTGGCGCTAGTAACAACAGATGGTTGCGTGTCATTAAGCGCAAACCCTAACAAGTAACTTTGGTCAGGGTCGTTGTTCATACAACCGATGAGCACATTACTGTCTGGCAGCAGTGGAAAGTGTAACCCTGTCGGTTGCTTTTGACCACGACAGGCATATTGTGTGAGGCGCTTTACCGATTCAGTCACCTGACTATCAAAATGTACTTGCGTGGCATATTGCCCTTGTGCATCTAAGTGAGGATTGGCCTTTGACCCCGACAGCGAGCGCACTGTGGCGGTAAATACCATCGGCTTGGGGCTATGCTCTGGGGGCGCGATACGTATTGGCTCACCCCGTGGTACACAAACCGACTCGCTATGATGCGCAACTTGCTTAGGGTCATTGGCACTGCCTTGCTTATACACCTGTTTACTGCGAATACAGGTATAATCGCCACCTTTCGCTGTGCCCAATTTACCATTTAACGAAAACGAATAACCGGCATTGGCTTCGGCTACGTTTCCTACCAGCGTGACTTCATTTTTACCTTGTTGATAGGCAAGCTCGAGATTGCCAGTGCGCTCAAATTGCTCAGCAGGATTTTGTGCAGCAGGCTCAAAATAGCTACGCTGGGCCGAGCTGACCGAGGTTGGTGGATGGGCATTCATATGCACTTGTGAGCCACCCATTCTAAAACGATGGCGGCTTTGGCACTGCGTAAACCCAACAAAGCCGGTTTCATGTTCGTGCACCAGACCATCTTTATCCGTTACCGACAGCAAGCCTCGCTCAATATAGGGGCTTGCAAGATTCCCCTCGGCAATCACTATCGACTCAATAAAATCATGGCATTCAAACCAATAAATTAAGCCGTATTTAGCTAAGAGTCGAGTGAAAAAGGTGTAGTCGTTTTCTAGCGCTTGTACGCACTGCGGTAGCGTGGGTAAATCTTTAGTGACTCGCCATTTTATCCGGTCTTGTGAATAGCCGGCTTTTTGTATCAGCTTATTGAGGACAGACTGAACATTGGCTTGTACAAAGATTTGGCTTTTTTCAGTTTGCCTAAGTAACTCAAGGCGAGGCTTTAAGACCACCTCTGCACCACAGGTGTGCTCAGACACAAAACCAGATTGGATATCAAACAAAGTCCCAGTGAAATATGTTGATATTGCATCTGGTGACTCAATTTCAAACGTGAGCATATTGCCGACGAGTAATTCATCAGCCAGGTCAAATTGGGATTCTAGGTTCGCTTTGAGTAAAAAGCCGCTATTGATACAGGTCGTGAGCTCAAAATCGACGACATGTACAGGATGGTTAGTACCATACACCACAATCCTTGTTTGCATTTTTTATGTCCACTGTTGTTGGTTAAAGCCGTTCCACCAATACGCAGTACTACTTCCTAGTGTGCTGCAATTGGTTTTTATTTGCGCGCTATTGTTACATAAAAGGCAAGCATTTTTAACTCATTTTTTTATTTAGCATTCGAATGCTTATTGGGTGTGCTGGAGAGAGGAAAGTAGCGCTGATTGTTAATTCTGATTTTATCTCCTGAAGCAGCTAAGTCGCTTACAAGCACCAAAAGAACTTATCAGCGCATTGTGTCTCCCTCATCACACCCGAAAGTAAATTGCCAATGAGTCATTTCAACGCATGGATGCGTGAAAAGCGGTGACAGGGCCAAGGATGGCCCTTACACCGCGGTGACGTTCATATTGGCAATTTACTTGAGGAGTCAGTGTGATGTTGGGAGTG
>NZ_JAKKCW010000042.1:0-3058 GCF_021728455.1 Pseudoalteromonas sp. L23 | reverse complement strand
CTAACTACTGTTTTGACCTGTCGGTGACCACCACCTTATGCCCGCTTCTTGCTGGACAAACGGTGTGTGTTTATGAAGGCGATATTCTTGATGCCGCCGCCTTTAGAGCTCATCTAAATGCCGCGAATGTTGGCTTTGTGAAAACCACACCCAGTCTTGCCATGGCGCTATTGCCTGGCAGCGACGCACAAGTCGATGCCCTAATGCTCGGTGGTGAAGCGCTGACTGAGCAGGCCATTGCCGCATTAAGCGACCATGTAAACGCTATTTTCGATGAATATGGCCCAACGGAAGCCACAGTCGGTGCGATGCTCGCGCAGGCCTACCCACGTCTTCATCAAGGCATAGGTAAAGCCTACCCTAACGTTAATCTTCATGTGTTATCTGAATCACTCCAGCCCATGCCCATTGGTGCGCCGGGTGAGTTATATATTTCAGGCCTTGGGGTTGCCCGTGGTTACTTAAACCGCCCTGAACTCAATGCTGAGCGCTTTATTGATAATCCATTTAGTCACGACCCCGCCCATAGCAAGCTGTACAAAACCGGTGACCTTGCCCGTTTCCTAGACAACGGCGACTTGGTGTATCTCGGTCGTAACGATGAGCAGGTGAAAATTCGTGGTTATCGTGTCGAACTAGGCGAGATTGCCGCTGCTATTGTCGACCAGCAAGGCGTACAAAACGCGGTAGTGATTGATGTGCCTGCACCGCAAGGTAAAGCATTAGCCGCTTATCTTGTCGCAGAGCCTGACCTTGAAATTACCGAGTTAAAGCTCGCCCTAAGTGCTGCTTTACCTGAATACATGGTGCCCAGCCACTTTACTCTAATCGAGCATATTCCACTCACGGGTAACGGTAAGCTTGACCGCAAAGCACTCCCCGCGCCAGAGCTTCAAGCCGACAACCTTTATGTGGCACCACGCAATGCCTTAGAGACCCAGCTTTGTGAGATTTGGCAACAGGTACTTGGCCTTGAACAAGTGGGCATTGAAGATAATTTCTTCAGTATCGGGGGGGACTCTATCTCGGCTATCCGGTTGATGAATGCATGTAATAAAGCACTGGATTTAAACATCCCAATTTCAGCCTTGTTTGAATATACCCATATTGCCGCAATCGTCGACAACTTAGAGACGCTGAGCGTGGATATCGAAATTAAAGCAGACTCCGGATCACAACAAGAACAAACTAATAGCATGAGGATTTAACCATGTTGTCATTGCTCGCTGAACTGAAAGATCACAATCTCTCAATCTGGTTGCAAGACGGCGGACTAGAGCTGTCATTTGGCGCGCAAGCGCCAGATGCTGCGCTTGTTGCAAAGTTAAAATCAAACAAAACGCAGTTGATGGATTACCTTGAAGCAAAAGCAATTTTTTCAAAGGATGCGTTTAATACACTGCCAGAATTAAACCGCTATCCGCTTTCGTTTGCGCAAGAGCGTTTATTATTTATCGAACGGTTAGAAAGTGGCACCAACGCTTATCATATTCCGTTTTTGGTTAAACTCTCTGAGCACACAGAGCTTGCACACTTAGAACAGGCGTTGAATATCGTGTTAGATAGGCACGAAGTCCTTCGCAGTGTCTATCGTCAAGACGAGCAAGGCCACGACTATCAAGAAGTGTTGAGCGCTTGTATTGAGATTACGCCTAGCCCTGTGGCTGACTTAGCTGCGCTTAATACGGCTGTTAAACAAGCGATCAGTACACCATTTGACTTAGCCTGTGAGCCTATGTTCAAGGTTTGCTGTTGGACATTAGGCGCTGAACGTTACGTGCTATTTATGTGGCACCATATTGCGTTTGATGGCTGGTCCACCGAAATCTTTATGCGTGAGCTACACCAAGCCTATTTTATGCTAGCTTCAGGCAAAACGCCTGAGCTACCAGCGCTTGAGTTACAGTACCAAGATTACGCAAGGTGGCAGCGCGAGTATCTCAGCGGCGATACCTTAACTAAGCTTTTAGACCACTGGACTGATGCACTTGCAGGTGCTGAGCAGCTTGAATTACATTCGCCTCTACCAAGGCCAAATGAATATCAATATCACGGTGCCGACCACCGTATTCATTTGGGTCAGGAACGAAGCGAAGCCCTCAAGGCCATAGCCAAAACGCAACAAACCAGTCTTTATGTAGTACTGCTCAGCAGCTGGGCATTGACATTACAAGCAACCAGCGGTCAGTCAGATTTAGTCATAGGTACGCCATCTGACAACCGTCACCTAAGCCAGACACAAAATCTTATTGGCTTTTTGGTCAATAGCTTAGCCCTCCCAGTTCATATTGATAACGCACTCGACTTTAATGCCTTAATTCAACAAGTGCACCAAACCCTAAAAGCGGCAAAGGCGCACCAAGATCTGCCATTTGATAAATTGGTCGACGCCCTAAAATTACAACGGGATCCGTCTCGCCACCCGCTATTTCAAATGATGTTTGCGCTTGAACAATTTAAAAATAACAGCGACGACAGCAGCCAACAGCTGTTTATGCCAGTGGATGAATCACAAGTCAAAGCGCTACATAAAGTGGCTAAGTTCGACATTAGTTTACTGCTACAAAATGGTGACGAAGAAGTATTTGGCGATATTAACTACGCCACAGCGCTATTTCCAAGTGACTGGATCGCAACTCTTGCTGAGCGCTTTATCAGTATTATCGATCAGGTGATCGCCAGAACCGCACAGCCACTTGCAAAAGTAGCCCTACAAAATAGAACTGAGACTGACACAATACGTGCTTGGCATGACAACGCAGAATCGCTTGCCATCGATAAAGATTTGGCCAGCTTGGTAGAGCAACACGCAGCTAACACGCCCGAGCAGACCGCCTTGTTAACCAGCAGTGGTGAAGCGCTGTCTTATGCCGAAGTGAACGGTAAAGCCAATGCCCTTGCACAGCAAATCATTGCTCAGCACCCCAAAGTACAAGCTGGCCTATTGCCTGCCGATACCCCTATCGCCCTCTACTTTTCTCGCAGTAGCGAGATGCTTATTGCTATTTTGGCCGTGCTCAAAGCCGGTGGTGCCTATGTGCCTGTTTCACCGGATTAC
>NZ_JAKKCW010000041.1:0-3309 GCF_021728455.1 Pseudoalteromonas sp. L23 | reverse complement strand
ATATTGAGTCGCCACCTAGGGCAAAGAAGTTTGCCTCACAGCTCAGTGACGCTTGCGGTATCTTTAATAAACTCGACCATAATTGCTGCAATTGCGCTTCTGTTTTATTTTGTGGTCCTCGGTAATGTGCTGTCGTCAATTCCGGTTGTGGCAAAGCGCGTTTATCAACCTTACCATTGACTGTAAGTGGAAATTGCTCCAACACCACAAACTGGCTCGGCACCATATATTCTGGTAATTGTTCGGCGAGCGCTTCGCTCAAAATACGAGTAGCGCTATCCTCAGACATCTCACCAGATAGCATCACGTAAGCAATCAGGTATTTTTGACTTCCTTCCCCCCAACACAATACTGCGGCTTGCTTAACACCGAAAGATTCATTCAACAATTGCTCAATTTCAGCCAACTCAATACGATAGCCACGAATTTTTACCTGTTCATCGATCCGGCCTAAGTAAACTAATTGGCCAGTATCAGATTGTCGTACAAGATCGCCTGTACGGTATAATTTCTCATGCTCATTCGTTACAAATGGGTTACTTACAAAACGTTCAGCATCTAGCTCTGGACGCTTGATATAACCTTGTGCCACACCTACACCACCAATATATAACTCTCCAACCGCCCCCTCAGGCAGCAGTTGCTGCTGATCATCAAGAATATAAGTTGTAACATTATCAATAGCAGTGCCTATTGTTACAGACGTATCGGGATGGAGCTTAGCTACAGTGGCACAAATAGTGGCCTCTGAGGGACCGTAAGCGTTATACATTGGATAGTGCTTTGACCACTGCTGCGCCAGTGCGGTACTACAGGCTTCACCACCCACCAATAAAGCGCGAAAATGGTAGTTTTGATGACAAGGTAGATGCTGTAAGTATGCTGGGGTTATGAGTGCATGAGTGATACCTTGATCAACCAAGTAATCTGTCATTTGCTGAGGATGATATTTATCAGCTTCGCTACAGATACATAGCGATCCTCCGTTCGTCAACCCCCACATCCATTCTAGGGTAAAGGCATCAAAGCTAGTAGAAGCTAGTTGCAACACTTTACTACTGTTATCTACTTGGAATTGTCTCCCTAAGTATGCCGCAAAGTTGACAGCTCCTTTATGTGCTATTTTAACCCCTTTAGGTTTGCCACTGGTGCCAGACGTATACACTATATATGCACTTGCCACATCACTATTTAAAATAGGGCTTGGTGGATTGTCTTGGCTATAGTTTGTCAGCGAGGTGTCAGCCATAACACAGCTAAAAGTACCTCTGAGTTCCACAAGTCTTTTTTCAAGTTCACTACTGGTGAGTAATAATGATGCTTCAGAATCATTAAGGATGTAAGACACCCTGCCATCGGGGTAACTTGGATCAATAGTCAGGTAAGCACCTCCTGCTTTTAATACCGCAAGAACACTCACAAGCAGTAGTTCAGAACGTGGTAAACAAATAGCGACTGTTTGTTCTGGCGTAAGCTGATATTGTTCGATTAAATACCAAGCCATTGCATTTGCTCGCGCATTTAATTGTGCATAACTTAAACTTCTTCCTGCTGACGTAATAGCTAACGCTTCTGGCTGTCGTTCAACCTGTCGTTCGAACAATTCATGTAAACCGCAATTTGCAGCGGGGTAATTTGTATTACCTGCCGCCCTAGTGAGTAATCGAGTAAACTCTTGAGCATCTAGTATATTTAATTGCTTAATGGCAATATCTTGATCTTCATGATGAGCGGCTAACGTACTCAGTAAGTTACACAGATGTCGGTCTAGAGTAGTGATATGCTGGTGAGAAAATATTGCAGTGTCATAGGTCCAGTTGATTGTCACTTCATCTTTATTGATACAAATATTAATATCTAAATCGAACTTAGCTACTTTAACTTTTTGCTCCCGTCGCTCAACAATGAGAGCTTGATTTTGCGGTACAGGCTTCGATGAAAAGTCGTTTTGTGTTGCTAGTAAAATTTGAAATAACGGAGTATGTGAAGCAGAACGTTCACTTGCTAGTTTATCAACTAACTTTTCAAACGGCATATCCTGATGCTGCTGGGCTTCAAGGTGCACTTTCTTCACATGCTTAAAATAATCGCTCAGATCGTTGTAATTGGTATTTACTCTTAATACTAAAGTATTCACGAACAGACCAACAACCCCATTCAACTCGCCTTGTAGTCGGTTGGCAATCGGCATACCCATCACGATGTCATGACTACCACTGTGACGCGATAAAACTAAGGCACACAAGGCATGAGACAGCATAAACGGCGTCAAGGCATAATGCTTTGCCAAGCGACAAAGCTTACTCGCTACTTCACTGCTGAGTCGACTTGACACTTGCTCTCCCACGTAGTTCTTATCCGCTGGACGTTTAAAGTCTAACGGTAAGCTATGGACTTGTGGCATTGCAGCTAACTGTTGCTGCCAATACTGCCAATGCGTATCTAGAGTATCAGGCGTTAGCTGTTTACTTTGCCAAAGAGCGTAGTCCGCATATTGTAGGGGTAAAGCTGTAAGTGGGTTTTGTTGGCCTTGAGTAAAAGCTTCATAGAGCGCCCAACATTCGCGGGTCAAAATATCCATCGACCAACCGTCAGTGGCGATATGCGGCATATTAATTATTAAAATGCTCTTATCGACTTGGCATAGCAGTAGACTCACTTTAAGCATTACATCATCTGCAAGGTTAAATGTGTACTTCTGCTGCTCTTCAAGCCTCTGAGTGATTTCCGTCTCTTGTTCTTCACTCTCTAAATGCGTCAAATCTACCTGTTCGATGTTAAAATTGACTGTGTGTGCCGCGTGAATGATTTGCAGCGCTTGCTCATTGACATGTGCTTGATATGTAGTTCTGAAAATTGCATGGCGCTCAATCAAAGCAACGAAAACACGTTGCAATGCTGAAATATCAACTGCACCACTTAACGTTAAAGCCCGAGTGATATTGTAGGCATATGTGCCACCTTGCAAAGCATCGATAAACCACAAACGCTGTTGTGCAAAAGTCAGTGGAGCACTGTCTAAATTATCTTGTGCCTTAATCTTCTCATATGTGTGCTTTGCTTGAATTTCCTGGTGGCTTTGCAACCACATACCAAACTGACGAATATTGGGATGTGAGAATAAATCACCCAAAGTTACTTCAATGTCGAAATGCCGCTTAATTAACGCACTAAGCTTCACCGCTAACAGAGAATTTCCCCCTAACCTAAAGAAATCACCCGTTACACTTAACTCCTCTAGTGGTTGTCGCAGTACCTCTGCCCATATCTCTACCAGCGCTCGCTCTACACTATTCTCCGCCGCTTCAT
>NZ_JAKKCW010000040.1:0-3590 GCF_021728455.1 Pseudoalteromonas sp. L23 | reverse complement strand
ATATTGAGTCGCCACCTAGGGCAAAGAAGTTTGCCTCACAGCTCAGTGACGCTTGCGGTATCTTTAATAAACTCGACCATAATTGCTGCAATTGCGCTTCTGTTTTATTTTGTGGTCCTCGGTAATGCGCTGTCGTCAATTCCGGTTGTGGCAAAGCGCGTTTATCAACCTTACCATTGACTGTAAGTGGAAATTGCTCCAACACCACAAACTGGCTCGGCACCATATATTCTGGTAATTGTTCGGCGAGGTAACGCTTCAACAATGAAGTCTGCTCATTGCCACACAAAGTTGGTTTTAACGTTATATAAAGTAATAACTGAGCACTGTTATTTTTTCCTTCAATTACATGGGCTACGGCTTGTTCAACGCCAGTAAACGCCACTGCAAGCGCCTCAATTTCAGCCAACTCAATACGATAGCCACGAATTTTTACCTGTTCATCGATCCGGCCTACGTAAACTAAGTTGCCATCTTTGCGTTGACGGACAAGATCCCCACTGCGATAGATCCGCTCCCCTTGCCAATTCAGAAACTTTTCGGCTGTGAGTTGGGGCTGCTGTAAATATCCTTTAGCAACTCCAAAGCCGGCAATACATAGCTCACCGACCCCACCTTTAGGTGCCACCTGAAGATATGGGTCAAGCACATAAAGTTGGGTATTTGCAATCGCACGACCTATTGAAACCGCTGCACTAGCGGGCTCTTTCTGGCCAGGAAGTACAACATAATCACAACAGCCAACGACGGTTTCCGAGGGGCCATATTCGTTCACAAAGGTCGCGCCATTGAGCCATCGCTGACACTGTCCCAACAGCTGGCCTGTAAACTGTTCCCCACCCACCACTATCGTATGAGGTGTTGTAATACTCTCACCATGGTGAATAGCGCAAAGCGCCTTCAGGTGGGATGGTGTAAGTTTAAACAAACTAGCAGGGCCACTGCGCAAACACTGATACAGATCAGCTAAAGTATCTTCTTCTGGCAGTATCGTGATGGTTTTAGCGCTGATAAGTGGTGCCAATAACGAAGTTAACGTTGCATCAAAACTCAGTGTTGAACTAACTACTGACCGTAATATACCTGCACAGAGATAATGCTTTGCTGCATAATCAAGATAGTTACTTAAGCCTTTATGTAGTACCTCAATTCCTTTCGGTGTGCCAGTTGAACCAGATGTATAAATAACATACGCGACAGGGTTGCTGTACACCTCAGCTAACTTAGTTTTAGCCGTTTTCTCATAGGTGTTGATATCGACGACAGTAGCAATTGAGACGCCTTGTAGCTTCGACTGCCACTCAGGCTTTGTTATAATGGCTGCCAGCTCCGCATGCTCGGCTATTCTTAACAAACGTTGCTCTGGGTGACTCGGATCCATAGGAACATAGGTCATATCAGCACGCAATATTGCTAATACTGAAACCAACAAAGACTCACAACGGCCGAGACAAATACCAATTCGAGCATGAGGTGGGAAATGAGTTACTAAGTAGCAAGCGAGATCTTGAACTTGTGCTGCCAAATCCGCATAAGTCATCGTGCTGTTAGAAAACTGCAGTGCTGTCTGTTTTGGTTTTCTATTGACCTGCTGTTGAAACGACTCTTGTAACCTTAATTCTTGTGGTGCTTCTCGCCCAATATATCCCCGTTCTGATGAGGAAAGCGTAAGCTCACTAAGCATCGTCGTTTCAAAAGTACACTCACTTAAGCTTGTTAGCAATGCGGCGAAATCGGCCAGCATTAACTCCATACTACTGGGTAAAAATAAGCTAGTATCGTATTGCAACATCAACACAGGGCAACTGCTACTTAGCTGTACCGCAAACTCTAAGTCATATTTGCATCTATCAGCTGCCACTGGGATAAGATTTGCTTCTACACCACTAAGCGTGAACGATGAAGACTCCGTATTATTCATGTTCAACATGATCTGAAATAGCGGTGTATATTGAGTTGTACGAGAGTTACAACAAGCATCTACCACTTGTTCAAACGGTACTTCCTGATGTTCTTGCGCTGCAAGGTTCACGTCGCGAATATGCTGAAAGAATGCAGATAAAGTACGCTCTTGAGTATCACTACGAAGCACTAGTGTGTTGACAAAGAAGCCGATCAACGGCTCCAGCTCTGTTTGACATCGATTTGCTACAGGGGTGCCAATCACAACGTCGTGTTCATAGCTATATTTTGATATTAATAGGCTTAATGCCCCATGGTAGAGCATAAAAGGGGTTATATTGGCAGCGGTAGCAAGCCTTTGTAATTTCTCAACCAACGCTGAGGGTAATTTTCGTTGTAGGCGTTTACCATTACTTAACTTAGCACTCGGCCTAGCATGATCTAACGGTATTTGGTGCACAGAGGGCAGCCCTTGCAACTGCTGCTGCCAATAATGCAACTGACTACTTATTCTCGCTTGGGTGTCACTCTGTTGCTGCCAATGTGCATAATCACTATATTGTATACTGAGAGGAGGTAAGTCTTGTGGCTGTTGAGTCACCTGCGCCTGATAGATACTACAAAACTCATTAACCAAGACCCCCATTGACCAAGCGTCTGAAGCAATATGATGTACTGTAAAAATAATCGCAAGCTCATCTTCCGCTAAACTTACCGCCGAAACACGTAGCATTTGGTCTAAACTCAGATCAAAAGGCTGACTGTTTTGCTCATGTATCAGCCGTTCTAAAGCCAGCTTTTGCGCATCTCCCGTTAAGTGAGTCAATGATAAGTGCTTTATCTGAAAAGGCTTAGTATGATTAACTTTCTGCATCACAACGCCATCAGCCGATTTAATAAAGACGGTTCTTAAAGTCTCATGACGCTCAATAAGCAAAGTAAAGGATTGCTGCGCGCTCGCTAAATCAAATTTCCCGCTTAGTTGTACCGCTGAAGTAATATGGTATTCAGAACTACCTTGATTCAGGTTATCTATAAACCACAACCGCTTTTGTGCATAAGACAGCGGGTGTAATTGTGACTTATCTGCCTTAGCTTGAATCGTCGCGCCAAGAATATAGTCAGCTTGCTCATCAAGACAGTGAGCTATATTTCTAATGCTTTGGGCCTTAAAAATGGTTTGTAAGGACAGTGACTTTGCAAATTCTGCTTGTATTGCAGCTTGCATTTTTACCGCCCGTAGGGAATGCCCGCCTTGACTAAAAAAGCTACTATTTAGGTCTATTTCAGTAACCGGAGTATTTAATATGCTAGACCAAATATTTAACAACTTAACCTCAGTCTCTGACTGAGGCTGCATTATTTGTTCAGCTATAGGCTGATTAACTTTCGCTTTTAGCGCATTTTTGTCAATTTTACCGTTCGGGGATAGCGGCCACTGTGATACCGCAATGTAGCGACTTGGCAGCATGTACTCTGGTAGTAATGCCCGTAGATACTCACGTAGCTGCTGTGCCAACCCCGTCGCTTCTTCTGTTCGAACGTAAGCCTGTAACTGCGCCTCTCCTGCCTCTTCTACCACTAACACTAGCGATTCTATTACTGCATCATGGCTATTTAGGTGATGCTCTATTTCCCCAAGCTCAATACGAAAACCTCGTAACTTCACCTGCTCGTCAACGCGCCCT
>NZ_JAKKCW010000004.1:284539-321142 GCF_021728455.1 Pseudoalteromonas sp. L23 | reverse complement strand
TTCGCAATAAAGGTAAGCCGTGGAATAAAAAGCGTGTTGAACGCGTTTACAACATGCTAAAACTAAACTTGAGACGTAAGGGAAAGCGCCGTGTTCCAACAAGAACACCTGAACCATTAAGTGCACCTACACAACATAATGAATCGTGGTCAATGGGCTTTATGAGTGATGCGTTAAGCTATGGACATCGCTTTAGAACATTGAATGTACTCGATGATTTCAATCGACAGGCATTAGCCATTGAAGTAGATACCAGTTTAACGTCTAATAGAGTGATTAGGACACTAAAACAGATCATTGCTTGGCGAGGAAAACCAAAGCAGATTAGAGTAGACAATGGCCCAGAATTTACTTCAACGGCACTCGAAGATTGGGCAATGAAAAATGACATCAAGTTGGAATTTATAGAGCCAGGCAGTCCTTACCAAAATGGTTTTGTGGAAAGGTTTAATCGGAGTTACCGTGAAAAAGTGTTAGATTTATACTTGTTTGAGTCACTTCAAGAGGTACGTGAAATCACAGATGAATGGTTAGATATTTATAATTATGAGCGACCTAATGATTCACTAGGTGATATGACACCGATTGGTTACCTTAAGGCTACATAGAATTCTACGAAATAGCTATACTAAATTGGGTGGAGTTACAGCCTTTACCTCAGGCAAGTGCAAAATCCGCTGTTGACGCGCAGGGTATACTGAGTTTGTGGGTGATTGTGTGGTTGAATTCATCGTTTCTATTTTTTCAAAATAAGCCTCACTGATCTGTTAAGTTCAGTTAGGAGTTTGCCCCACTAGTATCTAAGAGTTAAACGGACGCAGTAGGCAGATAAATGCCCAGATCGTGCAGCTTTCTGAGGGTATTGTTATCAACCTGACCCAGAATTTACATAATGCCCCAAGTGATAAATACCGTGTGGGCAGGGTTGGTGTGTGACTAAGTGGCGTGAATTAAGACTTTGCCCATACTGCCCCCTTGTCAAAAAGAGAAAGTCTTTCTCAACTAGAACGAACACCACCACACTTTTATGCGCGTAAAAATGTAAAAAACCACACTTTTATGCGCATAAAAGTGTGGTTTTAGTTATAGTATAGGTCGTTAACAATCTTAATTGGCAGGAAATAACAGTGCAGCGTAACTTACTTAACGCCTTAATGGCATGGAAAAACCAATCTGTACGCAAGCCATTATTAATCGATGGCGCAAGACAAACAGGTAAAACCTATCTGCTGCAAGAGTTGTTTGGTAACACCTTTGCCAACATCCTTCGTATCGACTTTCTTGAAAATCCCGCCTACAAAGAAGCGTTCGATGGCTCACTCTCACCTGACGAGCTAATAATGAACATTGAGCTTTTGACCAATCAGGTGTTCAACCCAGAAACCGATCTGCTGATATTAGATGAAATTGGCGAATGTGAGCGTGCCGTTACCTCACTTAAGTACTTTGCCGAGAAAGCACCCTGCTATTTTGTCGCTGCCAGCGGTTCAAATATTGGGTTGCTCAACACCTTCCCTGTGGGCAAGGTAGAACAATACAATTTACGACCACTGACCTTCCAAGAATTTATTTATGCATCAAACGAGCAAGCGCTGATCAAAGCGTTTGACAGTCAAGCAAGCACACCTGCGGTGCACACTAAATTGATGGATAAACTAACAGATTACTTTTTTACCGGTGGTATGCCGGAAGCCGTTTCTGCTTGGTATCAGTATAAGGATTCAAGCATTCTAGAGCGGGTTGAAAAAGTCACAAAAATTCATGCCGATTTAGTTGAAGGTTATCGCCGCGATTTTGGTAAGTACGCAGGCAAGGTCGATACTACACTGATTGAATCTGTGTTTAATAGCATTCCAGCGCAGCTATCACTTGTCGGCGATGAGTCCGTTAAACGCTTTAAATTTAAACATGTGCATGAGCGTAAATCTCGTTATAGCGATTTTGAAACCGCAATCCATTGGCTTCATTGCTGCCGTTTAGCTTTGCCAAACTACCCTGTTGAAGGATTGCCAAAATCGCCACTAGCGGCCTATAAAAAAGAAAATATGGTTAAATTGTTTCTATTTGATGTGGGGCTGCTTAATCATATGCTAGGCAGCAGTTATAAAGAGATTAAGCAACAAAGCTATGAATACAAAGGTTACGTGGCTGAAAACTTCGTGCAGCAAGAGCTCACAGCCATCGGCGTTGACCCAAGTTACTCATGGAATGACGCCCGCGCCAAAATCGAATTTATTTTGGCAACCGATGAAGGCGATATCATCCCTGTTGAAGTCAAAAGTGGTAACCGTACAAGGGCAAAATCGTTGGCATCTTATGTTGAAAAATGTGCACCAAGTAAAACTTTTAAGTTAACTGGTACACAAGGCTCATCAGCGTTAGAACAAACCAAAATCGTAATGCCTTTGTATTTCACGCAGTATTTACCTCAGAGATGGTAAAAGCGCGTTGCTTAGCCCCCGAGGTCTACATAAAGTTACTTCAAAGGTAACAATCTGTAGACCTTGATACCTGATATTCGGGCACTCAGTCTTACCTCTATTGGATACCATAGTATCCATATTGAGCTTATTTCTATTGAAATGGACACCATAATGTCCACTTCAGGTTAGGTGAGTTTCTGCTGACTTATCACTATCACGTAGAACCAGCAAAAAATGGCCAAATTATGTTGACAGAAATCGTGCTCGATAAAGCCCTTCAAAACCTCTATTTTTAAGTCCTAATAGCAGTATAAAAACGGCACTGTTTTTCCGTAGTCATAGCCAAGAAGCACCACTAGGATTTAGTAAAAGCCATAGACAAGTGGTGGGCAGTTTGGTGGGAAAACAGGCATTTTTGAGCGGTTTCTTTTCAGTAAGTTTTTGAATTTTTAAATGTTTAGATTGCCACCCGAGGGTGGCATTTTCATTTTACTCTTCTTTATTTTCGAGTGCTTCTTCTCGGCGCAGATAGGCGCCGGCTTCATCACTACTTGCACGCAGTTGCTGGTTTTGATCCACCGCTCTCGTTTGCTGATTGAGTTGGTACACTTGTGAGGCATTGCCTAAATCACGCTCGCTGGTAATTGCGGCGATGGATTCTCGGTCTTTTAAGAAGCTAATCACATCTTTACGGATGTCGCTTAGCTGTGCATCGTCTTTATGCATTTCTAAAATATGTCTTGGGTGCTCTAGGTTTTTCATGCCCGTGGCAGCGAAGGTCGTTGATACAATTCTCGACACCACTACCCAAGGGGTAATACTGCTGCGTACTAACGTATTTTCAGAGCGTGTGGAATCGTGAATACCAGTACCTGTTGATATTTTTGACTCAGTAAATGTCCCTTCACACTTAAAATAAACCAGCAGAGATTCAAATTGCATCTCGGCATAGAATACGTGTGCAGCATTGGTTAGCATTGATGCAAACGATTTAATCAATAGGCCACTTAGCAGTAAATGTACGGCTACCATCACAACGGCGCTAAATGACGCGATGTTTTCTTCGCTGAAGGCACTAGAAAAATTACTGATATTGGCGCTCGTTACATAGTGGTAAATATCTACTACGGCATAAGCAAAAAAGACGCTTAATCCAAGGGTTACTAGCAGCAGTAAGTTACCACCAAGCAAGGATAAAAACCTAAAGCGTTCAAACGATTTACCTAAATCTAGGGGCAGAACTTTAGGTTGTACTTCTTGGATCATTTCGCCTTTAAAGCCACCTTTACCATCAACTTGTTCTTGCAAGCTGGGATCTAGCTCACGATAAACTCGGTTTGGTACTTCTTTATATCGGCGATTTGCCATCACCAAGTTGTCTAAGTTAATAAATATCTCATTTGGATGTACTGATTCTTGCCAGTTTTCTCTTAACTCAGACACTTCAACCACTGGGTTTACTTTGTCTAAACGCGCTTTAAGCATAACAGCAATAATGGCGCTACAGCCAAGTGCAAGCACGATAACGCCCGTGAGATAAGCCCAAGTATGAAGACTAGGTAACGGCGCAAAAAAGAGCTCAATATCGGCTTTACTTAACTTTCCTTCATCCATGATGTAAGACAAAGTTAGACCTATCAAGATTGGTAGCACAAAAGAGAGCGAAATCACTTTAGTGAGGGTCGCACTCCCCAAAGATTCAATAGCATGTTCCGCTTTGCGTGAAATCGGTTTAGCCGCGCTATACCAGCATGACAAAATATATATCATCAGTAAGGTGCTATAGATTGGAAAAGTCAGCTCCCCAGCATCACCGGCAAAGCCCGACAGCGATACAAACGCCACCACGCCATAAAGCACAAGTGCGGTTAATGTACTCACCCATGCACCAAATAAGCGTTGGCTCATATTTCTGATAGGATAAGGGAGAAAGAGTAATTTAGGTGCAATGCTGTGAAGTAAACGCGATAAGAATCCCTTAGGCTCTACAAAAGTGCTATTCTTTCGGCCAATCAACATTTCTTCTAGCGTTTTCGCCGCATAAGCTACATCAGCCTTTTCTTGCTTGGCAGTTGAAGTTTCTGATTTACTGAAGTTATAAGCTAAAGAGGTGGGATGGTTACGACCCACAAAAAAACGCAGCGTTGCATATATTCCTTTTGCAAGAGACGTGATCCCAAGACCTAAAATCAACATGCCAAATAGCATGATGATCCAACCCATACCCGCATCGCTCTTAACTGAGCTGGCGGCAATCACCAGTAATGCAATTCCAGCAATAGTTTGTATTGCACCACGAATAGCTGTGATTTTACCTTCCGTTTTAAATGGGTTTTTAAGCCCTAAATCAATAGAGCCATAATCAAAAGCCACTAGCAGCCTCCTTGTATAAACAGTCCAATGTCGGTGGCTAGGAGGTCGTCTAGTTTACGTAGCGTCCAGCCACACCTTTTAATTTCTGCAATACTCTGCACAATAACTTGTTAAGTTGCAACGAGTTTCGTTTGAATTCAAAGAAGTTCCCACTTCCTATTATCAAATCGTCTAACTTCGTTACAATTAGGCGAAATAGACAGAAGATAAAGCCACTCGTTTTCTACCAATTGTTTTACAACTGGGTGTGCTGCCATGATTTGCTCTAGTGCTTCGGTTGGTGCTTGTACAATTACGCTCAAACGCTGTGGGGTATGCATCCATTTTTCACCGTTATGAACGGATTGCATTGGCAGGCCAATTCGCAAATCTCCGCCATTGCCTTCAAACACTCCTATTCTCCCCCCCACTACATTATGCAACACCTTGTTACCACTGCCGTATTTGTGGATATCGGTTACCGAAGCGTTATATTGCATATTGATCCAGTTAGTGACGAGCATAGGGGCGGTTAAAATAGCAGTTAACTGACTAAAGTCTTGGTCTTGCTCCGCGCTGTATTCATGCAAAAAGACTCGGCCTTGCAAGTCAACACCCTGCGTAACTTGTCTCGGCGCGACCACAAATGCTGCATTGTTGGCAAGGCCCCATTCCGGCCTGACTTGAGACCAATCTTTAGTACGGGCTATAAATCGCTGCTCTAATTGCTGCTCAGATAATTCTTTACCAGTTATCACGAGTGCATGAGCGCGCTCTACTCGAGCCAGATGCGCTGCCTGCTTTAACCAGCGGGTTATCTCTGTATCTATTTCGCCATAGGGGGTAATTGTTTCAGTGGTGGTATTATGTAGCGCTGCAACAAAACGGGTTTGCGGCGGAATAGCGATGCCAAGCGCGATTAATTCTGCGCGTACCGCTTGGTCGTTAAGTAGTTGCGCGAGTACTTTAACATTCACTTCTCCCGACTGGCCACCACATGCACCACATTGTAGTCCGGCTTCATGTAAATTATTGGTGGTATGTGCTCCGTGGCCAACCAATAGGACTGTATCAGCAAATTCAGTCAGTCCCATCCCTTTTAATATGCCAGCTGCGAGTTTAGCTTGCTCCAAAACAGTAACTTCGTGTTCGCCCTGTTTTAATTGCCACTTTCTTGAATCAATATGACTATCGACGGGATGATGAGTTTTTTGCAGTGAAAACACTTTGCTAAATAGCTGATAAAAGTAACTCATCCCCATCGACTCCACCATCGAAAATGAAGCAGCCGCAGAGTGAGACCAGCTATGCCAACGGCCAGCTTGCTGGCGTTTTGTGGCAAGGTGCTGGGGTGCGGGCGTTTGTATTGCGGTGATTGGCGCTTTTAGTAATCCGGGTAACTGTGGCCGACTAAAACGGCAGTTAGTAGCATGATAATCAATAGGTAGGCCAAAAAAACCAGCATAGCCTATGGTTTGAATGCCTGCGTTTTGAGTTTCTAACGCACGGCGGATCACCTCTGAGCGCACATCAATACAAAAAGCCGCTTGTAAGGTTGGTGTAGCTTGCTCACGAGCCTCCTCAGATTTTACCTGCTGAGTCTTTAGCAGCCCCACTAAAGTGACTTGATAACTGAGCTCGAGTGCCCGCTGAAATACTAGGCGCGGCAACAATGCCTTTTTATGTTCAATCACAATCTCAGCAAGTTGCAGCTTTTGCTTGTTCCAATGGTATTGAATACGGGTAAAGGTCGTTGGATGGCGCTCACTCACATAACGCCAAATCACCAGCTCCCACGCCATTCGAATTGCCAATAGCGCACGCATATCGGAAGCTGGATGCTGGGCAAGATCTGCTTGCCAGCGTTCGTAAGCCGCCCAAGATGCCCAACCATTAATGTCTAGCAGTAGCATGTGCGCATAATCACTCAGCTCATTAAAACCAATCTCTAAGGTGTCGACAGCGAGTGCAATTAAAGACTCAGGAGACGTTGGCAAAGCCTTAAAGTAATCCACTAAGCCCGACTCCCCCATGACGATGCTAATCCCCAAGTCTCGCGATACGGTTTCATGCCAGTGGCGATACAAACAGAGTTTATCCTCACCTTGGGTTTGTTTGAGAATAGGCTGCACCTGCTGATAATGCGCGGCGCAAAATTGGCTAATTTGGTGGCTGATCTCCTCCTGCCAAGGCATCTTATGCTCAGAGCGATAACGGTCAAGTAAGTCCGCTAATGTATGCCAATGTGGCAACTCGCCGCAGTGACTTTTTTTGAGCCAATTAAGTAGCGCATTGGTGCTGCGATCCACCGCATAATGTGCCGCAGATTGCTGCAATGCTTGCTCTGAAATCGCCTCTTGCTGCCATTTTTCAAGATAAAATGCCACGGGCATCAGCATTCTAACCTGTGCCAACGCACTCATTTTATTGACCACCGCATCAAAGGGCAGATCGCGCATTCCCCAAAATGGATTCACTGCGATCAATTGATCGAGTGGCCAAGTTGGCGCAATGCGTGTTTCTGCGCTCAGGAGTTGTTGCTGTTGCGGCTTGGATAGCTGAGTCTGTTTGTTATTTTGTATGTCTATCATTACTTCTGCTCCTCGTACCCTGCAGCATAGCGATGAATGGCTAGGTGTTTCTGCTTTTTAATACTTGGCAAATGGACGGGCCAAAGTAATATGGTTAATCGCGTCATCCACTCGTCTAAGTACAGGCCGGCATACAACACTCGAGAGAGTTTTTGCACTGTTACCAAATGTGCGCGGTAATAGAGCAAATAATTTACTACGATAAGTACCACTACTAAGCTGAGCAACCAAATATCAGCACCATCGAGTGCTTGCGTTCTAAGATCATTTGGTAGCGCGACCACCAAGTGCAATAGCCACTTTTGCGCACTATAGGCTGCCAATAACACAACGGCTGCGGTGATAATTCTAAAATAGCTACTAGGGGCTTGCGCCTCAAAACGCAGCGCTAGCCACACCGTTAATGCGCCAACCATTAATCCCCAAATACTGATAGGACCTTGATATTCAATAACGACTGCAGCTACTGTAGTGAGGCCAGTTGCCACGAAAAGTGCAATGAGCCATTGCCACAAGGGCGGTTCAAGTTGGTCGCTCAAGCGACGAGTCAAATCTTCATGGATCCACTGGCTTGAGTTTAAAAATGCATGAGCCTTGTAGGCTGAATGGGCTAATAAGTGTAGCAGCGCTAATTCATATAATCCCAAAGCACACTCCACTAGCATCAGTCCCATTTGCGCACAGGTTGACCAAGCCAAGCGCACTTTTAAACTGATCCGCGTTGTCATGATAAGCGCGGCCAATAATGTCGTTATTCCTGCCACGATCAAGATCAGCCATTTCGCAGCTTCTACGCGTAAAATCAAAGGGCCAAACACCATCACCAAAAAACCACCCAGATTAATGATCCCTGCATGCAGCAGCGCACTTACCGGTGTGGGTGATTCAACCACTTGCATCAACCAGCCATGCACTGGCAGTTGCGCGCATTTTATCAGCGCCACGATTGCGAGTAAGCCAGCTGCTGATTGCTCTAGCACAGTCAGTGTCGTTGAGTGAGTTAAGTAATAGTCGGTGATGTCATTAAGCCGGAGCATGCCAGTGCTGAGGTAGATACAAATGAAAGCCCCCAGCAATGCACTTTCTGCCAAGCGCGCCAAAATAAACTTTTTGTGTGCGGCCAATGCCGCTCTCGGGCGGTTAGGATAAAACAGCAGTAGACGGTGTAGGCTCAAACTAATACCGACCCAAGCCAACCAAAATAGGACTAAGTGATTACTGAGCACCACGATAGTTACGCTCAGTAATGTCGTGAGTAGATAGCGAAAATAGCGGCCTCGGTGTTTTTCACCATGTAAATAGTGAATAGAGTAACGCAGTAAAATAAAGCTCATAAAGCCAATCAATGACACCACGCTAAGCCGTAAAAAGTTTATTTCAAACAGGCTACTGGCAATATCACCTTGTGTTGCCCAACTCCCCCAGCCAAAAGCGATACAAATTGCCACACCAATAGCAAAACCGTTCGCGATACGAAATAACCCAGCGTTACTACGAGACGCTTTGCTCATGAAAGACGCAGCAATCAAAAAGTGTAATAGCAACAACACCACTAAGATATTAATCATCACTTTCTATGGTTCTCACCTAAGTCTTGAATCAGGTCATTATTCCAACCTTTTTAATTTAATAAAAATAGATATAATTTAACTATTCGTTCTATTTTACTTATATATAGATGAGCCGACTTAATTATCACCACCTTTACTACTTTTGGCAGGTTGCCAAGCTCGGAAACCTGACTCAAGCCGCTAAAGAATTACATGTTTCGCAATCTGCGCTCTCTGCGCAAATCAAACAGTTGGAACACAATGTCGGGGTATCACTATTTGAGCGCGTAGGCCGTAACCTAATGCTGACCGATCAGGGTAAAAAGGTGTTGAGCTATGCCGATGATATTTTTACCACGGGGCAAGAGCTCGAAGCCTTGCTAAGCAAAGGCGTGCAGTCAACCACCCACGTAACTATTGGGGTGTTGACCACTCTGTCACGTAACTTTGTAGAAGCTTTTATTAGCCCTTTGATGCGGCGCAGCGATGTGCAATTTAAATTAAAGTCAGGCAGTATTTCAGAGCTACTCAACGGCTTAACCAATTATGAGCTGGATTTAGTGCTTACCAACCGAACAATAAACCTAGATACTTCAGATCCCTATTGGCAGTGCCAATTAGTAGCCAAGCAACCGCTGGCGATCATTGGTCCGCCTGCCCTCAAGCCAAGCACGCCATTTCCACAAGGCTTTGAAAAAACACGCTGGATCTTGCCACCTGCCAACTCAGATTTACGCACCGCATTTAATGCGCTGTGCGCTCAGTATCAGTATTTCCCCAACATTTTGGCAGAGGTCGACGATATGGCGATGATGCGACTACTGGCACGAGATAGTGGCGCGGTGGCTGTTTTACCAGCCGTAGTAGTAAAAGACGAAATAGCCCAAGGGGTGCTACAGCAGTATCAGGAACTGCCTAATATTTATGAGTATTTTTATGCGATTTCAACACAGAAAAAGGTTGTTCCTGAAGCGATTAAAATCCTGCTGCAAGAAGCGCATGATAAGCCCGCACATTTTTAAGCGCGCTGATTTTTATTCACCTGAAAGTATTAGAAAATCACGATTTATTTCTGTTTTTTAACTTAACCCATATTAACGTAAGAAAATTGGCCTAAGCACTTGACCAATTGATGTTTCTTTAGCAAGCTGAAACTATAGGATAAAAATTCGACGAGGCAGTTATCGTGTTCAAGCTTGCGCACAATGGCAATATCTTAATGGATGTGAAGTCTGCTTCACCGCCAAGTGCTGCGTTTGTGATTGAAGCCCTTGAAAAATCACAATTTGCCGACTGCGAAATTGATCACGACTCGATTAATGCCTTTTTCCAAAGCGACTTTCCAGAGAGCCAAATCGTCGTTGCTAAACAACATGATGCCGAATTTGAAGTCACCTTAAGTGACGATAAAATGCAGGCCTTTGGGCAACTTAAAACGGCTCGAGGTGGTAAAGCCGTATCATTAGAAGAGGCAAAAAAAGCCATTGTTAAAGCGGGCGTCAGCCGTGGTTATAAGCAAGCTTACCTAGAAAATATCCTGCGCAAACAGTTTGAACTTCCACCTGGCGAAGAAGCATCTGGATTAATCGCCCAAGGCCGACCACCACAAGACGGCCAGTCAGCAAAATTACTGCCGCACGTACAAACTTTAAAAGAGAGACTCAAACAACCTAGAATGCGTGAAGATGGCACCGTTGACATGCGTGATTTTGGCAAGCTTGCAAGCGTTGCACCGGGCGATTTACTGGTCACTCAAAAGCCCGCAACACCAGGTAAAGAAGGCTTTACGGTTAGTGGTGAAAGTATTGAAGCAAAGCCCGGCGAATCATTCCAGCTTATGGCGGGTGAAGGCACCGAGATCAACCCCAACAACCCACTAGAGCTTATCGCAACCATTGCAGGTTGCCCCTCTGATATCGCCAACGGTATGCGCGTGGATGATGTATTTACGATTGCCGATGTCACAGTAAAAAGTGGTCATGTCGACTTTAATGGCAGCGTTATAGTTACCCATAATGTGGAGCCGGGTATGCACGTGACTGCACAAGGCGATATCACAGTGCTCGGCACGGTGGAATCTGGAGAACTTATTGCAGGTGGTCATATTGAGGTACGAGGTGGCGTGATCGGCCATGTCGACCATCAAAATAATGAGCAAGGCTTAACCTGCAAGCTTATCGCCAAAGGCAATATTGAGATTGCCCATGGACAATATACTTACCTTGAAGGCGATAACATTATTATCAATAAGCAAAGTAACCACTGCGATATTAAAGCGCAAAAGCTGATACAAGTTGGCACTGGCGATCATCCAAGTGGCAAGTTAATAGGTGGTTCAATCATAGATGCGCAAATGGTGGTAGCGGGAGAGATTGGCAGTGAGTCTGGCGCTAAGATGATGATTTATCTTGCACGCAAAGGCCTTAAAATCACCCAAGAAACCGACACCCTGTTCAAAGAAGTCGCCGCCACCAATGATTCTTTAGATCAACTACAGCAAGCGATTGAAAAAGCAGAGTTAGTAAAAGACGCAGCTAAAAAGCAACAACTCAAAACTAAAATTGGCGCAACACAGATGCACTACTGCCAGCAAGCCGAGCACCTTGAGCAAAAGCTCAGCCAGCTTGATCACGACTTACACGATTTGCTCGACAACACGAAACTTGCGGCAAACAAAGCGCTTCATTCTGGGGTTGAAATCCATATCTTTGATCGCGTGTATAAAACAACCCGCAGTTATCCCCCTTGCTCAGCAACGCTACAAGAAAACCAAGTCAAGATAGACTTTAAAACCGCAGGCTCCTAGCCTGCACTTTGCTCTAGCGCTGACATTTAGCGCAATACACTGTGCTGCGCTGCCCTAGACGTATTTCTTTTAATGGCGTTTCGCAGCTTACGCAAGGCTCACCTTTGCGACCATACACCAGTAACTCTTGAGCAAAGTAACCCGGCTTACCATCACTTTGAGCAAAGTCTTTAAGTGTCGTTCCCCCTTGTTTGATAGCTGCACTTAAGGTTTCCTTGATGATCGGTGTCAGTAATTGGTAGCGTTTAAGTGAAATTTTACCTGCTTCTTTTTTGGGATGGATCCCTGCTTTAAACAAAGATTCATTGGCATAAATATTACCCACACCAACCACCACATGATTATCCATAACAAATTGTTTAATCGGCTGCTTTTTGCCTCTGCTTTTTTCAAATAAGTACTCTGCTGTAAAAAGCTCGGTCAACGGCTCAGGACCCAGCTTTTCAAAAACGCTATGATCTTCGCCTACACCTTGCCATAAGAAGGCACCAAAGCGACGCGGGTCGTTCAATCTGAGCGACTTACCTGAGGCCAGAATGATCTCCACATGATCATGCTTTTTTAGTGGCTCTTTGCTATCAACAACACGTAAGTTTCCTGACATCCCCAAGTGCAAAATCGCAGTGCCATGCTTGGATTCGATAAGCAAATATTTTGCCCGTCGCTTAACCGCAAGCACCCTCTCACCTTCGAGCAATTGTACTTCCTCTGGTACAGGCCATCTCAGCTTACCATTGTGCACTTTTACGCTTTGGATAATATGTTGCTCTAAATATGGTTGAATGCCTAAACGGCTCACTTCGACTTCTGGTAACTCAGGCATAATTCACTCTATTACTGTGTGGTATTACAATTCTATCGGTAGAAATAATGCTTTGGCTTGCACACTATCAAGCTCAAACCAACGCTGTTGTTGTTTATCAAATAATACAAAGCCATTATCGCTAGGATACAGCTGATAGCTAAGGGGAAGCTCTTGAGTTGCTAGCCAAAACTGCGCTGCGCTCAACGCGGGCTCCAACTGCTTTGGCGTCTCAACAACCAATAGCTGTAAACTTTGCCACTTGGCGACAAGCGCACCTAAGGCATCTTCGCTAAAGGCCTGGTTTGAGCCTTGCGGTAACTCTATACGCCAGCTTGTACCAATGCGTTCAATTTTATAGCCAGGAAATGCCACGGTTAAGACAAAGCTTTGCTCTGGTAGCACAGCTTGAATCTTTGCTTTATCGTCGCTGGGATTCAATTTATGGTGGAGACCGTTGAGAAAAAAGATCATCAGTAACATGGAAAAGATCACCACGTTATTCCAGCCCTTACGGCTCATTTGAATCATACCTATCTCCTAAGCGTTTGAACGGTTAGTGTATAATACTAATTTGTATTTATACATGCTCAATTAGCCCTTGTTCACCGAGGCTATTTCGCCTAGTTCAACAATCTGTCGTTACCGTCCCCTATCTACGCCAAATTGCGCATTTACACTATTTAAATGACAAGTTATTTTGCTAGAATGTGGGCAAAATTTTAAGGAGTTCCGTCAATGGCAATGTATGTAGTGGGTCATAAGATCCCTGATTCAGATTCAATCTGCGGTGCAATCGCACTTGCTTATTTAAAAAACCAAATTGGTGAAGAAGCAATCCCAACGCGTTTGGGTGAAGTCTCACCGGAGACTCAGTTTATTCTTGACCGTTTTGGTTTTGAAGCACCAGAGCTTAAGATGAGCTATGCTGGCGAAGATGTGTATATCGTTGACCACACTGAAAAAACGCAAGCACCAGACGACATAGATAAAGCAACTGTAGTTGGCGTAGTTGATCACCACAAACTAGGCGACCTTACAACTTCAACACCACTTGAGTGTTGGATCCGCCCTGTTGGCTGTAGTAACACGATTATTAAAATGATGTACGACTTCTACGATGTAGAAATCCCAGCAAATATTGCTGGCATCATGATGTGTGCAATCCTAAGCGACACAGTCATCTTCAAATCACCAACTTGTACTACTGCGGATATCAAGTGTGTTGAAGCACTTGCAAAAATCGCGGGTGTTGATGATGCTAAAGAGCTTGGCATGGAAATGTTCAAGGTGAAATCAGCAGTTGAAGGCACACCAATTCGTGACCTGGTCATGCGTGATTTCAAAGATTTTAATATGAATGGCAACCTTGTTGGTATTGGCCAGCTTGAAGTGGTTGATCTTGCTGTATTTGATAAGATCAAAGATGAGCTACATGCCGATATCGCGAAATTAAAAGAAGAAGGTAATCGCCACAGTGTGATGCTACTACTTACTGATATCATGAAAGAAGGATCACAAATGCTGATCGCTTCTGATGATGAAGCGATCATCGCAAAAGCATACGACATTGAGCCTGAAGCAAGCAAAGTATGGTTGGACGGCGTACTGAGCCGTAAAAAGCAAGTTGTACCACCATTGCAAGACGCATTCGCTGGTTAATACTGCTCGCCGAGACGAAAGTCTCGGCTGTTTTTATGCTGCACCTCACTCCAGGTATATTCGCCTCCTTTGTCAAAGACTTGAATGCCGCGCGCCATTCACATCACCTTATTCAAATCAACCTGCCCGTGAGCGACTGTATCGCGCAAGTCGGTGACAAGACGCTATTTGGCCCAAGCGTAATTGCTAGTGGCGTAGAACATAGCTTAAAAATGACCTCAGGCTGGGTGATATTAGTCGAGCCAAAAAGCGTGTATGGCAAGCAACTCCAGAGCAACAGCTGCGCAGCAATCGAGATAAATACCGCACCAAATAGCAATGCCAAGCTTGCCGAGTTAATACGCACAGTAGGACTTACCGAGCTACCAACGACGGATTTAGATCCACGAATTGACCGTGTATTGGCGCAATTAGATACTTGTTTTAATGCACAAACTTGCCTTAAACCAAGTCACTTCAGCGCAAATACGATTGCCGAATCACTTTATCTCTCACCAAGTCGCTTTTTACACCTGTTTACCGAGCAAGTGGGGATAGCATGGCGACCTTATGTGCTGTGGCGCAGGCTGATCTGCTCAGTTGTCGCCATACAACAAGGCAACAACCTTACACAAGCTGCCATGCTCGCGGGGTTTGCAGATAGCGCCCATTTGAGCCGAACATTTAAACGGCAGTTTGGCATTACACCGACTGAGGCATTAAAAACACAAACTTAGCCAGTTTATTCAAGCTTAGTTACCTAAGTTGCATCACACTGCTACCAAAATAGGAGCATAACCATGAAGCAATTTTTAGTAACTACCCCTTTAGTTGATTATCAACATTCAGAGATCCAAAGCTTAATAGAAGCAAAAGGTTGGGGGCAGCTTGATGAAATCACAGCAGCGGAGCAAATCTATAACTTCATCAAAGACGACATAGAGTTTGGTTATAGTGAGACAGATACACTTACTGCAAGCCAAGTGCTTAAGCAAGGCTATGGACAATGTAATACCAAAGGAACATTACTGGTCGCATTGCTAAGGGCTTGTGATATTCCCACCCGAGTTCATGGGTTTGAGATAGCCAACAGTCTTAAACAAGGGTTAATTCCTACCCTACTGGCGTGGTTTGCTCCAAAAAGTATTATCCATAGTTGGGTTGAAGTTTATCTAGAGGAGCGCTGGGTAGAGCTTGAAGGTTACATAATAGATGACGGCTACCTACAACAGGTTCAGCAGCACTTCCCGATGGCAAAAAACTTTACTGGGTTTGGTATTTCTACTCCCTGTTTACAGCAACCCGATAATCGCTTTTCGTTAAATGGTGCATATATTCAAAAGCAAAGTATCACACGCGATTTAGGGCTTTATACAAGTCCAGATGCGCTGTATCAGCAACACAAAAACCTAACTGGCATCAAGCAATGGCTCTATGCACACTGCTTTAGACATTGGATAAACCAAAGGGTAAAGCGCGTCAGAGCCGGACGCTTCAACTAACTTGAGCGTGCAATAGCAAATTGGCTGCGATTGTGGTTAGTGTATTCAACGCCACCTCTATTGCGCGGGGATCACGCAGTTGCGGCCTGCAGCTTTGGCTTGATATACTGCGTGATCAACGGCTTTTAATGAATGACCAAAAGGCAAATTGGTATTAACTGCTGCGACCCCAAAGCTTGATGTAATGGTGATCTCCCCTGATGGCGTAGAGATAACCGATTGCTCTATTTCTTGTCGCAGGCGCTCGGCGATCACCATCGCTGAATTTACCGGCGTGTTAGGTAACAGCACAATAAACTCTTCCCCCCCTAAACGACACATACAGTCTTCTAACCTTAAGGTATTTACACAGATCTCAGCAAAGCTTTTTAACACTAAATCACCGGTTTCATGGCCGTGATTATCGTTGATTTTTTTAAAGTGATCTATGTCTAGCATCATCATACTAAATGGATGATCAAAGCGTGCATGACGACTGATCTCACGTTTCGCGTTATCCATTAAAAAACGTCGATTACTCAATCCAGTGAGTGGATCTTTAAACGCCATGTCAGTAAGTTGCAGCTGTAACTGCCATAACTCTTTAACCAGTAATCGGCGACTGCAGCAGTCTGCAATCATCTCCGCAAAAGCAATTTCATCTTTGTGCCACGTACGTACGCCATTATTCCCTTCACAGCACACCACTCCGTGAGGAATACCATTTTTAAAGATCACCGTATCTAACATGGTCACTATGTGGTTTGGGGTTAAATAACATTCTTTAAATTCGGACGTTCTGGGATCGGCGGCAGCGTCATTCGCATCTATCGATTGACCACTGTTGATTGCTGAAAAATAAGCGGGGAAGTTTTCATATGTTAAGGCTGGCAATTGCACCGGTAACTCGTCACCCTGCCAATCTGTATTAGCAACATTGATAAGCTCAGAAGGTTTGTCAAGATCATCAAACAACCAAACGGAAACCCGAGTGACGTCTAAGATAAGCTTACCTTCATCTAGTAAATCAATCAGGAAGCTTTGAAATGTTCCCGATACATCAAGTTCTTGCGAGCTGAGCCGCCTAAGCCTCTGAGTGACATTGCTAAAGTTCTTCAACATAATACGAAGATTTTATTCTTTTCTGCTAGCATAACGCGCCATAATTTTTAAGCATAGTCTTAAATACTAGAATTAACCTATGTTTTGGAATATTTTCACACGATTATGTAAGAAATAAGAATATAAGTAGAGTAATCCGTAAAGGAGGTAATGCTAAAAGGTAATAAGCCTGAGATTATTAAAGTGGCGCGAGGCCACTTTATTCGTTGATTATTTAATATATTTTGCGAGGTATTTTTTAAATACCGGATCTGACATTGCCAATTGGCGTTGCTCATCCATGATTTCTTTAAGCAGAGACTCTGATGTCAGAGGGTTGGCCAAAACCACTCGAAATACCACCGTGGGTTGGCGGTCATATTGCTCTGGTGTTAAACGTGTTCGAGAAACAAAAGAGCGGCCCGCTTCACGCTGACGCTTTTGCATACTCGCAGTAAAACGGTTAAGTGCAGCATAAATCTCTATCTTTTCTTGCTCATCCGCTTGTGCGATTGCCGCTTTTATTTGCTCAGGCACATAGCGGTAAGTCAGCAAACATAGCTCAGGTTCAGAGATCAGCTCAAAATCAGGGGTTTGTTTAATTAGTTCAGCAAAATACCGCGCCTTTTCAATCCCTTTATCAATAAGCATCTCATAGCCTTGACGACCAATGACACGCAGACATGCGTGCACTAACATCGCCATACCAGGACGACTCCCCTCTAAAGTATGACTTCCCAGATCTTTAGAGCCTTTCCGTAAGATGTATTCGGCGTGATGTTCAATTGCATCAGATGCCGCTGGGTCTTTAAATAACACCATACCCGCTCCCATAGGCACGTACATTTGCTTGTGCGCATCTATGGTTATTGAATCTGCTCGCTCCACCCCTTTCAGAAGGTAGCGATTGTTATTCGATAGTAGTGTTGCCCCACCCCAAGCGGCGTCGACATGAAAGTGACAATTGAGTTCTTCAGCTAAATCAGCCATCTCTTCTAGAGGGTCAATATTACCCGTTTCGGTCGTCCCAGCAACACCAACCAAAGCCAGTACTTTTATCCCTTGCGCTTCAAGCTCATTAGCTTTGGCTCGCATGGCGTCAACATCAACCTTATTGTTGCCAGCCGTTTTGATTGAAATGAAGTTATCGCGGCCAATACCTAGCACATCTGCGGCCTTACCCAACGAATAATGGCCTCTTTCAGAAACCAATACCGCTAAGCCTCGGTAACCATAATGTAGCATTGCAGCCACAATACCCGATGCACCAATACCTTTAAATTCACCATCCGCTTTTAATAAGCGGTTTCTTGCAATCCAAAGCGCGGTTATATTCGCAATTGTGCCACCCGAACAAAAAGCACCTAGTGACGTTTTTGCGCTGTGCATCCACTTATCGTAGAAAGCATCATCGCTGCCGTAAACCAAGTGATGCATCATTCCCAATACTTGACGTTCAAGCGGAGTAAAGGCTTTTGACGTTTCAATTTTGACTAGGTTCTGATTGAGTCCCACCATCAACTTCGACAGTGGCAACACAAAATGCGGTAACGCTGAGGTCATATGCCCAATAAAGCTTGGGGCTGCGGTATGCACTGAGTGGGCAACTAATTGCTCCATGATATCTTGCGCATAGTCGGAGACAAACATCGGCACTTCGGGGATCACCGCCGACTGAAAGTCTTTTTCAACTTCGTGCAGTGGCTTTTCAACTGCCGCAATATTCTCATTTAAAAAGCCAGCCAAATTGCTCGAGATTTCTTGCTCGATTCTGCTTAAAGTTGAATCAGGCGCCTCAGGCACGGTAAATATACGCATTAAGCTTTCTTCAGACGCAACGGCGCAACGCTTTGGACCCATCAATACTACCTAAACATCAAACGGTGCAGTAGCTTACCTACCCATTTTAGAGATTGAGTAGATACAAATTGCACAAGAGATTGTGATACATGAAATGGCTAACTTTACTGTAAAGAAAGGGAATTGTCTTCTATTGTCTAGTTAAAATTCATGAAACATTGACAATTTTATGAAAACCCAACGAAAGTTCAGTGAAAAATACCTTAGTTTCTATTTTACATTCTCGTCAAAAATAAGGTATAAAATGGGGACATAAACCCAACAAAACGGTATATTACCGACTTGCTCGCAACAATGCATTTTATTGATCATTGGTGAGGAAATTTTTTGCTTTATTTCTTCTCAAGTCATCAATTTATGTTGTATTGTTTATATTATGTAACAAAGCAGCTGCCACGCTTACGCTAGTTAGGCATTTTGATCGTCGTTAAATCGCGATATTGTGGATAAAGGATTATCATGAATACTCGGAGTATAGCTCAACCCCTCAAAGCTAAATCTAAGCAGCCTACGACAAAAGCAACGCCGCTTTTAGGGCTCACAGGTTATACTTCCCGACTCCCCGTTGCTTGGCTCGTTTTAGCCTCTTTTATCTTTTTAGCTGCCCTATCGATTTATGTTATCGCCAACTATTATGATACGCGTCGCGATATCATGGCGAGGATCGACGCCCAGCTAATCAATGCAGCCACCAGCGCCAACGTCATTGTAGGCAAAAAGTATCACGAGTCACCAGAGCAAATAACCCCAGCCGAGTTTAAACAAAAAAGCCATGCCCTCACCGAGCTTGCCCGTGCTTTAAATGTTGAATACGTCTATACCATGGTGCTTAAACCACCTTACGTGCACTTTACCGCGTCCAGTTACACCCGAGAAGATCTTAAACTCAACCGACTAACACGTTATCAAGATGTTTATTCCGAGGCTTCGATTACCCTAAAAAGCGCCTTTCACTCTACCGAACCTGTGTTTGAAATAGCCAAAGACAAATGGGGCCACTTTAAAAGTGTGTTTATTCCTTTTGTGCTACCCGATGGCACTACTTATATAGCAGGTGCAGACTTAACCATTCACGATTTAGAAAGTCAGTTACAAGAAAGTGTAATGGATGCAGCCATTGACGCTAGCTTCTTCTTTGTGATGTTTTTGGTTGTCGTGAGCTTGTACTTTATGTACTACAAGAAGACCTTAACAACAGATAGCCGCACCGGATTTGGCAACCGTATCGCCCTTGAGCAAGCACTTAAATATTCTAAATCGCAACACCTATGCTTAAGCGTAGTATGGGTGAAGGAGCTTGAGGATATCATTAGCTTCTATGGCACGGAAGTCGGCGATAACGTTATGGCAAAAGTCATGAGCTACTTTAGCGAGTTTACCCATCCGTTTGAGGTTTACCGCCTTACCACCTCTAAAATTGCGCTAGTTACCAGCATCGAAAATGGTGAGCATTATTTGGCGAACTTAACCGAGTCATTCCCTTGTGCAAAACCCATATACGACGCGCCGCATTTATACGTTAATTTGTGTGCGGGTGTTGCTAAAGGCAATTGCGCGTTGTTACTTGAAAATGCCTTTCTCGCGCTACGTCAGGCCCAACAGCAAAATACCCAAGTGTGTTATTTTGATTCTCAGCTGCAAATAAACCCCCAGCAACAATCAAAAAATCTCCACCTCACCCGTTTACTGCAAAGCGCGTGTGAATCAGACCGCATCATTCCTTTTTTTACGCCGCGTAAAGCTTGTCACGACCATGCTGACATTCAGTACCACTGCACGGCACGCGTCCTTAACGAGCGCGGCGCTATCATCGATGCCGAACATTTTTATCCAGTGATGAAGCAACCAAAACTCCGCGCACAAATTAGCATGAAGCTACTTGAGTTATGCATCACCCGTTTTCGTAAATCGAACCATGCTTGGAGCATGCAATTGAGCCACAGTGAAATCGCGGATGCAGAATATTTTGAATATATCAGCCAGATCCTACGCCGTTACCCGCAGCCACAACTCATCACATTTGAGTTTAATGAAACGGATGTGCTAAAAAACTTCAGCGATATGAGCTTAATGATGCAGTCGTTAAAAGCAAAAGGTGCAAATGTTGCAGTAACGGGTGTGAATAGTGGTTTTCTTACCATCAATCGGATCTTAAAACTCCCACTTGATGCCATTTGTTTAGAAGCCAGTATTTGTGAAAACTTGGATGAAGATGAGATGCTGCTGAGCTCCATTGAATATCTTGCAAGCCATTGCAATGCCAAGCGGATCGACTTGATTGTACCCTGTGTTGCCACCAGCAAACAGGCAAAACAATTGGAAGCTGCAGGCGTTGCAAGATTAGAAGGTAGCTGGATAGGCAAAGCAAGCGGCCATCTTTAAGCCGCTTTTATCGATCTTAAGTCGGACTTGTCATGGGTTAGCTCAAAGCGTTACGACGAGGCGGGTACTAGATTGACCACTTGCCCAATACTTACGCTCAAAGGGTGTAATAGCTTCATCACTTTCATAGGCTTCCACTTCAACATCAACGCCACTAAGCGCCAAAGCTCTGGCAAACTCTTTTACATAGATATCCCAATTACTGCGCAGCTCCAACTTGCCGCCTAACTTGACGATAAAAGGAAACACCGCGCTACCATGCCAGCGTCTTTGAATATGTTTAGCTTTCGGCCACGGATTAGGATACAGCAAATAATGGTGACTCGGCTGCCAATCGGCTTCCAGCGCTAATCGCCAAAAGTCATTGAGATCGGCTTGCACCAAAATATATTGGCCTTGTTCCGTTTGTTTATATTCAACATCATGTTTATCTAGTCGATGCGCAGACTTGTCGATGCCAATTACCAACGCATCAGGGTGTCGCTTCGCCAAATTTGCCGTACTTTCACCAACACCACAACATGAGTCCAAAATAATCGGTCCGTTATAGGCCTGTACTCGCGCATTAACCTCATCGAAAGCGCTTTGTGTATGTGCCGCAATGGGTTTTTTAAACTCAGCGGTTAGATGCTTAGTAACGATTTCATCGAGCTTTTCGTGTAGCCCTTGTTGATTAGTGGTGATACTACGAGAGTTTGCTTCTGTCATAACCAGTCATTATTAAGGGGGAATGGTAAGGATTTTACCTGAAATAACGCAAGAGCGCTGCAATTGATAGCAGCGCTCATTCTTTATCCTGCGGTTAGTGTCTTAGCCCAACACCGCGTTTAATTAAGTGCAGTGACAACCAAAATAGACCACATATAAATACACCTAATACCGTAAAGGCAACGCCAATATCAACGTCCGAAACACCTAAAAAGCCAAAACGGAAGGCATTTACCATATAGATGATTGGATTTACCTGTGACACACCTTGCCAAAACTCCGGCAGCAATGTGATTGAGTAAAATACGCCGCCTAGGTAAGTCAGGGGTGTAAGCACAAAAGTCGGAATAATGCTAATATCGTCAAAGCTGTTGGCAAACACCGCATTGATCAAACCACCTAATGCAAACACAGCTGACGTTAAAATAACCGTAATAACGATAACCGCTAGATTGTGAATTTGAATATCCACAAAAAACAGACTGACGATAGTAACAATAAGCCCAACGAGCATGCCTCGCGCCATACCACCGCCCATATAGCCAAGTACAATAATATAGTTAGGCACAGGTGCAACGAGTAGTTCTTCAATGCTCTTTTGAAACTTGGTGGAATAAAAACTCGAGGCAACATTAGAATAGGAGTTGGTGATCACCGACATCATGATTAAGCCAGGTACAATAAACTCCATGTAACTAAAGCCACCCATATCACCAATGCGCGAGCCGATTAAACTGCCAAATATCACAAAATAAAGTGTCATGGTGATCGCTGGCGGTACTAAGGTTTGCACCCAAATACGTAAAAACCGAATACACTCTTTTATCCAAATACTTTTTAACGCGACGCCATATTTCAACACGATTATGCCCCTCTCCCCTGCTCCAGTAAGCCAACAAACAACTCTTCTAAACGGTTAGCTTTGTTACGCATACTTAATACTTGATTACCTTGCTCTGTGAGCTGTGTGAACACCCCATTGAGCCCTTGCGACTTAGCTACTTCTACCTCAATAGTATGGTCATCTACGGTGGTAAATTGGTAACCATCGAGTGCCACAGGCAGCATGGGCGGCTTAAGATCAAGTACAAACGTTTCTTTATCCAACTTTGAGAGTAATGTCTTGATGGTCGTGTGCTCAACAATCGTGCCTTTATCAATAATCGCAATATTACGGCACAACAGCTCTGCTTCTTCTAAGTAATGCGTTGTGAGTATAATCGTTACGCCTTGCTTATTAATTTCACGCAAAAAATCCCACATAGAACGGCGTAGCTCTATATCCACACCAGCCGTAGGTTCATCTAAAATAAGGAGCTTAGGCTCATGCATCAATGCTCTTGCAATCATCAAGCGACGTTTCATACCGCCGGATAACGTGCGAGCTTGCTTATCTTTTTTATCAAATAATCCCAGCTGCTTGAGATACTTCTCGGCTCGCTGATGGGCAACGTCTCTTGGCACACCATAATAGCCCGCCTGAGTCACAAGAATTTGGTTTAGCGTCTCGAATTGGCTAAAGTTGAACTCCTGTGGTACTAAACCTAAGTTCGACTTAGCGTCTTCCAAATGAGTATCAATACTATGACCAAAAACCTCTACGCTGCCTTGGCTTTTATTCACCAGTGAGGCAATAACCCCTATTGTGGTAGATTTACCAGCCCCGTTTGGACCAAGTAGCGCAAAGAAGTCCCCTTCTTGAACTTCGAGATCAATGCCTTTAACGGCTTCGACGCCGTTACTATAAACTTTTTTTAACCCTTTGATGTTCAGTGCTATTGTCATATTTTATTATTCTCCATAACCCCAGCGCTTAGCTAAGGTATGCTCGATGTGTAGATGATCTAAAATGCGGGCCACCATAAAGTCGACCAAATCGTCGATACTTTGTGGCTGATGATAAAAACCAGGTGCTGCAGGCATGATAGTCACCCCCAAGCGGCTAAGCTTGAGCATGTTTTCAAGATGAATTGGACTAAAGGGCGTCTCACGCGGCACTAATATTAATTGGCCACGTTCTTTGATCACCACATCTGCTGCGCGCTCAAGCAAATTGTCAGATGCCCCAAGTGCAATGGCTGACACGCTTCCTGCGCTACACGGACACACCACCATCTGCTTTGGTGCAGCCGAGCCAGATGCCACAGGGCTAAACCAGTTATCTTTACCAAATACCTGAATTTGCTTATCTTTAGCACAGAAAAGCGTCTGTAGTTGCTCTGTTGCTTTTTGTTCATTTCCTGAGAGTTTTAAATTCGACTCAGTATCCAGCACCACTCTGGCTGCGCTCGAGATTAGCACGTAAACTTGATAGTTTAACGACACCAATACCTCGAGTAATCTTAGTCCGTAAGGGGCGCCCGACGCACCACTAAAGGCCAGCGTAATTGGCCCATTAAATGTTTGTTCTGACATAATGATTACTTTTTCAATGCAGTTAAAAGTTTGTCGTGGATGCCACCAAAACCACCATTACTCATAATCAACACATGCTGGTTTGGTGCTTGATTTGTCACAACCTGTGCGACAATCTCATCTACGCTTGCAAAACACTGACGACCCGCGGCTTCAGCTTGTGCTTTAAGAGACCAAGATAGGCCATCTGGTTCGAATAGATACACTTCATCTGCCACATCAAGGGATTGCAATAAGGTTTCTTGATGAATGCCAAGCTTCATCGTATTTGAGCGAGGCTCTAAAATAGCAATGATAGGTGCATCTCCAACTTTTGCTCTAAGACCTGCGAGGGTCGTTGCTATTGCCGTGGGATGATGCGCGAAGTCATCATAGACAGTAACGCCATTGACCTCCCCTTTAATTTCCATACGGCGCTTAGGAGAAATAAATTGCCCCAGCGCTTCGATACTCACCTCGATTGGAATGCCCACATGTCTTGCCGCCGCAATCGCCATCATGGCATTTTTGACATTATGTACACCAATCGCTTGCCAATTTACTTCGCCTTTTTCTTCGCCTTCAAATAACACTGTAAAGCGAGAGCCGTCAGCCTTGAGCAGGTTATACGACCATTCTTTACCAAGGGATTCCTGCTCACTCCAAAAACCGCGTTCAATGACGTTTTGTAGCGCAGTATCATCCGCTGGATATACGGCCTTACCCTGGCTGGGTAGCGTGCGAATTAAATGATGAAACTGGGTTTGAATGGCATTTAAATCTGGAAAAATATCAGCGTGATCATATTCAAGATTGTTGAGTATTAACGTGCGAGGTAAGTAATGGACAAACTTGCTGCGTTTATCGAAAAACGCCGTATCGTATTCGTCGGCTTCGATAACAAAGAATGGCGTATCTGAAGTGCGCGCCGACACACCAAAGTTTTGCACAATGCCACCGATCAAAAAGCCCGGGCGTAATCCTGCGTATTCGAGTAACCAAGCTAACATGCTTGCTGTGGTCGTTTTGCCATGCGTACCGGCCACAGCCAACACCCATGACTGGCGTAATACATGGTTTTTTAACCATTCAGGGCCTGAGGTATAACGCATACCCTTTTCTAAAACATATTCAACGCACGGATTACCACGGCTCATGGCATTGCCGATGATCACCACATCAGGCTCAACATCAATGAGTTGCTTAGGGTCGTACCCTTGAGTTAGTTCAATTCCGAGTGATTCAAGTTGTGTACTCATCGGCGGGTAAACATTGAGATCTGAACCTGTGACTTTGTGCCCCAATGATTGAGCGATGGCTGCGATCCCGCCCATAAAGGTACCGCAAATCCCTAAAATATGTACGTGCATGATGTTAGCGTTCTTTATTATTTCATTGCCATTTAGATTAACATACTCAGCTTATTGGTGGCTGACTTTATTGTTGAATCTCATGCACCAGTATTATTCTTTATTTTAAAGTGGGTAGTGTGAGAACGTGCTCAAGGTTGTGTCGTGCTTAAAGATGTGTCGCGCTAAAGCACGACCTACGGTTAGTGGTGCGTGCCACGCAAAAGGGAGCGTTGTGGTAAAGGTTTGTCGCGCTAAAGCGCGACCTGCGATGCGGTAGCTGCCGACCACACGCCTTTTTCGATACCCTGTTGTACCATCAAAGTCAGCGCTTTTTCTATCGCTTGAGTTACACAAATGTGCATCGGTTCGTTATCGCTAAAACCCGCTTCGGCTTCAGCCAATCGTTTATAACTCACATAGCGGAAAAACCCTGCCCGAACCTCCATGGATAGCACCTTTTTACTACTCGCGACAGAAAGCAACACTTGCCCGGTACGAACATCAACTGCGCGCATATAAATAGAGATAACATCCTCACGATAAAGCTCAGATGCACCTATGCCAAAATATTCCATCCCCAAACCGCCTGTGCGGATATTAGAGTCATAGCTGATGATCCCACCTTCTAAAATAATCTTTGCGGTCATTAATGGTGGCAAAGCGCTTGTATCATTATCATCACTTGCTGCACGAATAATTTTGCGCTCAGTCAGCAGGTTTTGCAGCCCTTCACGTTCTACCGGAATAAACCAATCCGTTTCGTGTAGTGCCTGCATTAAAATCGAGTTAGCGCCTTGAGTCACCGCTGTTGAAAATGAACTCACATTATCTTGTGGTTTATATTGCCCAGTTTGGTCGCGAAATGAATAAACCGAGACAGGAATTCGCCCTTTAGGTGTGGGTAAATTTTTTAGTTCTGCAAAGGTCTCGGTATCGGTCAGCTCAATAGCCACACTTTGCGCCGGTGGCAACACACGTGACATGCTAGAACAACCACCAAGTAGTAACAACAATACCAATAAAGTTACACGGAGCATTTAGTATCCTCCACCAGCCGAAGCGGCAAACCTGGGTACTTCAAGAATGGTTTCTTCACCCGATGCTGTATTTGTTATTCTAACCGTAATGGTGTCGGGTGTACTGGTGATCACTTGGATTTGATAGTCGCCACTCATAAACGTCGCGTCTTGATCAAAAATACTGTCTTTGATGTCATCACCAAACGCCACATCCGTAATTTCTCTTACCAAGCGGTTGAGATACGTACGCTCGAGTGATTCTTGAAACTTTTCATCATAGGTCTTTTCTATAATTGGCGCTCTGTGTTTATTTTGAGATTGCGCTTTACTCAATAACATATTGGCGTTTAACGGGTTACCACCAAATGCGGGGTTAATTGGTTTATATACCAGCTCCGTTGCTGCCACATGAGCACCGCTAAGTAGCATTAAACCAGCACACACGATTGTTGTTTTTATTGTTGCCATGTTACCACCCACTTGCTGCTAAATCTTCTGAGCCATTCTGTTGATATTGTTCTCTCGCCATCGCATCCATAATAGTAAAGATGGCAGTCTCAACTCGCTCATCAACAGAGCCACCTCTCCTTCCCATCGCTGTTGCGTAGACTGCGCGATTATTCATTAAAACTTCTAACCGAGTGCCTGCTCTTGGTAAAACCGTTTCTTTAACCGTGATATTAATTCCCGAGGTGTTAGGAACATCTCTCCAAAGCTGTGAAAATTGAAAGTAAAACTGATGACCAAATCGGCTAATACTCTGATCCATCACTAAACCATCAATTTCTACATCTTCTTGTGCACTCAGTGAAAACGTAGAAACGAGCATGGCGCTCAAGAATGTTATTATTCTTATCATTATTTGTTTACTCACGGCATAGAATGTCTTTACTGACGAGATTCACATTGATATTTTGGTTAGCTGAATAGTACAAAATACGGGGGCCGGTGTTGCCCCCTGTCTAAATTGCTTAGCTATTACTTAGTTATTGCTGAGTGATAGTCGCAACGTTATTGTCACCAACCTGAGTTACGGTAATGTTTTGACCACTACCTGTAATTCCACCTTGAACTAAGTTGCCATCACCAATTTGGCTTACTGTAAATGCATTATCATCACCGTTGATAATGAATGCTTCTGAGCCCATACCCATCACAAAGTTGTTGCTACCATTTTGTGTGATGTCTAACATATTACGGCTGCCTTCAAGCATTAAATCTATCGCGTTAAATTCACCTGATTGCGCAATATCTACTTGGTTTGAACTGCTATCGAACACACTGCTCATCGTCACAACAACACCATTGCCAGTGCCACTTTGTGAGATATCAACGGCGTTGTCATTGCTTGCAAGGCTAACGTCTGGGTAAGATGATTGCACCACCACCTCGTTTTCATCACCCGTTTGGGTAACATCAACATCGTTATCACTACCGTTGAAATTCGCAACATGTGCGATATTCGCATCACCCACTTGAGTCGCTGAAAATTCATTGTTTTCACCAGCAACGCCAAGGTACATCTCGTTGCCATTGCCAATTTGCATCGCGGTAAATTCGTTATTATCACCAACAACGTCAGCTTGAACTTTGTTCTCATCACCACGCTGTTCAGCCGTCACTTCATTATCACTACCAACTAATAAATCTGACGCAAAGGTGTTAGTTGAGCCTTCCTGATCGATACTAAGCTCGTTATTGTCTCCAGTAATTTCAAATACGTTAACCGTATTGCTATCACCTTCCGACTGCTCAATCTCAACTTGGTTGTCATCCCCAATCACTGTCTCTACGGCGATAACATTGAAATTGCCGCTTTGGCTCGATTCAATTTCGTTTTCATTACCCTGTAGACTAACCACTTTATATTGGTTATACACACCATCTTGGTCCAAAGTAATTTGGTTCATATCACCTTGTACAGACTCAAGTGTGGCTTCGTTCCACATACCTGACTGTGTCGCTGATACCTCGTTTTGGCTACCTTGCATATTTAGGTTGTAGAACCATTGACCGCCAGAACCTTGAGATACCGTAATAGTATTTTGATCGCCATTAATGATATTGATGGCTTCGTTGTTAATCCCAAGGATCCCGCTACCTGACTGCTGAATGTCAATCGCGTTATCGTCGCCAGTAACTTCCGTTAATGCGCCGTTAGATTCACCATCTTGGCTATATACTTGGTTATTGTTGTTACCGGTTGTTGTTATAATAGCGACGTTACCAGTACCATTTTGATCGGCTTCTGTAATGTTGTTGTCGCCAACCGTAGTCACATCTGTCAGATTAGATGTTCCCAGTTGCACAGAAGCTAACTCGTTGCCACCTTGACTACCTGAAGTTTGTGAAAGCTTAAGCTCATTACTTGTTCCACTTACACGTTCTACTTGTGAAAGTGCAGAAGTTGAAAGTGGTTTATTATCTGATTTTGCCTCAGCATGTGCTGTAATAGAATGTGTTAGCGCAAGTGCGATAGCGCAACTCACGATTGATTTTGAAAACTTCACACTGTTCTCCTTAGAGATTTATTATATTATTTTTCAATTAAGTGCTTAGTGCAGGCTTTGAGCTGTTGCCGAACTCAGCCAACTGCAACCTTTCACTTAACTAACGTCCTGTTATGACTCATTACTCTTGAGTCGCTCCCACCTGTGCCAGTTACCAGAGTGTTACATTTTTAATGAAAAACGTAATCTATATCAAAGTCAGCAAATCAATATGATGAAATAATATATTTTATTACGTCTAGTCATCTTTAACTCTAAGATGGGAACAACCGAAGATAAATAAGAAGATTTTATGAAAAAAATATCCTTTATTTTTCATTACAATACAAAGCTAAACTTACACAAAATTACGAACAAAAAATGGAGATACAAAAAAAGTATGGTTAAAGTTCAAACGCACCCATTTCCATACACCCCATAAAAAAGAACCAAATAATTCATTCCGAAACCTCCTACCCAGTAAAAAATCCTGATTTTATTAATTAACGCTTTTTTTACATTGCACTGCTGAATATCTGCGTCTAGGTTTTAAGACGTTGCCAAAAAGACCACAGCCACTACCAGAAAAATTACCAACTCAAAAATCGTGTATCGATGGATACGCTTGAAATTAAAAAGGTTATTAATATGAGATCTAAACTTTCTGCATTGTCTTTGGCTTTGCTACCAGCACTTGCTTTCACGGCTCAAGCGGCAGTTCAAATTGAAACAACAACCGCGACTGCAGACGACAGCATCCTAGTTGTATTTAAAGAAAATACCTCTGCAGCACTTCGTGCAAATGCAAGAAACCTAGTAAAAGCAAAAATGGCAGATTTAAATGCTGACGGTGTCGATGATAAATACCGTCATGTTTTGAAAGGTCGTTTAGCAAACTTTAAGCTAGATAGCATTACAGCAAAACAAGCGATTGAAAAACTGGCTAATCATCCAGCGGTTGCATATGTTGAGCCTGACTATCAAGTAAAAGCACTTGGCATTCCCGATGACAGTCGTTTTGACGAATTGTGGGGTATGCACAACACAGGTCAAACTGGTGGTACAGCAGATGCCGACATTGACGCTCCTGAAGCGTGGGATATTACGGTTGGCTCACGTGATGTTATCGTCGGTGTGATCGATACCGGTGTTGATTATACTCACCCAGATCTAGCCGCAAATGCATGGTACAACCCGGGTGAAATAGCTGGGGATGGTATTGATAACGACGGTAACGGTTATATTGATGACGTTCACGGTATCAACGCGATTACTGGTAGTGGCGATCCGATGGATGACCAAGGCCACGGTACGCACGTTTCGGGTACTATCGGTGCTTCAGGCAACGATGCAACGGGCGTTGCTGGTGTAAACCATGAGGTGTCTATCGTAGGCTGTAAATTCCTCGATGCATCAGGCTCAGGCTCAACCTCAGATGCGATTGAGTGTATTGACTATATGGTTGCGCTTAAAAACGCGGGTCATAACGTTCGTGTTACTAATAATAGTTGGGGTGGCGGCGGCTTCAGCCAAGCACTTTCTGATGCAATCACAGCCAGTGAAAATGCGGATATCTTATTTGTTGCCGCAGCTGGTAACAGTGCGGTAGATAACGACGTAAACCCTCACTATCCTTCAAGCTATGAACACGACAGTGTATTCTCTATTGCAAGTACAACACATACCGATGCGATGTCTTCATTTTCTCAATGGGGTTTAACGTCTGTTGACATGGGCGCACCAGGTAGCGCAATTTTATCTACCGTTCCAGGTGGTGGTTATTCAAGTTACTCAGGTACTTCAATGGCGACACCTCACGTTGCAGGTGCTGCTGCTCTGGTACTTTCTATCAATCCTACACTAAGTGCTATCGAGCTTAAAAACCTACTGATGCAAAGTGGTGATGTTAATGCTGACCTTACAGATAAAACAGTATCTGGTAAGCGCTTAAATGTGAATCAAGCAGTAATCGATGCAGACCCAGAGCCTGGCTTTAGAGTGTCAGCTCGTCCTGCTAATCAGGAAATCACGGCGGGCGATACTGCAACATACGAATTTACTTTTGCTTCGGTCGCTGACTGGCAGGGTACTATAGACTTGTCTGTTACCTCACCAATTGCTGGTGCGACATTGTCTGCGACTACCGCAATGCCTGGCGATACTGTAACACTTTCAGTACCAACTACGGCTTCGACTCAATGGGGCGAATATAGCTTTACACTCAATGCAACATCAGGTGAACTTGCAGATCAAGAGCAGGTAGGACTATATGTATTACCTCAAGGGTTAAGCGATTTCAGCTATGAAAATACTACCGCGGTAGACATCCCTGATAACGATGCTTCTGGTATTACTTCTGTGATCACTGTAGCTGATACGGTTACTGTGTTTGATAGTAATACCCTAGTGGATATTACACACACCTACATTGGCGACTTAATTGTTACACTTACCTCTCCAGCTGGAACAGTAGCAACACTGCATAACCGTCAAGGTGGTGCCGCAGACGACATTAACCAAACCTTTAACTCAGCTGCATTTAATGGTGAAGTTGCAACAGGTGATTGGACATTGTCTGTCTCAGATAATGCAGGTATCGATACTGGAACATTGAACAGTTGGACTCTGAACCTAACAGGCCTTGGTGAAACATCTCCTCAACCTCCAGTTGCGGGCTTCAGTTTTGCAGCTTCAGGCTTAGCCGTGACATTCACTGATGAGAGCCGCGACCCGAACGATGACATCGTTAGTTGGGCATGGGACTTTGGTGATGGCAGCATCAGTACTGACGCAAGCCCGATCCATGAGTTTGCAGCATCTGGTGAGTACAGCGTTTCTCTGACTGTTACTGATAGTGAAGGCAACAGCCACACAACAACCCAATCTGTTATTGTTAGTACTGATGAAATTGAGCTATCGCTAGTTCGCGCAAATAAGTCTCGCTTAGGCTTTATCCGCGTAGAACTTTCATGGCAAGGCAGCAGTGCAGATGAAGTAACGATTTACCGTGATGGACAAGCGATTGAATCTGTCTCAAATACTGGTAAATTCAGAGACTTCTCTCGTGATTTAGAAGCTACCAGCTACACGTATAAAGTGTGTCAATCTAGTGAAATCTGTTCAAATGAAATCACAGTGAACTTTTAATCACTCTATCCCCAAAAAATAATCTAAGCCCCGGAAGGGGCTTTTTTGGGCCATAAGATATTGCCACATAGGCTTATTTTAATACCTAGAAACCCAATAACACGTCATACAACACCTGACTCCCCAACCGTTATAACCACTTCAACTCGAAGTACTAACCACATAAGTCCTTTAAATAAGCGGATAAATATGGATTTATACCAATTCTCTTAATTAAGTGATCTATTTTGAGGCGAGAAAATATTGTCGATAATACCGCTACCGCGTCCTGCTATCGCCAAAGTACCTACAACCATATAAACAAGAGAAAAGTTTGCTATTCAGTTGTTCTAAATAAGAAATTTTTAACGCAGATAGCATCAGTTTTGCTCCGTCAAATTGAACAAGTATTAAGATTAATTGGTATTATATACTTGCAACAGAAAGAACTAATAATCATTCGTTATTACATCGCGATGGAACATCATTCGCTAGAGTTAAAAACCAAACTTCAATTACCAACCGTACATATTGCAACATAAATTTGTTTGCAACTTAGCTTATAATGGTTAAAATTGCGGGCTATGTCGAAAAAAGGCAGCAAGAATTAAACCGGAGATGATATGAAAGCAGTGATTCCTGTGGCAGGTTTGGGAACTAGGATGCTACCAATGACCAAAGCAATTCCAAAAGAAATGCTGCCTTTGGTAGATAAACCTCTGATTCAGTACATAGTCAAAGAGTGCGTTGCAGCAGGTATCAAAGAAATCGTATTAGTGACTCACTCATCAAAAAATGCAATTGAAAACCATTTTGATACTAGCTTTGAGCTGGAAGCTACATTGGAAAAGCGCGTAAAACGCAAGCTATTGGATGAAGTGCGCTCAATTTGTCCTGACGACGTCACTATTATGCATGTTCGTCAGGGTGAAGCTAAGGGCCTTGGACATGCTGTGTTATGTGCGCAGCCCATTGTTGGTGACAATGACTTTGTTGTTGTATTACCTGACGTAGTTTTAGACGAATATTCTGCGGATCAAAGTAAAGAAAACCTTGCTGCAATGCTTTCTCGTTTTAACCAAACCAAAACTAGCCAAATTATGCTAGAACCGGTTCCACAGCAGGACGTATGTAAGTACGGTATCGCTGATGTTAATGGCATTCAACTTAGCGCTGGCGAGAGTAGCGCGATAAAGCATATGATCGAAAAGCCAAGCATTGAAGAGGCTCCTTCTAACCTAGCAGTGGTTGGCCGCTATGTGCTTTCTAAAAATATTTGGCCCCTATTAAGGAAAACACCTGTCGGTGCCGGTGGCGAGATCCAGTTAACAGATGCAATCGATATGTTGATGGAAAAAGAAACCGTTGAAGCTTTTCATATGAGTGGACGCTCACATGACTGCGGAGATAAGCTGGGTTATCTTAAAGCTATCGTTGAATATGCTATTCGTGACGAGCAGTTAGGTGAAGAATTTTCACAATTCTTAAAACGCTTTCATCAATTAAGCCTAGCTTCTTAGTTTGTCGCGGGATAAACCCGCTGCTACCGGTTTGCACATTCGTCGCAGCGACTTTAGGTCGCGACTCTTTTATGACTTTAGGTCGCGACGCTTTTAAGATTTAATATCACGACTCACACCAACCTTGGTCGCGGGATAAACCCGCTGCTACCGGTTTGCACATTCGTAGCAGCGACTTTAAGTCGCGATTCTTTTATGACTTCAGGTCGCGACGCTTGTAAGATTTAATATCACGACTCACACCAACCTTGGTCGCGGGATAAACCCGCTGCTACTGGTTTGCACATTCGTAGCAGCGACTTTAGGTCGCGACTCTTTTATGACTTTAAGTCGTGACGCTTGTAATGACTTTCAATCACCTTAATAAATCACACCCATATACAAAACCAATATGGATATTCACATACCCGCGTAACAAGGTTAGCCCTTATTGGGTTCTGAATTATATACCTTGCTTGCTCTTTTAAATCATCTTCGCTTCGAATCAAGTGTTCATAATAACCTTTTTGCCATAAGCTAAAGACACCAAATGAGCGTAAACGAGTCGTAATTCGACCCTTTATGGCGCGAATTGCATCTGACAAGCTAAGGGAGCCATTTAGCTGTATGATTAAGTGCAGATGATCAGGCATTAAAACGAAAGCAATAACTTTAAAAAGGCGTTCCTTTTCGCAAGCCATGATTGTCTTAGCGGCCTCAGCACAAATCGAAAAGGAGTTAAAGTACGACTTTCTATCTTTGCACGTTACGGTAATTGCATAGAACTGATTTACGAGTGAGACCCGCTTATTCCTCAAGTTTTGACTTTTGTACATGTTATATCCTTATAACTCTACGTACATAAAGAATAGAGCAGATTTGAAAGAGAGCAAACTTGAAAAGTATATTGGAATCAACCCCGGTCGCGGGATAAACCCGCTGCTACCGGTTTTTGTACATTCGTAGCAGCGACTTTAGGTCGCGACGCTTTTATGGCTTTAGGTCGCGACGCTTTTAAGATTTAATATCACGACTCACACCAACCCTGGTCGCGGGATAAACCCGCTGCTACCGGTTTGCACATTCGTCGCAGCGACTTTAGGTCGCGACGCTTGTAAGATTTAATATCACGACTTACACCAACCTTGGTCGCGGGATAAACCCGCTGCTACCGGTTTGCACATTCGTAGCAGCGACTTTAAGTCGCGACTCTTTTATGACTTTAGGTCGCGACTCTTTTATGACTTTAGGTCGCGACTTATTTAACGATTTTATGTTGAGATTTACAACCTTTGACGCGGAGTACCCCGTTTCTACCGATATACCTCACTTTTTTCAATCACTTCAATATCATACCCATCAGGATCTTTGATAAAAAAGAACCTTGCTACCAATACATCGTGATTATAAAAGTCCTTGACTGCTTGAGGATTGTAGTTACTTTTTTGGGCTTTATCGTAAATTACTTCCAAATTATCTACAGCAAATGCAAGATGCCCATAGCCATTACCGATGGTATAATCTACAGCCTCATGATTCCAAGTCAGCTCTAATTCAAAGGACGTTTCTTCATTGCCAAGATAGATAAGAGAAAAGCCACTAAAATCTAGTCGTCGCTTCACTGTCAATGCAAATACATCATGATAAAATTTAGTTGAACGATCAGCATCTTTCACTCTGATCATTGAATGGATCATTTTTGCCATTACTTTACCTATGGAATTTATATGTGTGAGCTCTACGCATCAACCCCCCCTCACTGCTACGAAGTAGATAAGCGCTCTATCCGAATTCAAGGTGCTGTTACTAGCCTTGCTTTAGAGAACGAAATTTGGCACCTGCTAGAAAACATAGCTAAGAATGAACAGCTTACTTTAGCTGAGTTTATTTCAACTCTTTATCAAGAAGTAATTGAACGCCATGGTGAGATTAAAAATTTGGCGTCAATGTTGCGTATTACCTGCTTAACTTACCTTGCAAATAATAAAGCAAACGATCTACACAGTGGTAGTAGCTGAATACTACACTTTACTGTCGCTCTAAAAAGCGTTGCCATGTAATATTCGGATTGATAACTCGGATTGGTGAAATGACCTGCTTCAGTAAGCAAAGAGGAGGACGTTTCACTTCATGGCCATCTTGCTTGAGACCCAGCAAATATTGGAAGCTGCTTTTTGTACCGAGCTGTATAGCTGAAATTCTAACTTGCTGCTCAAAATTCAAACGCAGGCTGCTGATCGCAGTTTTCATGCCTTGCTGGTCAACATTAGGTAGACCACACTTCTGCAAGTACCCTTGCCTTTCCCCTTCGCCAGAAAACCAAATTCTGACTTTCTCACTATAGCGCCCAGTCTTAGCTGGTAAATCAAATAGTATGCGATGATGAGCTTGTTGTTTGACTAGTGCTAAATACTGTTCTAACCCGCTTTGCCATAAAGCAGAATGGATGGGCACAATACGTGGTTGAATTTTACCGTGAGTATTAAAATGAAACACATGAACATGATCTTCATAATGAATATCATCAAGTGTAAGAGAACCAATTTCATCACTGTAAGCCCCCGTATAATAGCTCAGCAAAGGTAACCAAAAATGCCAATGCTTGGGTTGCTCACGCTTCAACTTTTCATCCGAGTATATATAGCCATTGAACAAAGTATGAAGTTCCATAGAGGAAAACGCTCTTCGGCCTAAATGAGATTTCATACTGTAGTCAACGTATTGAGTATACTAAAGATCTTAAGTTTAACGGTTTTTAGTCTTTTTCGGAAGTTTGATAGTTACCTTCTCCTCAAAGCAGCCTGTTTATCCCGCGACAAGCGCGTAAAGAAAAGAGTTGTGGCATAAAACCATAAAAGAGAGTCGTGACCTAAAGCCATAAAAGAGTCGCGACCTAAAGTCATAAAAGAGTCGCGACCTAAAGTCATAAAAGAGTCGCGACCTAAAGTCATAAAAGAGTCGCGACCTAAAGTCATAAAAGAGTCGCGACCTAAAGTCATAAAAGAGTCGCGACCTAAAGTCATAAAA
>NZ_JAKKCW010000004.1:0-284439 GCF_021728455.1 Pseudoalteromonas sp. L23 | reverse complement strand
GAGTCGCGACCTAAAGTCGCTGCTACGCCAAGTTTGTAGCTTCGGGCTTATTCCGTGACAAGCGCGTCAAGAAAAGAGTTGTGGCATAAAACAATAATAGAGAACCGCGACCTAAAGCCAAAAGAGTCGCGACCTAAAGTCGCTGCTACGCCAAGTTTGTAGCAGCGGGTTTATCCCGCGACAAGCGCGTAAAGAAAAGAGTTGTGGCATAAAATAATAAAAAAGACTCGTGACCTAAAGCCATAAAAGAGTCGCGACCTAAAGTCATAAAAGAGTCGCGACCTAAAGTCGCTGCTACGCCAAGTTTGTAGCAGCGGGTTTATCCCGCGAAAAAGTGATAACGAGTAATACCTACATGTATATATTTAATTGAGAAAAGAAAAAAGCCGCGTCTCCGCGGCTTAACTGATTGGACTAATCATTCTTTTCTTAGCTACCCGTTACAGTGTCACACGCTACTGAAACATCGATGGTCTCATCTGTTCCATCAGGCGTAATAGACGTTGTGAATGGTGCCGAAATTCGAGGATCTACGCTAACAGCATATGATGCGATATCACCGTTAAGTGCAGAAAGTGCAAAAGTACCGTCACCATTATTTGCTGCTGTGCGGAATGGCTTAGTAGTACTAGCTCTATACTTTACAATCGCACCTGGGATAACTTCTGTTACCGTTGTATCGTTAGAACAAACTGCTCTAACAGTTACATTTTCATTAACTGTGGTTTGAATTGGATTTGCTAGCGCGATCGAAATTGGGCCATCACATACCGGAACTTCAGCATTCGTTGCAGAAGCATTCCCCCACACGTTACCTGCTGCGTCACGAATAACTACACGTGCTGATGCCGTTGAGCTAATACCGTAACGAGCTGAAGTGCTTGCAGAAACGACTGTTTTTGACGTACTACCACCACGTAAATAACTTGATACGCTTGCATCTGCTGAAGTCATACTTACATATAGACCTGAGCTCGGAACAGTATCACCAGTCACATTAACAGTAATACCTTGCGTACAGATTGGAACTGAACGAGACAATGTAAAGAACGTAAGGTGATCGGTTTTGAAAGATGCTTTATAAGCCGTACCTTCAGCATTTAACGCACCAACAGTTGCTTTATTCGTTTCTGACTGCCATTTACCTGTATCTTCATTATTCGAAGAAACATCAAACAGGTCTCCCGTTTGAATTGTTCTATCACCAGATGGTGCTAAGGTTGCGACAGGAAGTGAAACAGAAACATCAATCTCTTGACTAAATTGCTTGATCTTAGTTCCATTGTTATCTTGCATCACGATATTGCTTACACCAACTGGCTTTTTAACGCTGGTTGTACTATCTGCACTCAATCCAGCTGGCAAAACAGCGGAGATCTTGCTGGATGTAGGATCCGCAGAGCCAACAGTTAATGAAACAGAAGTACCTGTAACTGCATTACCGTTTGCATCTCTTAATTGCACGCCGGCTGGAATAGTGACATCAGAGCCTGCATTACCTTTTGCTGCCGCAGCAGTAACAGCAGATGCAGTTGTTGCATTAGCTACACTTTCAGAAACGCTTGCTTCAACAACTTCATCACCGCTTTTTGATACGAGCGCCAATTCAGCTTCTAAAGTTGCCTCAGAGTCTTCGTTACTTAAATCAATTTCAAAGCTTTTTGAAAAATAGCCGTCAGCAGTTACAACCGCAGTTACGATCCCAACGTCTGCACCTTCTTTTACGGTAAAGGTGTAGCTACCATCTTCTGTTGCAATCTGTGTTATTGCATCACCATTGACGTTAACCAAGTTTGAGGCAGGCTCTCCATCCTCAAAAAAGGCAATTGTTGCCGGTGCAACGATATCAACAGTATCAATATCAACTACGTTACCGCTTACAGCAAATGCTAGAGCAGCTGGCGTTTCTGGCGCCACAATCACAGGATCTGTTGGTTCTGGCGGCTTAACAACTACATTATCATCATCATCGCTAAAACAGCCAGATAATGCTAGAGCTGAAGCTACAGACAAAGCGAGTAAAGATTTTTTGTTCGAAATCATGATTGGTCCTTGTTCCCTTTTTTGAAAGCGCCAGGCGGCACCGTCGCGCGTTTTAATACATCGAAGTTTAAATATAGAGAAGGTTTTAAGATTGTCCAGCTTGATAGTATAAGTTTTTAATAATTTTTAAAGATTTTCGTATACAAAGTTACTTCAAGTCCCTTTAATAGAAGCAAGTGTATAACAAGCGTAATATTACTTTAATAATATTTATGACGTCCAAACTTTGCTAAGTGTACTTATGTTAGGATGTTTGTAACTTTTTTGACAACAAAAAAAGCCGCTATTCAGCGGCTTTTTTAAGGCTTAATAACAGACGTTATTAAGAACCAGTTACTGTCTCACAAGCCATTTTTAGCTCTTGGTCTGCAACTTCAGCACCCGCTTCAAAAGTAAACGATGTAGCTTGGCCTTCTGCAACTTCTAGTGATAATGGATCAATGCTTACAGTGTACGTCTCGCCAACAACTAGGTTATTTAACGAATATGTACCTTCAGCATTTGCAGCAAGGTATGTTGCTTTGTCAGCACGACGGTAAGTAATCACTGAGTTTTGTACTGGAACAGAAACCGACTCATCATTAGAACAAACACCCGTTAAGTCAAATGATGCTGTTGTGTACTCAACCGCTGGCGCTTCTAACGTTGCTGCAACAGCTTCACCACATACAGCTACTTCATTTTCAGTATCAAACCAAACTGTACCTTCAGCATCACGAAGTACAATACGTGCTGTCGCGTCTGCACTTACGTTATTTTTACCCGCGTTTTCCGCAGTGTAAATAACTTTAGAAGTTGCTCCTGAAGCAATGAACTTAGTTGCATTGATATCAGATGATTGCACATCAACAAATAAGCCGCCTGCAGGTACGTCACCAGTGATGTTTACAGAAACATCATTATTACATACAGCAACTTCATCAGTTGCGGTGAAGAATGTAAGGTGGTCGGTCATAAACGAAGCTTTGTACGCAGTTCCTGCTTCGTTTAAAGCACCAACAGTAACTTCATTATTAGTCTCTTTAGTCCAAACGCCTGTATCTTCGTTATGAGATGAAAGACCTAATACATCACCAGTTTCAACAGCGCGGCCTTCAGATGCTAGTACAGTATCTTTTGGAATAGAGATTGAGATAGAGATTGGGTTGCTGAACTTTTTGATCTTAACGCCATTCTCATCAGTCATTGTTACATTAGCAACACCAACTGGAGCTGCTAAAGTCGCAGCGCTATCTGCATTCAGCCCTTCAGGAAGCACTGCACCGGCAGCTGAAGATGTAGGATCTGCAGAACCAACGTTTAGTGATACTTTTGTACCAGTGATAGCTTCACCATTTGCGTCACGAAGTACAACGCCAGCAGGAATTACCACGTTAGCACCAGCTTTGCCTTTAGCTGCTGTTGCTGTGATTGCAGCGTCTACAACACCGCCTTCAACTTCAGTTTCTACAACTTCTTCAACAGTTGAATCTGTATTTTTAGAAACAAGTGCTAGTTGAACCGCAACTTCAGCAACATCTTCTTCCGTAGTTAGATCAATGTTGAAGCTCTTTGAGAAGTAACCGTTCGCTGTAACAACGGCTGTTACTTGAGAAAGCTCAGCACCTTCTTTAACAGTAAATACAAAACTACCAGCATCACCAGTTTCAACTGTTGCAGTTACTTCGCCTTTGGTATTTACGATGTTTTCAGAAGCTTCACCATTTTCTAGGAATGCGATTGTAGCAGGAACAACGTTAGTGCTGTTTTTATCAACAACGCTACCATTCACAACTAGAGAAAGAGCATTAGGAGCATCAGGTGCTACTACCACAGGATCTGTAGGCTCTGGTGGTGGAGTTGTTGTGTTATTGTCATCGTCGCTGAAACAGCCTGAAAGCGTCAACGCAGATGCGACTGACAGCGCAAGAAGAGATTTTTTGTTTGCAATCATGATTAGTCCTTGTTTTCTTTTTTATTAACAACGCCACGTTAGCGTGTTAACACACAAAAAAAGCTTCATTGCTAGCAATGAAAGCTTTAAATTAAAAATTTGTATGGTAGACAGGGACTAAGTCACTCCCTGACCCGATTCAACGCGAGCTTTGTAGTCAAAACTATGACCAAGATAGAAACAGCCCACGATGACCCCGCTAATTTATCACAGTAAAGCGTTAGATCCAACCGCTTGATTTAGTTTGAAAGTAGGATACCGTTGGTACACTAAATACACAATGAATGAAGTTAAATTTATCGTAAATAATTGCAACATAATGGTTGTTTATTAACGAGGTATAAATTGTAAATGTGTAGCGATAGCTTCAGTGCAGCTATCGTCACGAGATAAAATAAAAAAGAGAATCGCGATCCGTAACCGGGATTTATCCCGTAATAAGAGCGTCGCGACATAAAGTCGCTGCTACGAATACATAGCCCCGCGACAAGCACTCCAACCTCGTGGCAGCGGGTTTATCCCGCAACAGCAGCACCGAAACACCACACCTAAAGCTGCGGATTTACCCCGAGATAACAGCATCGCGACATAAAGTCGCTGCTACGAATACATAGCCTCGCGACAAGGTTCCAAACTCCAACCTCGTAGCAGCGGGTTTATCCCGCGACAGCAGCACCGAAACACCACACCCGTAGCAGCGGGTTTATCCCGCGACAGCAGCACCGAAACACCACCTCCATAGCAGCAGGCTTACCGTGACCATCTCTTATTTATAGGTCAAATACACTTCTCTTAGTCGAGCCAAGTTACTATATACATAGCTGCTCGATAAACGACCTTGATTGAGGAATGTTTTATCAATATTAACCGGCGTATTAACTAAATGGCCTCGACCAATCGCAATGGCATTTTTTGACTCACTTATTCGAGAGCTTGCAGCATGACGCCACGCCTCATTTCCTTTAATTTGACCATAACGTGTTGGTGCCATGTCTTTTCTAGGTGTAAGTGGAATGCTAAAAGATATACCAGCGATTTGCACATCTGTATCTTGCGCAAATATGGACACGTAACTATCACCAAACCAAAAGCGCGTTTCTAGCTTAACGCCACTATCCTCATAAAAGAACTTACCTGCTGTGGCATGAAAACTAACATCTTGCTCAACCCAATTATAACGATAAGACAAGGTTTGATAATCCTTATCTAAGTCATAATCATCGTACTCAAAGTATCCAAGCTCTGCTGAAAATTGATGACGACCATTGCCACTCAACCAAGTTGTTTCGTTCTTAATACCTGTGTAATCATTAAACTCTTTAAAAAAGCCGATATGTGTTTGGTTATAAATACCATAAGGCAGTGCAAATGTTTGATAGATAGTCGCTTGTGTTAAGCCACTTTGTTTAGCCAAACGACCAAATGCTTTTCCATCATCGTAGTCACTCGTATTCGCAACTTCGGTTTCGGCACTTAAATTAATACCACCGCCATACCACATTGGTACATCAACATCTGCTTTTAAGGCGAGTGAAAAATCATAAACTCCCAGCTCCGTTGCCAACCTTGAGTCCAGTGCAGGACCAACGGTTAATCTTGGTTTAAAGTACGCGCTATTTGCCTTTGGCATACCAACCCAAGACACACTACCAATTGGGTCCATTTCGCCTCGACGAATATCCATATCAGGTGTAGTGCCAGTATTTACGAACTCTCTATAATTATTAATGTGGCCTCGCAATGCTAACATTGGAATACCACGATTTAGCAATTGAACAGTAAACTGCGCGTTCGGCTCGTTCACATGTTCAGCAATACGACCTAATACTAAACCAATTGCATCTATGTCGTTGCGATTAAAAACATAGTTTTCAAAACTCACGACAACATGAGGGTCTCGATTGAAGCCAACACTTACCGACTCAAAGCCGTCTTCCAAGAGCGCCGCTTTTAAAGCGCGCGTTTGCATTGTTAGAGATTTTTTATATTCATCACGCTCTGTGACTTCTTTTTTCGCTTCAGGAAGAGGTTTACGGGCGAGACGGCGCTGCTCCTCATAATGAGCTTTAAATGCCGCTTCTCGCTTGGCGTCTGCGTCAAGCGTTGGCGCTGGAGCTGCTTCTAGTGGGTCATTTAATGTTGCCTGCTCAAACAAAGGCATGGAGAAGTTTATACCCCAAAAGGTGTCTTTTTCAGCGTGATCAGTATTACTGTAAAACTTACTGGTAAGCGTTAAAGTACCCACATCATAAATCCATGCTTTTGGTACTGTTAGACGCAAACCGGCATTAACCGCATCAGCATCATGTTCCACTTGCACAGCTAGCCAGTCTAGTGGCTGCCACTCAATACCCGCAAATGCGCCATCCATTTGCCCGGTTGCGCGATCGCTTACCGCAAAACCCGCTGAAAATCTAAAGTCGTTCCATTCACGAGAACCTGCCAAATAATAGGTTTCATATTTATTAGCGGCACCGCCAAGGTCTTTACCACCTACAGCTAAGTTAAACCACTCTTTAGGCACAAAAGGGAGTTGGTATTTTAAGTTAAACGAAAGGTCGCGAGTTTGATTTTCACCATTAGCTTTAGCAGTAAAAAGATTGTCGTGCATTGTATTAGAAGCAATCATACCGCTTACCTCTAAACCGTCAAACACACCCGCTGAGAAAATATAGTTGTGACCATCGAAGTAGCCATTGCCACTGTGATCAAGTTGGTTATTGTAACCAATATCTATACTTCCCTTTTCGAGTACCTCAGCAGTAGGGGTATTAAAAATACCAGTGTACCCCGCAAATGCAGTGTAGTTATTTATTTGGGTATCAGCTAAAACAGGTATGCTTGCAAGTGCAATGCTACCTGCAAGAATCGTATTTATTTTTGACATGTGCGCAGACCGATTTTTATTTTCAATTCTTGAATTAAATGTGGCAGAGCAAATTAACCAGCTCAGCCACCGTTATAAGTATTATGTAGACATCGTACAATGAAGTATAGAAAAACCCAACCTCGTAGCAGCGGGTTTATCCCTAGATAAGCGCATCGCGACAGCGGCACCGAAACACCAACCCCGTAGCAGCGGGTTTACCCCGCGACAAGGGTTCCAAACGCCAACCCCGTAGCGGCGGGTTTACCCCGAGATAAAAAATCGCGACATAAAGTCGCAGCTACGAATACATAACCCCGCGACAACAGCACCGAAACACCACACCCGTAGCAGCGGGTTTATCCCGCGACAAGGGTTCCAAACGCCAACCCCGTAGCAACGGGTTTACCCCGAGATAAGAGCATCGCGACAGCAGCATCGAAACGCCCCCCCGTAGCAGCGGGTTTATCCCGCGACAAGGGTTCCGAACACCATCCCCGTAACCGCGGATTTACCCCGAGATAAAAAATCGCGACATAAAGTCGCTGCTACGAATACATAACTCCGCGATAAGATCGTTACACGTTTCTTAAATTAACCACTTTCTGCTCGGACTCACGTTGCGCTTCAAGCACTTGGCGTTTTTCATTCCACACCAAATCACAAATACCGTCTGTAGGATTAAAGCCTGTAGGCGCCTCTAACAACAATTTACGAATAAGCTCATGATCAAAATTATGACAAGCCGTGTCCATTGCGCTCATAAAAGACTCTAGCTCTGCCATTGGTAGTTTTACCTCATTGGCCGTCATGATCCGTGGATGAGAGGTTTCTTCTACATTGTCACCAATCAATAACTCTTCATATAACTTTTCACCTGGGCGCAATCCTGTGCATTCAATTTCAATATCGCCATGAGGGTTTGACTCTGATTTAACTTCTAAGCCAGAAAGATGCACCATTTTGGTCGCTAAGTCTTTGATCTTAACAGATTCACCCATATCTAACACAAATACGTCACCACCCTTACCCATGGCACCCGCCTGAATAACTAACTGCGCGGCTTCTGGTATGGTCATAAAAAACCGGGTGATATCTTTATGCGTTAAGGTAATTGGTCCACCTTCTTTAATCTGCTTACGGAATAGAGGCACAACTGAACCACTAGAACCAAGTACATTACCAAAACGTACCATGCAAAAACGGGTATTTTTAGACGTTACTTTACTTTCAGCCAAGGCTTGTAACACTAACTCTGCCATACGCTTGGTTGCACCCATAACATTGGTAGGGCGCACCGCTTTATCTGTAGAGATTAATACAAAGGTCTCTACTCCTGCGTTAATAGCGGCTTTAGCCGTGTAATAAGTACCAAATACATTATTACGAACACCCTCAACAACATTTTGCTCTACAAGCGGTACATGCTTGTAGGCTGCGGCATGGTAGACAGTTTGCACCCCAAAGGCTTTCATGCAAGTTTCAATACGGTTGATACGTTGCACCGACCCCATCACTGGTACTATTTCCAATGATACGCCTTTATTCAATGCAAGCTGATTCAGCTCCTTTTCAATGCTATATAAACCAAACTCAGACACCTCAAAAAGCACCAGCTTTTTAGGTCCATTTAATATAATTTGCCTGCATAGTTCAGAGCCTATAGAACCGCCTGCACCAGTTACCATAATGACTTTATCTTTTATATTTGCAGCCATCAGCTCTGCTTGTGGCGCTACTGGGTCTCTGCCCAATAAGTCTTCAATTTCGACTTCTTTTATCTCATTAAGCTGCGCTTTACCGTCGATAACGTCTGCCATACCTGGCACCGTCATCACCTCGAGCGGCAGTTTTTCTAACTTAGTGAGTATTTCTTTACGGCGTGAGCGCGATACGCTTGGTAAAGCAAGCAAAACCTTATGCACTCGCTTTTTATCTATCAAATTATAGATTTCGTCAAAGGCGACAACGGGGATCCCTTGGATAATAGCATTATGTTTGGTAGCGTCATCGTCTACATACGCCGTAACATAATACTCAGGCCCTGTTGCTAGCGCAGTAGCTAACTGCCGACCAGCATCTCCAGCGCCATAAATAACCACTGGAGTTTTAGTAAATGAGGTTAATCGCCAAATAAGTGCTCTCACCAAAATACGCGAACCACCCACTGAAAGTATCATCAACCACGCATAAATAAAGGGCATAGTACGAGGGATAGCGGTTTGCGTAAAAAATGAAGACAACACTAAAATCACAGTACTAATAACTGTACCCAGCACAACTGCACCAACGGCATTTGCCCCAACGTAACGGAGCACAGCACGATACAAACCAAGTTTTACAAATATCACCAAGCTAATTGGGAGTAACAAGGCGAGGATTAGCCAATTATTAAAATTAGCCAGTGGCGCAAAGCTATCTAGGCGAACAATAAGCGCTAACCAAAAGGCGGAGACTATAAAAACTGAATCTAATACGAGCGTGAGAAGTCGTTTTTGGCTACGAGAAGCGCCAAGTAAGGCGCGAAACCAACTATCCATTGTGTTCCCTTTTTATTCCAATCCGAATTAAAACCGCAGACGAACTAAAGCATAGTACATGTTGCAGTATACACAAAAGTAGCAAAAATGTATGAGGAAAATATGGAGGATGCGTGCGCACCCTTCCTATTTATAGTGATGCTTTGTGAAGTACTTGCTTTACTACCTCACAAGTTTTGCTGATTTCTTCAGTAGTAAGCGTTGGGTGCACCAAAAACATTAAAGATGTTTCACCTAACTCTACTGCATTCGTTAAACGCTCTTTTGGTCGCCAAGGCGTACTATCAAAGGCTTTTTCTAGGTAAACTTCTGAGCAGCTACCTTGAAAACAAGGCACGCCAAGCGTGTTGATTTCGTCGACTATGCGATCTCTTGTCCAACCTTCCCTAAGCGCCGCAGAGTTTACAAACAAATAATGTTTATACTCTGCATGCTCAATATAATCCGGCACGCGCACTGTACGTACCACATTGAATGCTTTTGCAACTTGATCTATCGCCTGAGCATTGCTTTGCCTTTTAGCCGTCCAGGCTGGCATACGAGTAAGTTGAATACGCCCAATCACCGCTTGCATTTCTGTCATACGCCAATTAGTGCCAAAACTCTCATGCAACCAGCGAAATCCCGGGGGGTGTTCACGATTGTAAATGGCATCAAAGCTTTTACCGTGGTCTTTATAACTCCACATTTTTAACCATAGGTCTTTGGAGTTTGTAGTAACCATTCCACCTTCACCACCTGTGGTCATAATTTTATCTTGGCAAAATGACCAAGCACCTATATGGCCTATAGTACCAACCGAACGCCCCTTATACTTAGCACCATGTGCCTGAGCACAGTCTTCTATAACATAGAAGCCATGCTCTTTACTGAGGGCCATGATTGCATCCATTTCAGCAGGCATCCCAGCTAAATGCACCACAATCACTGCTTTTGTTTGAGGTTTTAAAACCGCTTTAATAGACTCAGCAGTAATAGCTTGGCTATTTAAGTCAACGTCGGCAAATACAGGTGCAGCTCCCGCTGTAACAATACTACTTGCAGAAGCTAAGAAAGTACGAGGAGTAGTAATAACCTCGTCTCCTTCACCAACGTTCAATGCTTTCAACGCAATATCTAACGCTAATGTGCCATTACCAAGTGCAATCGCATATTCAGCGCCAGTCCAAGCTGCAAACTCTTTTTCAAATTCACGCCCTTCTGTACCTGTCCAGTAATTCACTTTGTTAGAAAGTACAACTTTACTTACTGCGTCTGCTTCTTGCTGAGTAAAGCTAGGCCAAGGGGAAAACGGGGAATTTAACATAGATTAATACTCAAAAAAGCCTCTTTTTGTTTTACGCCCAAGACAATTTGCTCGTACCATTTTCCTCAAAAGAGGATGTGCTCTGTACTTAGGATCTCCAGTCTCTTTATAGAGTGACTCCATTATCGATAAATTTACATCGTTGCCGATTAAATCTGCCAGAGCTAATGGTCCCATTGGATGATGGGCTCCTAGTTTCATTGCCTTATCAATATCTTCAGCTGAAGCAACACCTTCAGCTAAAATACTCACAGCTTCGTTAACCATTGGGATCAGCATTCGGTTCACAACAAAACCTGGTGCTTCTTGTACTACAACAGGAGATTTCCCTAATGATTTAGTCAGAACTTGAAGTTTACCAACTACTTCAGGGCTAGTTTCATGACCAACGACAATTTCAACTAGTTCCATAACCGGCGCTGGGTTGAAGAAGTGCAATCCAATTACATTTTGAGGGTTTGGTAAAACGCTACCAAAAGCAGTTATAGAGAGAGATGAAGTATTAGAAGCAACAATTACTGACTCACTTATAAATTGGGCAAGTTTGGAAAATAACTCCATTTTAGCAATGAAATCCTCAGCAATCGCCTCAATAATTAAATCTGAATTACATACTGTGGCAAGCTCTGTAAAACAGAATACCTTTTCTATTGCCATACTTGACTGCTCTACTGAAACTTTTCCTTTGCGAGCAAGTCTAGATATGTTTTTTTCACATGTACTTTTTGAAGCAATAGCTTTATCTTCAGTTCTTGCAATTAAATTTACTCTTGAAACCTCATTACTTAAACATAATACTTGAGCTATACCTGTAGCCATTGTGCCTGAGCCAACTATTGACACTTCCATTACTCAGCTATCTCCTTTAATTTCTTTGCAGGATTACCTGCAAAAATCGTTCTTTCAGGGATATTTTTAGTCAAGACTCCTCCCATACCAAGCATAGAGCCTTTCTGAAGGTTTAAACCTTGCCTAATTGTTGCACCCGTACCAATTTCAACTAAATCATCTAATAATACATTTCCAGAAACAGCAGCCATGGGGGCGACAGTTATAAAATCACCAAAATTGCACTCGTGTCCAACCGTCACATTAAGATTTAATATATTGTGAGTCCCCAGCTCTATGTCAGCAGTTAGTATTGAGCCTGCACAAATAATACTGCCTTTACCGATACAAACAGTATTGGAATATCTAACACTGGGATGGATCAGTGTTGCAAAATTCGGCTTTCCTAATAGATGCATTTTATCTAAAACAGCCTTACGTGTTCTAGGATTACCGATAGCTATTATAAACTCACAATCTACAGAGTAATCTACCCAAGAGTTAACTGAACCTAAAACGATTGCACCTTGGACGTCGGTACCATGTGTCGAAGCATTATCATCTAGCACACCTCTTACCTTACGATTACAATCTTGAGCAAGCCAAACAACCTCTTTAGCAAACCCTCCACCACCTATAATTATAATTTCTCTCATTTCTTATCGCTCCCTTTAAAAAGAGACATTGTCGCCTCACCATCAGCGCTGATACCTTCACGTACAAATACTTTTTTTACGGTCAAAAAGAGTATTTTTATATCGAGTAAAAAGCTTTGGTTTTCTACATACCAAACATCAAGCTTAAATTTGTCTTCCCAGCTAATTGCATTACGGCCATTCACTTGTGCCCAACCAGTAATCCCAGGACGGACATTATGGCGACGCGCTTGCTCAGGACTATAAAGAGGTAAGTACTGAACGAGTAAAGGTCTAGGTCCAACTAAGCTCATATCCCCTTTAATCACATTTAGCAACCCAGGTAGCTCATCTAAGCTAGTTGAACGCAAAAAACCACCAAACTTGGTCATACGCTGGTCATCTGGCAATAAGTTCCCCTGCTTATCTTTAGTATCGAACATGCTACGAAACTTCATCATTTTAAAAATTTTACCATTCAAACCAGGGCGGTCTTGAGTAAATAAAATAGGTGACCCCAGTTTTAAGCGTATAAGCAAAGCAACTACAATTATTACAGGCAGTAAAGTCAGTATTGCGCACAGGGCAACTAAAAAATCAAAGATGCGTTTCATTAATTTAATTCCATTATCTTCAAAAGTTCCGTATTAACCTTATGAACATCAAACTTATCTTCAACCATTGCTCTACTTGCATTTGCCATTCTTTGCCATTCACTTTGGTTTTCTATAAACCAAATCATTTTTTCGGCAAGCTGTTCAGCATCGCCTTTTTTAACTAACCAACCATTCTCACCATTTACAACAGTTTCTCGACAACCTGGAACATCTGTTGTCAATATTGGTCGACCAGTAGCCATCGCTTCCAAAACAGTTCGTGGTAATCCTTCATGATATGAGGGCAATACGAAAATACTGCAACTTTCTATATAAGGCCTTACGTCGTCTGTTTCACCTAAATAGTTAACGGCACTATTACCATTTAAACATTCGAGCTCTTTCAAAGAAATACCATCTGGCGAAGGATCTACAGGGCCGACTAATTGAAACTCTGCCATTGAATACTTTTCCTTCACTATCCTGGCCGCTTCTATATACTCGCGAATACCTTTATCACCCAGCAAACGAGCAATAAGTAAAAACTTTGGAAGACTAGGTAAAGACTTAACATTAAAGTGCGTGATATCAACACCTGAGCCATTCACGACCACAGCTTTATTTTCAGGAACTATTCCCAAATCAATAAAAATCTTTTTATTATCAGGGTTTTGAAAAATAACCTTGCTTGAACGCTTCAATGCTACTTTATATAGAAAAACAACCAATTTCATTAACAGATTTTTCTTCCAACTTCCCTTTTGGAAAGCGAAACCTAAACCTGTAACTAGAGCATAGAATCCACAATTAGGAACATGGCGAGCGGCAAAAGCTCCCCAGATTATAGGCTTGATTGTGTAGGATAAAACCAAATCTGGTCTTTCCCTTCTGAAGATCTGGATAAGCTGAAGAAGTGTTTTAATATCACTAGCCATACTAAGTCCATTTCTTTCAACTGAATAATTCACATACCGTGCACCTAGAAGCTCTATTGCAGCAATATCCTCTTCTTTGGCGTTACAAGCTAATGCAACAACAGAAATGCCTTTAGAACCGAGTCCCTTTATTAAGTCCCCCCTAAACCTTGTAAGCGAAGGAGGGAAAGCGCCAATCACTAATGCTTTCATAAACAGCTCTCTATACTATGCCAAAAAGAGCTAACCCTAATACTCTGTGCGTAGGAAAAATATTCGGCCGAATAATCTGTTTTAGCGCTATAAGCTTGAAAGATCGCATCGAATAACTCATCATTAGAAAAGCCATTTAAAACAGTTACTTTGGGTAATGAATTAAGTTCTCCAGCACAAGGCGTTGTTATTATATTTTTAGTTCCCGCAGCCATCATTTCAATCAGCACGTTAGGAAAGCCTTCCTTAAAAGAGTTAATAACCCCCAAATCAGCACCATTCATATATGAATAAGGATTGCCAACCACTCCTTTAAATATCACCGATTGCTTTAAACCTAAGCTTACAACTTGATTTTCCAGCTGGCCTCTCAAAGGCCCATCACCTAAAATTTCACAAAAAAACTTCATCTCTCTCTGTTTACATAATAACAAAACATCTAACAAACCTGATAAATTCTTTAACTCAATCAATCTACCAACAAAAATAATTCTAAATACATCTATCTCATTAACCTCTCTTTCTACCAACGTATTCTTACTATTATTTATGAAATCAATATCTAGAGGGTTTCTAATTACTTTTCTATTCAATTTAGAAATACTACCAACTTCCTCAAGCAGTCTTTTCTGCATAAAATCAGTTTGAAATATTAAAAGATCTAAGTTTCTGTAAAAAAAATAAAGAAATTTAAATAAAAACCTTCTAATACCAAAAAAACGATCAAATATAACAGTAGACTCTCTCGCAACATGCCTACCAGCTTTTAATATATGCAGATTTCTTAATAAAGAAATAAATGAGTTAACATGAAGGTGAGTTGTATAAACATAGTCATATTTATTGTTCTCTTTTAACCACCTTAAAAACCCCAAGATTCCTTTAACTTCCCTGCTCGCCGATCCGAAACACAATTTCACATTATCCACTTTTTTGACCGAGTGCCAGCTACCATTATCTCCACGAGAGAGGAAATAAACAGTGATTTCAAAGTTACATTTAGATAAGTAGTTTACTAAGTTAAGTGAAACTCTTTCAGCCCCACCTAAACTATCTGTCGGTAATACAATTAAAATCCTTTTCATTGCTTATCTTTCTGAAGTTCTATTGCTCTCATTACTCGAGCTTTATAAGAGGTTGATGGAGTAGAATCTATTTCACTATTGCTGATACAGGTTTCCTTGACTCTTTGTGAGAATTCAGTAAACCCGCCCACTCTTTTTGCTGGGACACCAACGTAAACTCCATCGCTTGGTAAATCTTTTGTTACCACTGTTCCTGCACCAATAACAACATTATTTCCAATGGAAACACCTGGCATTATAATAGAGTTAACTCCAATAAAAACATTGTCACCTACATTTATTTCTGCATATTTTTGATACCGTTCATTGTTTTCATCATGAATAAGCCATGTGGAGCCATCATGTGTAAGAAATTTTACACCAGAAGTCACTGTAACCTTATTTCCAATCGATATTAAAAAAGGTTCGCTCCCCCAAGATTTAATATAAATTCGACATCCTGAACCAACAGAAACTCCTTTTTTTCTTGCATATTCAACGCCACCTTTTATATAAAATAAAAACAAGTCATATATAAAGCTAAACACTCTCATCAAACATTCCCCTAATTTTAATAGCTCTATTCTTCCAAGTATATTTAACTTTAAAGTCATTTAAAGCATTATTGGCAATTGAATCTGAAAACTCTTGATTTGAAATAACTCGATTGATTGCATCAACCCAACCCTCTATACAATCAGGTTTCACGAGAATACAGTTGTGCTCATTCACAAGCACCTCTCTTAACACGGGTAAGTCAGAGCAAATAAAAGGCCGATTAGAAGACATATATTCAAAAATTTTCAAAGGAGACATATATTGAGAAGTATTTACCTTTCCTTGGATAGAAGTTGATTCTTGGTATGGTGCTAATAAAAGATCTAAACTAGCTCTAACTTCTGGAATTTTTGCGGGAGGTAAAAAACCATGAAAATAAATATTACTAGAATCAATTATATTCTTTAGATTTGAAATATCCGACTCTTCACCACCATAAAAATGAAAGTTAGCATTAGGAATTTTTTTTGCTACCTCAATCACTAAATCTGCTCCCCGCCCCTCGTATAAGTGTCCAATATATCCGATGTTAAAGTTAGAATTAGTGACTTTTTCTAAAAGGTATTCAGGTGTTTCATCAGCCGCATCATGGAGAACTTCAATTTTATCAGAGGGTACACCTTCCTGAAATAAAATATCTTTTAGCTTTTCAGAAATAACAACAATTTTAATAAAATTACTTTTTGACAGGCTGAATAACATTCTAATTAAAAAGTTATATCTTGAAATTGGTGAATGACATTCATAAATAACCTTATACCCAGACAGAGCCAGCATCATGCAAGATAATAAATTCCTACCATATATTAGAGAGTCTTTACTTTCTCTATTCAAAACATAAATATATTGCCTCAGGCTAAATGAATACCATGAAAATCTATTTTTATTCTTTTTATGCCTAACTATATCAAAATTCTCATCAACTCCATAATAAGAGTAAACATCACTTTCAGAGTCCACATCCGGAACATAGAGTTTAACAACTCCAGTTCTATTATCAGCTAAAGCGCTACACATTTTCATCACATGTACACTATTAGCAGTCCGAGAAGGAACAATCGAATTTGCCAAATATAATAAATTCACTTTACACCTTACACTTTGATTTAAAGAATAAAGGGATAGAAAGTATTAAAAATATATAAAACTCAACTTTCCCCTGAAAAAAAGTAGGACTAGAACCACCTCTAAGCAGCAAAAAAGTACAAATAAAAAAGTAAGAGATAGATACAAAGTCAGAACTTTTATTATAATCTTTCAATGATCGAATAACACTAAGAAAAATATAAGCAAAAAACATAATTAAAAATAGAACCCCATCTTCATAAATGGTTTTCACATAAAATGAATGAGCAGATTTTGAAAAGTCCTCTGAAAAGCTACCGTAACCCATACCGAATAATAATTCCCAACTGGACATAACTTCCATTGTTCGGACCACTTCCATCCAAATATCCAGTCGACCAGATCCGGAACTAATATCATCTGCATTCATTCTAAAAATCGATTCATAAAAGAAGTCGTAAAAACTAACCCCTAATAAAAGAGAGAGAATTAAAAAAATAATAATACTTACCTTCCCCCTAAAAGAACTAGAATATTTCTTAAGGTATATAAAATTTATTAATAGATAAATTAAAATAGTAAGGATAAGTGCTAAAATTACGCCTTTACTTCCCGTAAAAAGAAGCCCTATAAAAAATAGAAATGATAGAACAGTTTCTATTTTATTTTTAGGCTTGAAGGTCAAAAGTAATGCGACCCCTAGTGTCGTAGCCATTATATTTGGATTTCCATACCAGCTATACATTCTAGGGTAATTCCCAAACTGATTGAGAGTCGTAAAGAGCAGTGGAAACTCTCCATTTATTAACATTACGCCCCCTATTAATACACTTATAGCACTAAACCCTCTGACAACATTGACTAAACCTTCAACATAAAGTTCCTTACCTAGGATAAAATAAGATAATAGGAATGCATTGACAGTTAAAACCAACAACAAAAATGCATTAAATGAAAACAAAATATTCTCATCCGCATTAAATGACAGAAAGCCTTTGAAAATTATAATAGTTGAGAAAAAATAAAGAAGATAATTAGAATTACCATCAACCTTATATTTCCCGAAAATTAGATATATAACACTTATTGAATTAATAATAAGAAAAAGAATTGTACTAGATATAAAAAACCTTTCACCACCGCTTAAATTTAACTGACTTTCTAAACTTGTCCCTGCAAAAAATGCAACCGAAAGCAGGGTGTTAAAAAGCAAGAAAATATATATGTAATAATAATTACTTTTCTTCTTCAAATTTTCTATACTCATTTAAAGCCTCTTCAGGTTTCATATCCCACCAACATAATTCGAGAAGCCTAACTATTACCTCTTCATCAAATCTAAATTTAATTATCTTAGCTGGATTCCCTGCTACAATCGCATAATCTGGAACATCTTTTGTCACAACAGAATTTGCACCTATTATAGCTCCGTGACCAACTTTAACTCCTGGCAAAACTATACTATATGCACCAACCCAAACGTCACTACCTAATGTTACAGGCCTATTATTAAGTGACTCCTTCTCATTATCGCTAACAACCCCCCATGCCGAACTGTAAAATATAGCAGATGTTGATAGTCTATTATATGGATGAATATTTGGACCGATTAGCGAATTTTGTCCTATAGAACAATACCGCCCTATTTCAGAACAATTATCCCCTATATTAGAATCCTTACCAATAAATGTATAAAAACCTATTTTGACTTTTTTATTTAATCTAACACCTTTTTCCACTCTAACATTTTCACGTTCATTTGAAGCCTTGGTTTTAAAACCAAGAAATAGCTTTTTTATAAATCGCATAGCTAACACCAAAGTATATCAACTGTGAAAGAAACAAAGAGAACAAACTCAATGAAAAACCATTTAACGGAATAGAATCATAAAAAAAGAAATAAACCGTATAAAAAATAAAATTTAAAAATAGCAAATACACAATAAACTTAAAAGCAAAAGCTAAGTCTATTACTCCATTAAAGATAGACCATATCAACATTGCAAAAAACTGCATACCTACTGCATATAAAATAGCATAACATACAGCTTCTAAACTAAATTGAGAGGCAAAACCAACAAAAATTAAAACATTTGACAATAATAAAATTTGAAAACAAAATGAAACTCTCATATAACCAAACGTTAATTGATAAGTATCACCAGCTTTGTACAACAATCTAAATATCAATGAAAGGGACAGTATTTTTAGAGGAGCCGTTAACCCCCCCCAATCATTTCCAAATAGAAGCTCAACAATCAATGGTGAACCTAATGAAACACTCATTGCAAAGAAAACAGAAATACAACCTGTAGCGATAATTATAATTTTATAATTATAGGATATTTCTTCCTTAGTTTCACAATTAGCATAGTTTTTCACCCCAAATTTTGAAATAACTTTACTGTAAATAGATGACACATAGTTATTAATTTGATATGCCCTTGTATATAGCCCTAGAGCTCCAGAACCTAAATACTTAGAAACCAAAAAAGAATCAACATTCAGAGCGACACTGTTAACAAAAGACACTGATGAAACTTGAACCAACTCTTTTATAGTTGATTTATACTCATCAACTTCCTTTAAACGAAATGGATTAAACACATGGGTTTTATTTGCAATAAAAAAAGCAAAAACTATAAATCGAACTACCACTGACAAAACATACGAATAAGTAAGCCAAAGATAAGCGCTTAAGCTAGGGAAAACATCAACTAAAACTAGAAAGGAAGTTAAGTTAACTACAAATGTAACTAGATTAGCAAATGCCAACTCTAAAACACGCCCTACTTTAACAAGATAAGACTCTAAAACAAGAGATAAAGTCGAAACCAGCAAAAATATACTGAGGAAGAATAATGATTCCGATGATTTAGGGCTATTTAAAACCCCCACCAACTGAATATTAAAAAACAATAGCAATGTGGTTATAAATAATGTAAAAACCACAACCACCCCAACTATTGTACTTATATGCTTTTCTCCTTTTTTTCTTAAAATTGAAATAGAAATCCCTGACAACCCGAAATTTTTTATCAAATTAATAATCAAGAAAGCTAAAGAAAATACACCATAGCTGGCAGGGTCTACATAATGAGAAGTAATAGATAATAAAATAATTTGAAGAACAACTTGAAGTATCGAGTCTATTGATAATACTCTAAGCTCTTTCGACTTATTCATCTCTGACTAATATACCAAACAATTGCTGATTTAATACCCTCACCAATAGTAAATTTAGGCTCATAGCCAAGTAAACCTTTTGCTTTAGATATATTTGCTTGAGAGTGCCGGACATCACCTTCTCTAAAGTCCCTATATTTTGGTGTTGCGGTGGATTTAACTCCATTATTATTTAATGCAATTTGTATAGCTTCATAAAGGCTATTTAAGGTTGTTCTGTCTCCAACAGCCACATTATAAACATTATCTTTAGCTTCATCAGATGCAGTAGCTGCGAGAATATTCATTTGCACTGTGTTTTCTATAAAGCAAAAGTCACGACTAGTTTCACCATCGCCATTAATGTATACATCTTCCCCTTTTATCATGGCCGCAGTCCACTTAGGAATAACCGCTGCATAAGCGCCATTGGGATCCTGTCGTTGACCAAATACATTAAAATAACGTAAGCCAATTGATTTAAAGCCGTAGGTTCTAGCGTAAACACCTGCGTAAAGTTCGTTTACATATTTAGTTACAGCATAAGGCGATAGTGGATTACCTATGTTCTCTTCCACTTTAGGTAAAGCTGGATGATCACCGTAAGTCGAGCTGCTTGCTGCATAGGTAAAGCTTTCCACGTTGGCTTCTTTAGCAGCTTGGAGCATATTCAAAAAGCCCGTGATATTGGCAGCGTTGCTGGTAATTGGATCTGCGATTGATCTGGGTACTGAACCCAGTGCGGCTTGGTGTAAAACGTAATCAACGTTACTTACAGCAGTTTCACAGGTGGCATAATCTCTAATGTCACCTTCAATAAAAGTAAACCGCTGCCACTGCTCTGCAGTCACTAGGCTTTGTACTTCATCTAAATTATGTTGGTGGCCCGTGGCAAAGTTATCTAGTCCTATTACTTTTTGGCCTAGCTTTAATAACGTTTCAAGTAGATTGGAGCCTATAAATCCAGCCACACCAGTGACTAGCCAGACTTTTGGATTGTTTTGTAGTTCAGCTTTAACTTCTTCGTAACGAGGCATGAGGACTCTTTAATTCAATTTAGTTTAAAATTAAAAAGAGGTCAATAAAACCCCTTTTCTGTTTGATTAGACTCTGTTTTTATAGCCGTATATCCACGGCTTGTTTTGGTAACACATATTTTAAGTCGTACAATACGTGCTCTTTTTTGCCTAGCTTTTTGATTTCCTCAGCACCAAGCTCTTTAAACTCATTGTGACCTACAGCGAGAATAATCGCATCGTAGTGGCCATGCTTGTGCTCAGCAGTCAATGAGAGGCCATATTCATGTTGTGCTTCTTCATTTGAACACCAAGGGTCGACAATATCTACGTTGATATTGTATTCACTAAGCTCTGTAATAATATCCACTACTTTGGTATTTCTAAGATCTGGGCAGTTTTCCTTAAAGGTTAATCCCATCACCAAAACATTTGCACCTTCAACCTGAATGCGTCTTTTCAGCATTTTTTTGACTAGCTCAGATACCACATGTTTACCCATACCATCATTTAGACGACGACCGGCCAAGATCATCTCAGGATGATAACCAACACTTTGTGCTTTATGGGTTAAATAATATGGGTCAACGCCAATGCAGTGTCCCCCCACTAAACCTGGGCGGAATGGTAAAAAGTTCCACTTGGTGCCTGCCGCTTCAAGTACTTCAAGGGTGTCGATATTGAGTTTATTAAAAATAATAGAGAGCTCGTTTATCAAGGCAATGTTTACATCACGTTGGGTGTTTTCTATTACCTTGGCCGCCTCTGCAACTTTAATTGAGCTCGCTTTATGTGTGCCTGCTGTAATAATTGACTTATACAACTGATCTACAAACTCAGCAACTTCAGGTGTTGAACCACTGGTTACTTTTAAAATATTGGTTACTCGGTGCTCTTTATCACCTGGATTAATTCGCTCAGGTGAGTACCCAGCAAAAAAGTCTTGATTAAACTTAAGACCAGAAACTTGCTCTACAACAGGTAAGCATGCTTCTTCTGTTGCACCAGGATATACAGTGGACTCATAAACAATGATATCGCCCTTGTCGACGACCTTTCCTAGCATTTCACTGGCTTTAATTAGTGGTGTTAAGTCAGGCTGTTTGTGCTTATCTATTGGAGTAGGTACAGTTACGATGTATAGATTACATGCTTTAAGATCGCCTACGTTATAAGAGTATTGCAAGTGTGGTGCTTCTTTTAGCTCTTCATCACTGACTTCTAGCGTTGAGTCATGCCCTGCAAGTAATTCATTTACTCGGTTTTGGTTAATATCAAAACCAAGTGTTGCATATTTTTTTCCAAATTCTACCGCTAGAGGAAGGCCGACGTAGCCTAACCCTATAACACCAATTTTTACTTTATTTAAATCCATATACATCTCGCTTGGTGAATGTTTAATTTTGATTTCTTTAGAAGAAAGTTAAGGAATATGTCCGACCGCTCTTGTCGTTTTATATTTGGCCGCAATTTTAATTTTTGTTACGAGTCGCGACATAAAGTCGCTGCTACGATTCGTAACGTAAAGTCGCTGCTACGAGTCGTAACGTAAAGCCGTTCTACGAGTCGCGACATAAAGTCGCTGCTACGAGTCGCGACGTAAAGTCGCTGCTACGAGTCGTAACGTAAAATCGTTGCTACGGGTCGTAACATAAAGTCGCTGCTACGAGTCGTAACGTAAAGCCGCTGCTACGGTCGTAACATAAAGTCGTTGCTACGGGTCGCGACGTAAAGTCGCTGCTACGGGTCGCGACGTAAAGTCGCTGCTACGAGTCGCGACATAAAGTCGCTGCTACGAGTCGCGACGTAAAGTCGCTGCTACGGGTCGTAACGTAAAGCCGTTCTACGAGTCGCGACATAAAGTCGCTGCTACTGGTCGTAACGTAAAGCCGTTGCTACGAGTCGCGACGTAAAGTCGCTGCTACGAGTCGTAACGTAAAATCGTTGCTACGAGTCGTAACGTAAAATCGTTGCAACGAGTCGCGACGTAAAGCCGTTCTACGAGTCGCGACATAAAGTCGCTGCTACGAGTCGTAACGTAAAGTCGCTGCTACGAGCCGTAACGTAAAGCCGTTCTACGAGTCGCGACGTAAAGTCGCTGCTACGGGTTGCAGCGACATAACCTGCTATGCTTTATCTGATTTGTACTCGTAGTTGTAGTAGCCGTAGTAACCATAGGCATTAGTTGATTTACGAACAACACCGTTGAATACCACCCCTTTTACATCAATACCATTTTGCTCAAAACGATTTCGTGTAATTTCTAGCTCTTTTGCATGGTTTTGACCAAAACGGGTTACTAGTAATGTTGTGCCTGCATGCGCACTCACAATAGCAGGGTCTGTTACCGCTAAGATTGGCGGTGTATCAATAATAACTAAGTCGTACATTTTGCTCACTTCACCAATCAACTTGCTAAAGTTTTCATGCATTAGTAGCTCTGAAGGGTTAGGCGGTATTTGGCCTCGGGTCATTACTTGCAAACCTTCAACTTGGCTTGGCTTAATCACCTGCGCTAAATTCAATCGGCCAGAGAGGTAATCACTTAAACCGTCATCCCATTTCATGCCAAACTGAGTTTGCAGGTAGCCTTTACGCATATCAGCGTCAATAACAAGAATGCGTTTGCCACTTTGCGCCAGCACAGTGGCAAGGTTTACGGTAATAAAGGATTTACCCACGCCAGGACTTGGGCCTGAGATAGCAATAACATTGTTTTTTGCTTCTAGCATAGCAAAGTGCAAGCTAGTACGGAGGCTACGTAGCGCCTCAACAGAAAGGTCTGCTGGGTTATCCATGGCAAGTATAGATTTTGCCTTTGCCACTTTGCCCTTACGCGCCTTTGCAAAACCGGTGAGTTTTACTTGGTACTCTGAGAATGGCACGCTGGCGTATACAGGCAAACCTAATGCTTCTATTTCCGCTGGGTCTTCAATACCTTTGTGCAGTGCTTTTTGCACCAGTACAATCGCAACGGCTAACATTCCGCCCAACATGGTTGCCATCACAACGATTAGTGCTTTTTTAGGTTTGACTGGCTGGGTAGTATTTACCTCTGCGTAATCCACTATGCGAACGTTACCTACCGTACCCGCGCGTACAATATCTAACTCTTGCGTTTTACCCAAAAGCAGCGTGTAGATTTCGTTATTTACTTCTACATCACGCTTTAAGCGTAGCAGCTCGCGCTGAGTCTCTGGTAAGCCTTGTACTTCACCAGCTAATTCGTTGCGTTGGCGCTTTACGGTATCAATTTGCTCTACCACACCGCGGTAAGAGGGGTGTTCACGCTTAAATTTACGGCCAAGTTCTAAACGCTTTAGCTCTAACTCTTGCAGTTTAGTTTCTAGTTTTACAATTTGCTCTAAAACGCCTTGTGTTTCTAGGCTAATATCAATAGATTCTTGGCGAATTTGGTAGTCATTAAAGGCTTTTTCTGCACGTTCTAGGTTACGTTTAACTTCTGGAAGCTGCACCTCTAAAAACTCAAGAGACTGCTGCGCCTCCGCGCTATTACGCTCCACGTTGCGACGCACATAAATACCAGCCACTTTATCTAACACTTTTTCTGCATATTCAGGACTAGCACTCTGAAGTGCCAAGTTAATAATACCTGAGTCTTTCCCCTTCTCAGACGCTGATATTGCACTTTGCAGATCTAAAATCGTCTGAAGACGGTTACGTTTAACGATTGAAAACTCGGTCTCTGGACGTGCTATCAAAGTCTTAATGGTCAGCTCAAATTGACCTTGCTTTACTTCCTCGCCCACTTTACCTGCAAGTACTTCGTCACCATCACTAGTTAATAATGCAAATGACTCATCAGCCCTAGCTTGTAAAATAAAAGAAGTACCTATGGCACCACTTGGCACTTTAAATCGGTGTATTTCAACTTGCTCACCACCCCATGCGTAAGAGTTTGCGCCGAGGCTTGACTCAGCTACTTCACCTTCACTTTGTGCAACAAACTTACGGAAGCTGCGCCCTCCAATAACCGGAAACAACTTAGGTTTAACCACTGTATCTAAATTTAATGTGTCGACCGCTTCACCAATAACGCTTCTAGATTTTAGTAGCTCAATTTCGGTTACTGCGGCAGAGGTACTTTCAAACATACCAGACATATCATCAAAACCGGGAACAGAACCGCCCTTTTCCTCTACCTGTACCATTGCAGTTGCTTGGTAGATTGGCGTGCTAAATATTGCGTAGGCTATACCTAACAGCATAAATAGTGCAGTAATGCCTGCGATAAAAAACTTAGCATCTAATAATGCGCCAACTAGCGCCATTAAATCGATTTCTTGCGTCTCTTCTTTTGATGACTTTTGGTTAGAGATAAGATTTGGCTGAGCATTCATATACTCACGGATCCTTATAAATACTGTTGCCAAGCGCCACAGGCGCTATCGATAAGCTCATAAACATGCTCAAACGCTTCACGTGATTGGCGATACGGATCTGGAATTTCTTTATCGCCAATCCATTTACCAAGTAAAAAGGTTTTGCCACGAGCTTGAGGGTAACGGCTGCAAAGATCAGTTAAATGCCTTTGCTCCATTACGAGGATGAGACTATTTTGTGCGACCAAGGTACCAGTTAACTGGCGACCTTGGTGCTCACTCATGTCGATTCCTTGTTCTTTCGCCAACTCCTGCGCTAATGCATCAGCGGCTTTTCCTTCTAGGGCGGTTAATCCAGCTGACGAAACAGCTACATTTTTGCCACTTAGTTTGTTTTTTAGCAGATACTCTGCCGTAGGACTGCGGCAGATGTTACCTGCACAAACCATTAAAACACTATCAAACATGAGTACTCACAATTACTGATTTTCTATATCTTGAATCGCATCCACTGTAGACAGTGAAGGCAATAATAAACTGATAACTTTGTTCCAACGAGCAAGTGGCGCGCTAGTCACATACACAATATCTTGTGGCTCAAGTTCAAACTGTTCAGCAAGTACTAAAGAGGCTACGTTTTTAGCATGTAGCTGATATACATCTGCAAGCACACCATCTTTTTGCAGGTCGCGCTTACGCAAGACAAAAACACCGTTTGCGTCTGCTGTACGCTCGTTAAAGCCACCAACATCCGTTAGCGCTTCAGCTAGGCTTAAACCATAGCGGTTTACGTCTACTTTGCCCGCTTTAATCACATCACCCAACACATACACGTTGCGTTTATCATTACGACTTACGTGTACAATATCACCGTGTCTAAGTAAGCGATTTTGTGAAATATCACCTTCGGCATAAAAATCATCGAGTTGAATAACTTCTGTTTTGTCACCACGAGTAAAGGTTACCGTTTCCCAATCTGCGCTTTCTGTTAAACCGCCTGCTTGGTTTATCGCATCAATGAGTGTCACTGGAGTTTCTGTGATTGGATACACACCAGGTTTTGTAACTTCACCGGTTACATACGCTTTTTGGCTTTTAAAACCAACCACTTTCACGTCGATTTGCGGTTCTTCAATAACACGACTTAGCCTTTTTGCAAGGTCAGTTCTAAGCTCGGTTACTGTGCGACCAGCAGCAGGAACCTTTGGCGCATAAGCAAAGTTGATTGTACCATCGGCTTGAACACGGAAACCGTCAAACTCTGCTGTTCGTTGTACAGCTGCTGGAATGGTGAGTTCAGGATGATCCCACACACCAATGGTGATTACATCACCTACGCCAAGACGATATTCATAATTTGAAACATCAATACCCGCGAGCGACGAGTGATCAATTTGTTTCGCTCGTTTGATTTTATGTTCTTGCACCAATTGCGAGTCGATAATATGAATATTTACTTTTTCAAGATCTCGCTCAAGGTTTGCAGTTTGTTCACCAGAACCTATTCCTTCGAAATGGCCACCTGGAACGAGTGTACAGCCACTCATTGCAAGTAATACAGTTGAAGCAATGATAGTTTTACAGCGTAGCGCCATTGTATCTTCCCAAAAGTGTTTATAGTCTTTTCTTTTAATTACTTTTATTGCCTTTTACTTAATAACGTATAGACAACAGAAATTTCGTGGGCTAATTAAAGCATGCACGATTGTTAATCGCAAGTGAGTACTAGGTTTTGCAGCTGTTCTCACTCTTAGTTCCGTGTTTTATCTGCTATGTGATAAGAATTTGTGTCTTAATCCCGCAAATTTTCACCTGAGCCCTTTATTTAGCACAACCCGTTTTATTCACCATTTCGCAACTAACACACTAAATATAGAACGAAGAGCTAATTAATACAGTCTCACTAAGATAGAACGTCTATTCATCTACCATCTAGGGACACAACTGCCTGACTCAACCCTTCTCAATATATTTAGGCACGCTTCCGCCCTTAGGTTGCAGCTCCTAAATGCTGTTCTAGTTTTTATTTGTTGTGCTTCGGCCGCAAATATATCTCAAGATGATGTATCTACACTTAACTTAACGCACCCAAATAAAGTGCCGCTCAGCTAACAGCCATAGCTTTGTGCTTTTACAGTAGCTTGCTGCTGTGTTATCCAGCTAATTTACTATTCTTAGTAGAATCAAAGTTGCAGAGTAAATCCAGCCTACAGGGGCCAAATCCACTCACACCGTTCTGTTTTTGCTCTTTTGAGTAGAGAAGGTTTAAATTTCAACTTCAGATAACTTAACCGACAACACAGTACACCTTTAATATTACAAATAAATAAGAATAAAGGATTGATTTTTCATTGTACCTTTTTGATTGTGCTGTTATCAACAACTATTCTCGTATACTGATTAAGCAATTTAATTAATAAAATGCTTCGAACTTCTCCGTCAGGTTGTTGAAATATTGCGTGAATATCCTTATAGCAACCGTCTGTCAACTGAACCAGATCGCCCTCTTTCAAGTCGCATTGCACCTCAACATTGCAAGATTGCATGAGCTCATTAACTAGTTCATCCGGTACTATTTGCAGATCCATTCCATATCGAATGAAATTAGCAACACCTCGAGTGTTTTTTACCGCAGAAAAGTGTGAAGAATGTGGATCAAGACGAACAAATAAATACCGTGGAAAAAGAGGTTGTGTTACCGCTTTCGCACTTGAGTTTTTTTGTTTTATGAAAGTCGGGAAGCAAGATACGATCCCTTGACTTTGAAGATTTGACTGTGCTCTGAATTCCTGTTTTGGTTTACAGTAGAGCAAATACCAGCATTCCATGCGTTGCGTTCCTATAAATAAGCCTGACGGTTTAGGCTCACTATTATACGTATATTCTCAATTGCGTCCACCCTAAAACAGTGCCAATAAAACGCAAACAGCAGCTTTTTTAGCAACGCTTTGTAACGCCAAGCTATTTAGTTAAGTGCGATTACACAACATTAATTTTAAGCACATAAATGAATACTCCCTACAAACTAAAGTGAGGTAGAACCTCATGATCTCTTATGTTCTAATAAAGATAGATAACACTTTCTACTCGTTCTCTTCGTACAAAAACTGTTATTTCAGATATGGCTTTTCAAAAATACTGTTGGAAACCAGTGACTCAAAACGATAAAGACCTAGCACACTTACAGTTGCATAGTTGTTAATAATAAGAACAAAATTTCAACCTTACCTCCTATATGGAGTATTACTCACCCACTAGGAGTAACTTAGTTGAGGATCTCTCAAATGTTAGAGTGCGCGTTAAAAGCGCATTTTACAGTAAAGAAAAGAGCGGACTGGTTAATTTGCTTGCAATAGACTAGCTATTGGCGCACAAATTTGCCTTGTATTAAGAAGTAACTTCTGGCTAGCGTGATATTGCGCTTTTGAACTTAGGTATTTTAATAGCTTAACTAACTTCTTATCCCGAGTTCCGGTTATATAGCGAAATTTTAGCAGGATTTTGAAACTTGATAACACTGACCGAGAATGGTTTTTGAAACATGAATAACTTTAAGCGCATTCACACCATTTACTTGTATTTTTGAACTACTAATCATCTAGATTGAAGAATTAGCGCAACCCTAAGCTTGCTCAGATCTGCGCTAACTGTTCAGCAAAGAGAACCCTATGCGCGGTGCTTTCTGTACCATTTTAGGATTCGCCATACATGCAAAATTGCGTAGTTATAAACTAAGAAAATTCCGATAAAAGCGACAAACATCACAGATTCTGGAATCTCAAATAGCTCTCCCGCAACGCCTATCGACGCAAATAAAGCACCAATCAGGGAGATTACTAATAAGGCTTGTCGTGAGTTAAAGCCGGCGCGTAAAAATATGTGATGCAGGTGGTCGCGATCAGGGCTAAATGGTGATTTCCCTTTCCGTATACGACGAATAATAATAGCCGCCATGTCCATCAAAGGAACAGCAACTATCCAAAGTGCTGTTACGGGCCTAAAAGAACTTGTCGCCCCTTGAGTGTTGATGGCAAGTAACCACACCACGGTAAAACCAATGAACATACTGCCAGCATCGCCCATAAAAATTTTCTTATACTGAGTTCCAAAAGCACCCAAGTTGAAAATCAAATAAGGAACTAGAGCGACTACCAACAAAACTGACAGTAAATTTTCTTGCCCACTCAAAAACAACAGAATAGATATCGCGCTCAGCGTAATGATAGCCATAGTCCCCAAAAGTCCATCAATACCGTCAACCATGTTAAAAGCATTGATGATTCCGATCACAGCGACGTAGGTAAATAACACGCCAAACCAGCCGAGATTAATGTCTCCAAATGAGAAAAGATCCCCTAGATTTTGAATATAACTATCTATCGAGAATATCATTAGGGAAGCAACAACAATTTGAAAAAATATTCTAAAGCGCACACTCAAATCGTGCTTGTCATCCATCACTCCTATCAGCACCATGAGGCCTGATGCTAAAAGGTAACAACCTAATTCGATACTAAAAGGAAAAAAGAGGCTAGATGTAATGAAAATACTACTAAAAACGGCAATTCCACCGATTAGGGGTATATGTCCTTCATGCTTCTTTCTCTCGTTCGGCTTATCAACCAAATTAAAACGGATCGCCATGGGCCGCACGACACCAATTGCGGCTAAAGACATTGCGAACGAAAACAATAAGGCTAACATGAGCTCCACTATAGATTCTCCATTAATGAATTCACCTGAATAGTCGAGTTTGAAGTACAAAATCTGTGAATGTAAAAATATAAAACCACTCTATGACCTCTTTGTCGTTTACAACCTCTTCAGTGAGCGCATGCAGGTGTGTTCTTTAAAACTGGAGCATTATAGCCGATTGATACCACCAATGCACTACCCAAACAACCGCTTCAATAGATGTTTTACATAAATTTGAAACGAATAAAAACGTTCTTGTTGTGATCTTTTGTTATTTAACGTTAACCCGTGAATTGCTCTTGTCTTAAACAAAAGCAGCCCCGCTGTCCAAACTAATGATAATCACATGTTTTATCAGTAAAAATATCCAAGCTTAGCCATACTTTACATGCCTATTAAGATTACATAGCAACCTGTTTATTGATCTTTCAAATCCTGTATAATGCATCTTTTTTTAAGCATCATGGAATAATTGCCTAATGTCCGAGTCGACACTAATCACGCGGAATGAACCACCTGAATTTTCAGAATTAGCTAAGTTTTTATGGTCAGCAAAACTAATGATATTAGGCATCAGTTTTATATTTGCTATCGCCGGAGTGATGTTAGCGCTCAGCTTACCAAACACATATCGTTCGAGCGTAGTGTTAGCACCAACACAAAGCTTGAAAAATGCATCAGCTGACTTAGGTAGTTCTTTAGGAGGACTTGCTGCATTAGCTGGAATTTCACCAGCCCAAAACGGTGGATTTAAAACTGAAGTCGCACTGGCAAAACTTCAAAGCAAAGAATTTTTATACCGATTATTTGATGAACAGAACTTAATCATTCCACTCATCGCATCCAAATCATGGGATGTTGAAACTAATACGCTCACTCTTGACGAGGCAATAATAGACCCTAAGACGACTCAGTTCCTTGAGTTGGATGAACGAGCACAACTGTGGGAAACCTACAAAGCTTTTTCCAAAATGCTTAGTGTAGAAGAGCAAAGAAATGGGATGTTTACCATTTCGTTTGAACACCTTTCGCCGTACTTTGCCCAGAAGATATTGGACACATTGATAAGCGAAATTAATCAAACAATGCAAACTTACGACATCAAGCAAGCTGAAAAAAGTATTGAGTATTTAAATAGAAAGTTAGAACAAACAACTATTGCAGATATGCAAGTGGTCTTTTATCGTTTGATTGAAGAGCAAACGAAGCAAAAAATGCTCACTGAAATTGAAGACGAATATATCTTTACCACAATTGATCCACCAAGCTTCGAAGAAGAGAAGTATGCACCAAAGCGCGCTTTTATCGTAATCATCTTAACGATTTTAGGTGGTTTATTTGCAACTTTTATCTATCTCGTCCGCTTTTACTCACAAAGAAATAGATAAACACATAGACGTTGGTAATACATCAAAGTGTTGTTACCAACGAATACAAATTACAACTTTGGTAATTTACTCTTTTTGATAGCAATGTTGTTATTTGTGAGCGGAATACGAAAAGGCTATTACAAGCCAATAAACTAATCTACGGTAATAAAATTCACTTTTTATGAAAGACCTTCTCAATAAAAAAATTTACTCAGGCGACCAGTTTGATGCAATACGAGCAAATGCCTTAAAGGCAGACAGGCCTGTTGCGATTTCATTCGTTAACCCATTTTCTTACCATGAAGTACAAAAACGGCCTGAGCTGGTCGAAAATATTGATTACTTTTTTTCAGATGGTGCGCTACTTTGTAAGCTAAATAACTTGTTTCTACCTAAAATAACGCGTGCAAGTTTTGACTATAGCTCAATTGCAGCACCGTTTCTTCAGCATATTAGTGACGAACATTTAAATTTAGCTGTTATTGGTGCAACTGCAGACGAAAATGAAAAAGCAGTAAAGGTCCTCAAGCAACAATATCCAAATATTCATATTGTTTATGCTCGAGACGGGTATATTGATGATACAGCCCCCGTATTGAAAGAGTTGGAAGAACGCAACGTAGATGTAGTATTAGTTGGTATGGGTACTCCATATCAAGAGCAATTCTGCGTAACCGCTAAAAACAAAATTCACTTACCTATGCTGTTCATTACTTGTGGTGGATTTCTAACACAGACTTCAATAAAACCAGATTATTACCACCCTATAATAAAGAAATTAGGACTACGGTGGCTACAACGTATGGTTAAACACAAACATGTTCGGGATCGCGTTATCCGCCAATATCCGAAGTTTATTGTTAGCTACCTATATCACATGCTAAAAAAGAAGTAGTCAATGCAACGAGCTAGCTTTCCTCAATTTGTAACTTTTGCGGCCATATTTCTTCTTTTCTATTGGCCTACGTACTTCATACCGTCAATTGCGCCAACGGTTATGCAAAAGTCTTACTTTATTGTAATGCTTGGAATGTTGACTATCAGCATTTTAGCAACGAGGACAAAGTTCGCTTTACCTAGCTTGGCATATGTCTACTTATTACCTACAGTAGCAATGCTGATTACATTTCCATTTCAGTGGCAACACTTTTCAAGCTTCCACTTTGGCGTATTAATTAAGCCATTTTTTCTGTTTTTTTATACTGCAGCATTCTTTTCTTTGTTACGCACACACTTTCAACTACAAGACTTACCAAAACTTACTAAAGTGCTGCTTGGAATGATGATTCTGCAGCTAGTTTTTATCGCATTGCAGATCATTTTAGGTGATATACCAGCATTAAAAATCATCAACTCAAGGCAAGTTTATGCTGGCTTCGGATTTAGAGCTCCAGGAACCTTTGAATGGGTATACATCACCTGCTATGTCCTCAGTTTTTTCCTTGTCTACTGCATTATGGAGTTTTTCCTAGGAAAAAAGAAAGTAGCAGCTGGCATTAGCATTACTTTTATCTTCTTAGCCATTTTTCTTTCCCAATCTAAGACGGGATATCTAGCCACCGCAATAATTGCCATTTACTTCTCAGCTTTATCCGTTGCATTGAATTTAGGAATAGCAAAAAAACTGCTTATTTTAAAAGGCTGTTTTATAGGCCTAGCTATACTTGCCATCCTCCAGCTAGATATCAATTTACAGTATATTGTCCAATTTATTGAGTTGATGAGTTCAGGTGAATTGGATGGCTCAACGTCAACTAGAAAAGCCCAAACAATTACCGCTTTGAGCCAAGGTCTTGAATACTGGTATTCAGGTTCCCCTCTCGCCTATGACGGAGTGATCATAGAGAATACCTATTTAGATTACTTATTTAGATATGGTCTATTTGGTCTTATTGCTATTACATCTGTATTGATTATTTTTTATTTTTATTCATTGAAGGTATGTTTTACTTCAAGAAGGCATATTGCTACTTTAGGTTTTACACACCTTAAACTGTCCGTATCAGCTCACTTGTCTGTTACCGCAGCTATTCTTTATGCTTTTACAGGCACTCCCTTAGATGCCTACCGCTCTGCGCTTTGGTCTGCGTTTGTCGCCGCACTGATGGTTTATCTTGATTACCTGAGTAAGGACCATATCAAAAGCACATAATTTCCTCCATAAAATGAAACATTAACTGCTGACGATGTATATCGTAACACGGCATAAGCTATGGCGTATTTTTACCACAGGAAGTCGACTGTCGATTCTGAATATTGGCGTTTTGATGCTCAGACTGGCTGCACTAAATCAATCCAAACTGAGCATTACCTTTGTCAACAGCACTTCTGTCACTGCCATTGCACAGTGCTTTGCACTTTTAATAGCTAAACATAAAAAAGCTGTAAGCGTCGCCTAAACCTCACCTAGCAACTGAATCTGCTCGACTTAGAAAGCACTACCAATCAATGAGTTTTACCTGCTTCACTAGCCCATAACGCGGTGAAACAATATCAATCAGCTTGATTTAAAACAGGTGTTTTTGTGGAGTGTGCATGGTTGATTTTGGTTTCAATTCTTACACTTGAATTGCAATTTTTTTGCTTGTGTGATTCAAAAAGCAGAAATTTGAGGATAGTAAGATCGTTTAGATCTTCAAGTAATTCAATAAATCAAATTAGTTTCAGGATGAGCCAATTAGTACTAGGCTGTTACAAAACTCTTAACCAACTCAAAAGCGCTGTTCACCTTTAGTGAGCAGCGCTTCAACCCGACCTAATTAATCGTTATAGGTGTACTGTAAAGCTCTGACAGTGCATTTGTGAAGTCATCCACTTCGGTAGACTCTTTTACAATCTTGGTTGTTATCAACATGATTAACTCTGTTTTGGTTACAGAGTCAGACTTACTTTTAAATAGATTACCTAGTAATGGCAATTCTGAAAGTAAGGGGACGCTATTGTCCTGATCATTTTTAGACTCTTGGATAAGCCCCCCTAATGCAACCGTCTGCCCATCACTCGATAATATTTCGGTGCTAATTGAACGGTTTGTAATCACCGGTGAATTTGAACCACCTAACTCATTCGATTCTGCATTACTATTTGACATAGAAACGGATAACGAGATAACTCCTTGTGAGTTAATCGTTGGCGATATACTTACACTAATCCCTGTAGAACGATACTGTACGGAATTTGATACCGAGTTATTATTACCTATATCTTCTACCGTTTGGGTAATAATTGGTACCTGCAGCCCAGAGTTGATTGTTGCAGATTCGCCATCTCTGACAATAAAATATGGTCTCGATAATACTCGAATATCTTCGCTCTTATCTTTCCATTGAGGTTCAGCTTTCCAGTTGCCTGATATTACCGTACCAGCAATAGCACCTTCAGCACTACTCAGGGTAAAACTACTTCCAGGTTTCTTCATCCCCTTGCTGTTATACGCCCATTCAACTCCAGTGGCTGCTGAGTCTGTCAATGTGACTTCTAAAATAGTGACATCAAGGATTACCTGGCCCGGTAAAGAATCCATCTTTTCAAGTAGAGATTCGACCAAGCGGTACTCGTCTTTTGTCGCATAGAATATCAATGAGTTTTGTTGTTTATTCAAAGAGAAGCTTAGCTTTCCATCAGGGGTTGATCCGCCTTGAGCTGAGCTGCTCTCACCGTTTTTATCTGATTGGAAATTCTGCAATAATGGGGCTAATGCCGTTTTCATATCTTCTGCTTTTGCATATAGCGGCTTAAACACAAAATATTGGCGCTCATCTCCAGCTATTGGCACATCTATTTTTTGTGCCCAGAAGCTCATTCTATCCACAATTTCCGCACTGCTGGCATAAACAACAACAGAGTTGATACGTGGAATGGTAACAAAGGATACATCGCCGCTAGAGCCCATAGCTAATCCATCTTCAGTTAGCAGCTCTCTAATTTTCTTAACACCATCGTCAGGTGCAATGTGGGCAAACTCAAATAATCTGATTTCTCTTCCGTATGCTCTTGGGACATCAAGCATATTAATCAGGTTAACCGCTCTAATTATTTCACTCTTCTCGCCCTCTAATATAAGTAACTTTTGAGCTCCATAAACGGTTACCGTCGCTGTCGATAACTTATCTAAAATGCTAGTTAAATTTCTACTGCTGCTATATACAAATGGAACTATTTGAGTGATAGCTCCTCCAACATCAGGAACATCTTCTACAGCTTTACCTATACCAACAGAAATTGTGTTTTTCTTGTCCCTACCCTGCGCTAAAGTAAGGTAGATAATTTTGTCTTTGTAGTACGCGCTAATTCCACTTTCTTGCATTGTTTTAATAACAGCCTGGTAAAACTCAGGACGTGGAATTTCTTCAGAGAAATTTAATGTCAGCTTTTTACTAGATGCAGCTAATTCAGCAGATAGTACATAATTGATACCCAAAATTTCTTGAAATGCACGATTAGAAAACTCTTTTATTGGCAGTTCATCCGCGGCAAATGATACACTTGGCCCTTCTAACGCAGGCACATCAATAGAATCTTGATTTACTGCCGATACACCGCCCCAGTCACTAATGTCAGTTTCACTGTAAACGCGTTCGGATTTACTCCCGCTTTCTTCAAGATTTTCACTTTCAATTGCAGCGCGCTCACTGCTAATAATTGAAGGGGTAACTTTTAATTCCTTGTTTAACTTTGGGTTGTTGGCTGCACAGCCGGAAACCAACAACACGCTAAAAAATAAGGCGTTATGATTTATTTTTGAAAATACCACTTTAAACGTCTCCAGCTTGTGGGGATACTTCAACCTCTAATAGAACACTTTTATACATTTCAATGCTGATATTATTACCATCAGATATAATAACTGAACCTGCAATAATATCATTAACTGTATAATGGAAAAATGATTCACCAATTGAGACTGGTTTTATCTCATTAATATTGTCACCCGTGACCCTAAGCAGCGCCTGAGATTTTCCACCGGTTACATATATTGCGATAGGTGAAACCTTTACCTCTGTGACTTTCTTTTCATTACTTTGTACTTTTTCGATTTTTTTGTATTCAACATTAAAAAAATCTGCGAAACGTTTTGGTTCAAACTTCTCAAACGTCACTTTTGCTTTCTGGTTTTGGTCAAGTTCGTTGTTTAAATTAACCTCTTCATACGAGCTTTGAAGGCTTATGATGTACGATATAAACAAATAACAGGCAAAAATTAACGCCGTAAAAAAAATGGCTAAGTTTCTCATAATGTTGAATACACCTGCACAAATTCAATGTTTGCCGTTGCAAATCCTTGATTAGCAATTTCTTGGAAAAAAGATACCTGTCTCACCTTTTTTCCTTTTTCTATGTTTTCTAAACTATCTAGCAGCGCAATGATCTGATTAAGCGGCCCTTCTACGTGCAAATTTCCTGTAAAAGCTGAGTAACCATCATTTATTTTTACCGCTCGCTTTGGAGATTTATTATTAACTTCTATTTCGAGTTCCGCAGTTGCATCATCAATTGCTTTTAACCAAATCAAGCTCACATTATCGTCTTTTTTCAAACGGGGAAGGTTGGCAAATGTTTGCAGTTCAGCTTCAAAGCGCTTTTGTTTCTCGTCTAATAGATCAACGGACGTTATTACCTTCTGTTGTTTGCTTATTAATTGATTAAGGCTATCAATTTCTCTTCTTTTATCAGCTACCCAATCCCACCAAGGAAAGACAAAAAATTCCAACACAAGGATCCCTATGATCGCTACTAAGCCTAACTTTGCTTTTGGTGTTAACTGCGCACTCATTTCCAATCTACCTGTATTGAGAATATTTCTTTACCTGAGTTATGTTTGATTAACGCCCTAGTAAACTTTGCTTCTGATACATGTTCCGCTTCACTATACTTTTGTAGCAAAGCAGTGGCATTCGCAGTCCTTCCTCGGAGCTGTGCGCCTGTTGGAATAATAACAACTTGATCGTACATCACCTCTATATCCCCAGTATCAATTAAAGCTAACTTATTCAATACATTCGGGTTTTCTGCAAAAAACACTGTTAATCCTTCAATTTGCGCCCCTCGACCATCCAAGGTCTTTCGTTTTAATAATGCCTCATCAACCACTGGTTCATTCGCTAACTTCAGTGCTTGTAGTGTCGATAGTTTGTATTCAGTATAGAGAGAAGTAGACAACAGAGCGGCCCCTGCGAGCGCTGACAGCGCAATCCCCAACGTTTTATTACTCATTTTTTGTGTTGCTTTACTGACCTGAGTTTTTGTTCGTAAACTGAATAGGTCAGTATAAGATAGGGTGTCCGCAGTCTTTAATAATTCAGTTTGAGTGCTTCCTTCAGTACTTAAGAGTGCAAATGGCGACTCATCTTCCACCCGATCATGCTCAGGTATAATATATAAACAGTCATCAGGAATTTGCTCTTTGGCCGCTGACGGCAAGACAAAAAAAGTGAGCTTGAATTTTTTGGCGTCACTAAGCAGACGAAATTGCCAAAATACCTCACCTTTCAGCGGTAATTTAGTCGCTTTCTCTGCGTTGATAAGGTTCTTTAATTCCGGAAGCAGCTTAAGCGCATATGTTCTTTCAATTACCCAAAGCTGCTGCCGAGCAACAACACATGCTGTCCCTAACGCAAACGAGGGCTTTTTTCGTTCTGTAGATTCCAACTCTCCAGCCGCATTGATGGTGTACTTCAACCACAGTAACGCGTTGACTGAGCCTAGCTTTTTCAGATTCTCATGCATATTTAAAAAACTAACTTCTCATTACTAATAAAGTAAGGGCGTATCGAGCCAACCCCTCTGTAAAAAACAAATTGCTTGGCATAATTTGAATTGGTTCTAGACAAAATTTTTATCTTAAAACGACCACTAGGGTATACCCTCTCATTTCCACTTTCTGCGCTGCCTGAGGTGTCGCTATTGTTGGAAAAGCCAAGCACGGAGTATAAATTGCTTGGTGCAAATTGTCGAACAAGGTACGGCGAACCATACATCACAAGATTGCCTGCAACTTTTTCAAAAAGCGACTCATCACCTAAGATATAACGTAATTCTTGCTTGCTTTGAATTGTTTTGTTTGCTGGCAGAAATGGTTGCTCGTAGTCACCCTTTTCAGCTCCCTCTAACCTCACTAAATCATCCTTATCCTGCCAATCGTCAAGCCTGTCCATAATAGTTTGCAAATTTTCAGGCGTTGTTTCACGTAAAATAAGCTGCCGAAATCGCTTTTCATCAAATGGCATTAATGAAACTACACCGAACAGATCCTGTACTACAATGTCGTAATCTCGATATTTAAAGGGTTTACCGTTGATATTGTCGAAAAATGTACTATCAGTAAATTGCTCACCCGAACTACTCGTTGGCCCAAGTACACTCAGTGGTGTTGTAATTAATTCAAATACTAACTCGGACTGGATGGAGTGTACCTCAAGTTCAACATTGCTTCTATTTTTCAAAATCTCAGTATAATTATTGGTTAACTGCCCTTGAGTAGAAAAAAACATCATAATAGCTGCTAGGCAGGCTGAAATCATAAGAACGATTAGCAGTGCCGCACCGTCATTTTTAGCCTTCAAATGCATTTTGAGTATTCCGCTCTAGGTAGTTAAACTCTGGTAGTCGTACTTTAAAAGACTCACTTTCACCGTTGTTTGTATCAAACAATATTTCAATAAAAATCGGAGTTATCCCTCGCTCCCTTCCATCATAATTGCTATACCATGTTGGCTTAGGTTTTGTTGGAGGTGCAAAATATTCAGAAAAGTAGTTATAAAACTCAAACTGGTCTTTCCAACCAAAATAGCGAAAACGTACATTCTCCCCTTCAAAGAGTACAGTAGGGTTTTCGCACCGATCATTCCCTTGTCTATAATCCGGCAGTCCTACGCTGCCGAATGGCAACTCGCAATAGCTTATCCCTTGATCCGTAGAGAACAAACTAACGATGGAAAGAGGGGACTTTGTGAGCAATGAAGCTTCGGTAATAAAAGTAATTTCTTTTTGACTGCCCACAAAAAACGGCATATCGCTAGGCTTATCATAAACGCTAACGAAGTAAGGTTTCACTCCTTTCATTTGCTGCCTCAACACTTTTAAAGAAGCTAAAGCTCGAACCTCTGCCTTGTCGACCTTCTTACCCATTTGTTGTAGCGCAAACCGATAAGAAGAAACGGATATAGCAATGACAATACTAAAAATAGTCATCGCAACAAGTACTTCAACTAACGTGAAGGCTGTTTGCTTTGGTTTAAAATTGCCAAAATACATCTTTAAACTTCGCGACCTCATATTCATCTAGAGCATCATAAACCGTGGCCTCATACAGGACGATTTCACCCACTTCGGAGGACTGCCCATTCTCATCTGAAATCACACGCTGCGCTTTCTTCTTTTCTAAAACTTCAACTCCCCAGTTGAAAACCATACCATCAACAACAAGCTCCCCTTTGTTTTTGCTTAGATATTGATATTGGTATTGTATTTCGTCCAAAGCTAGCTCAACCACTTTGGCGCGAACAAGATTCCTATCCAGACGACTTTCAAAAAGGAAATACGATCGCATAACATAGGTTAAGCTCGTAATAGCGATGAATAGTAAAATGGACGCAATCAGAACTTCAATTAGAGTCATACCTTTATTAGCTTTCACCATTTGACCCTTTTATTAGTTCCAAGCTGCTATGGCTAAATGCGATATAGGAAAGAGGAGATATTTCAAAGTCCTTTTCATTGAGTTTTACATGTTTGAAGTGCACCTGTTTTACAATTCGAACACTCTGACTACTTGGTACTTCAGAGTCAATATCGTCCTCGAGGCTAGATGGCTTGTCATCTTCACCCGAGCTCACCTCTGATGTTTCAAGCTTAGGCAAGGTAATGGTTAACGAAGTCTCTTGGCTTGAAATCAACAGACGCTGGTTGTTGTAAAAGGCGTATAGTCTCGCATACTCAAGCAAAGCCGTTACTTGCCGTTTCTCTGCCAAGTATCTTATTTTATCTAACTGTCCCCATAGATTTGGCAACACAATGGAGCTTGCAAGCCCTACAAGCGCAAGCACAATCAAAAGCTCCACCAAGGTAAAACCTTTTTTATTAGAAAGAGACATCGTTCATAGACACAATACTTAATAACATAACGATAACGACTGAGCCAACAATGCCACCCATTATCAATATTAAAAGCGGCTCCAATAGCGCTGTAAATTTCATTAACCATTGCTCGAAAGACTGTCGACTTCTCCGTGATATTTCTGAAAACGACATTTCTAAATTGCCGCTCTCCTCACCAACAGTGATCAGAGAAAGCGAAATTTCATCGAAAAGCTTCAGCTTAGCTACCGCTCCAGAAATACTTTCACCACTGGAAACCTCGACTTTTGTTTTCTTCAACTTATCGCTCAATTGAGGGTTGATAACTGTCTCACTTGCTAATTCAAGGCTGGACGAAAGGCTAACGCCACTTTCCAACGTAAGCTGCAAGGCAGTAGAAAATCTAATTCGATCTGAAAACGTAATTAGACTTTTAGCTATCGGGAAACCACTTAAGAAGTTTAGTAGCTTAGTTCTCAGTTGATGTTTTTGCAGGGCTAATGCAACTCCGATTGGAATACCAATGAGTGCAACAAATATAACGCCTTGATATTGAATAACCCAGCTCGACATATTTAACAGCAATTGAGTGTACTCAGGAACTTGATCCACCCCTTCAAACATTGCTGACATACTTGGTACTACAAAAGTAAAAATGCCCCAAATAGCTAAAATACAAACAATCAAAATAAAAATTGGATAGGTAGCAGCCTGCATTACCTTGCTTTTAAGTTCATATTGAAAGCGTAAATTCTGGCTCAATCTTTCAAATACTAAGGGTAGTGTTCCAGTACTTTCACCAATCTTTGTCATTTCAACGAATAGCTTAGGAAAAACATTAGGCTTATCTGCTAGCGAATCACTAAGAGAACCGCCATGCTTCAAATCAGATAATACCTGACGCCAAACTCCCCCTATCGCTGAGCTACTGCTTGCTTGAGCAAGTACGGCTATCGCTTTATCAATTCGTAGGCCATTATGTAACAGTGTCGCAAGCTGACTAGTCGCTTCTTCAAGTTCTTTCAAGCTGACTCGGTTACGTTCAAAAAGCGTACTATTTTCTTTTACTGATAACACAAGTTTAAAGTCTTCTTCCAGTTTAGCTTGCGCCGAAGCTAAACTGGTGGCATGGACTTCACCTTGTTCCACCATACCTGACTCATTAACAACTTTATATTTGAAGGACTTACTCACCCAGCCACCCTTAACACTTCATCAATTGTCGTGATCCCTTGGATTGCTTTGAGAAAGCCGTCTTCCTTTAACGTTCTTAGATGTTTTTGTTTCATCAGTTCATATAAGTTGTCTAAAAGCTTTTCATCTTTTGCCATTCTCTTTACGTCACTATCGCAGGGTAAATACTCCAAAAAGGCTACTCGCCCTTGATAACCTGTTTGCTCGCAATGGGAGCAAGCCGACGGTTTAAATAAAGAAATGGATTTCTCGGCTAACTTATCTAAGCCATATTTTGATACTAAAAACTCAGACTCTTGCGCAGACAGAGGTTCTTTACAATGCTCGCAAAGCTTTCTCGCTAAACGCTGCGCCATAATAGAAACAAGGCCTGCATTTAAAAGATATTCTTGGATCCCTAAATCTAGCAACCGCGTGTAGGCTGACGGAGCGTCGTTGGTATGCACAGTACTAAATACTAAGTGACCAGTCAGAGCTGATTGTAACGCAATTTTTGCTGTTTCATTGTCCCGTATTTCACCAACCATGATAACGTCTGGATCTTGACGAACAATACTACGTAGACCCGTCGAGAAGTCATAGCCAATCTCTGCATTGACTTGAACTTGATTAACACCGGGAAGCTGATATTCGATTGGATCCTCTAATGTGACAATTTTAACATCAGGACTATTTATCTGACTTAGGAATGAGTATAGAGAAGTTGTTTTACCAGAACCGGTAGGACCGGTCATAAGTATCACTCCTGACGTCTTCTTGATATCAGCATTGATCTTTTCAATCAAATCTTCAGAATATCCTAGATTTGACAAATTGAAGCGTACAGCACTTTTAATCAAAAACCGCATTACTATACTTTCGCCTTCCCCTAGAGGAAGTGTTGAACAGCGGATATCTAAATCTGTCGCCCCCGCCTTCATTGCAATCTTTCCGTCTTGTGGTCTTCGCTTCTCAGCAATATCCATACCCGACAATATCTTTATCCTAGATACAACTGCAAGCTGTAAGCTATTAGGGATCGGTTCTGCTTCTTTTAAAATACCGTCAATTCTGTAACGTGCTCGATATCGACCATCGACAGGTTCAATATGTAAATCCGATGCACCAAGCCTAACGCCTTTATTGATTAGACTGTTTACCAAGTTGACAGTAGGAGCGCCTAATGCAAGCTCTTTAAGCGCGTTAAGGTTTTCAGCATTTACTGGTGTCACTTCATGCTTAAAGATAAACGTTTTACAATGCTCTTTGAGCAGTTCAATCTCTTTGCTCGATAGCACATAAAAAACCACTTCGGCATTTAGTAATCTTAAATAGTCGATGACATGCGGACAATGTGGATTGCTAAAGCCAACCTCTATACATTTTTGACTTGCATTTAAAGGTATAAAGTCATTATTCAACAAAAACTCAACATTGATTGATTCTAATGCCGCTAGTGCATCATCTGAGTACTCAGGGATCCCCTGCCACACTTTACAACCTAGCAAAGATGCATAAAGGTTTGGAATTTTTTCTTCATCTAGCCATCCAGAGTTAATCAACAATGTATCTAGCTTATCATCGGTGTCGATTAAAAATCGTTCAGCCTGTTCTAGTCTTCCAGGCTCTAAGATAACATTATTTTCTACCCAAGACTTAACCTTAGAGTTCCACGTCTGCATCTTCACCTTCACCGCCCAACTTGCCATCACGACCTAAGCTTTTTAGCTGAAAATCTTCTCTGCCTTGCTCATTTGCTTTGCGTTCGTATAAATAGGCATTATTCCATGGATCTTTGGGAATAGCTTTAGAGAAGTAAGGGCCGTCCCACTGAGGTAAATCACTTTGAACGAGATCGTCCAAACTATTTGGATAGTAGCCAAGATCGAGTCTATATGCGTCCAATGCGGTGGATAATACTTGCATCTGCGCTCTGGCACTTGCCTCACGAGCTGAATCTACTTTACTAAACATCCTTGGCGCGATCACTGAGGCCAGCAATCCGAGGATAACCATTACAATTAACAATTCAACTAGGGTGAAGCCTTTAATGGCCTTACTTTTATTAGTCACTTTGCATTCTCCAGAAATAACAACAGGGGCAATTAGCCCCCGCACAATCTACCATAGTGATTTTTTTAGTCCAGCTTTGCTGAGCTTAAAGTGTCGATCACACTGCTTAATTTTGTAATTTCGCCAGCACCAACCACAATTCGATAATCTTCAATTTTACCGTCTACTTGTTTACCAATAACAAAGGTTGGTGTTGATTTTAAACCTAACAATGCAGCTTCTTGTAAAGAAGTATCAATTGCTGCATGTACTTCTTTATCAACTACGCATGCGTCCAGCTTTTCTTTATCTAAACCAAACTTTTCTGCCATTTCTGCAGTTGTATCGTTAGATAGGTCATTGCCTAGTTCGAATAAGTAGTTCTTTACTTCTTCATATTGACCTTGCTTATCTGCACATTTGAGTGCCACAGCAGCAAATGGAGCGTTAGGGTGGATCTGTGCTAATGGGAATTCCCGCGCAACGTAGGCCACTTTACCACTATCTACAAATGTTTCTTTAAATTCAGGCCATACATTCTGTTGATACTTTTTACAGAAAGGACAGTGTAAGTCGGTATACTCCATTACCACAATATTTGCGTCTTTATTACCAATCCATTTTGCATCTTCTGCTACAACTAAAGTGTCAGGCTTAACCAATTCGGCCATACCAATACGCACAGCAATTTGTTGCTGATTTGATTTTAGCTTTTCAATTTCTTGCCTCAGCTCAGCGCTATTATCCGCTGGTTGGCAGCCTGCCAGAGCCATAAAAAATGTTGGTAAAATTAACTTCTTCATTACTTCAACCTTAAAAAAAAACCCCCGCATTCGCGAGGGTTTTTAGTAAACTAAATTAGTTTAAATTATTGTGACCACTCGTTTTGGTCAAGAACTGGCATTACACGGTCAACACCGCCAGTGATACGCTGTACAGATACACCGTGTACAGAATCTCTAGGAGCTGTAACAGTGAATGTTAGCGTGTGACGAGCGTTGCTTGATACAGCGTTAGATGCATTGTCACCTAGAGACTTAGCAGCGTAACCACCGTCAGCACCAGTGTAACCTTTTTGCGTTTCCGCTTGAGCGATTACGTCTGGAACGAAGTAAACAACTGAAGACTGAGCAGGAACCATACCTAGGTCAACTGCTAGTACTCTGCGCTTACCTTCAGTACCGTCAGCAGACTCACCAAATACGTCAACAGTTACTTCAGCTGATTTGTCGTGCTCGTTAGTTACACGTACAAAGTTACCTTCTGCGTTAACAGTGTAAGGAACTTTAAGAACCGCACCATTTACACCAACTTTGTGAGTAACAGGCTTCATATCACAGTGATCAAGATACTTGTCATCAGCAAAGTTAAGCTTGTAGTTAGTAGTAACTTCATAGTTGAAGTTCATGATCTTAGTTGAGTCTTTAGTTTCAACTGTGTAGAACGCTTGGTTGTATTGAGCGCCAAAACGTGGGTCCGTAGCAGCTGCAGGGTTAGCTTCTGCACCGTTAACAAACAAGTCTGTAGCTTCAGTATCATACACTTTCTTAGTTGCATCACCTACAGTGATAACACCTTTTGCAGTGCCTGTTTCTACAGCGATTTCATCAGCTACTGAAGTAACTACACCTGATGCTGCAGTGCGAGTATCGTAGATACCATACTGTACACTTGCGCCAGGAGCACCACTTGAAACAAAGCTAGTTTCTAGGTGATCATCTGTTGAAAGAGTGATTGCACGGTCAAGCAGAGTTGCGCGGTCATAGAAACCTGCTGGGTAGATTGCTTGTGTCTTGTTTACAGTTGAAGTACCTTTTTCGTAAACAAACTCTGTACGAGCTACGATAGCTTGGTTTGCGTAGTCTTCACTTTCAGCGTTAACTTTAACTTCAGTTGACTCACTATCTTGTAGTGCATAGAACTGAGGTGAAATATCAACTAGCTTATGAGCAACAGACGTTGCACCAGTGATTGAACCACCGCCATCTGTAGTTGCGCTAGTTACTTTAAGCGTAACAGATTTAGTTGAAGTTGTTGATGTACATACATCATTTTCAATCTTAATGCTGATAGGCTTTAGAGTAGCTGCAGTTGTAGTATCAGCATTTTCTGATCTAGAAAGTACTAAACGGGTTCCTGCGCGAATTTCGATGTCTTTAGTTAGGAAAGTAAGCGTGTTAGAACCGTCAAAAACGCCATCCGCATCCGCTACCGCTTCGAAACCGTCATCAGCACCAGTAGCATCAGCTTCACCGTCTTTATCTTTAACTAGGTGGATTTTGTTCGCGTTACCGTGGAAAATCGCACCATCTAGTTTAAATACTAATCTAGAACTTGAAGGGATGTTTGTTGTTGGTACGTAAACAATTTGAATGTCTCTTTCAGTAGCAGGAGCAGCTGATAAGTTTACATTGTCAAAGTCTAGCGCTAAATCACCAGTTAGCTCGTAAGCTACCTTTGATTCTTTTGTTGGCTCAAGGTCAGAAGCAGATGCACCGCCACGCTTGCTTTCTACAATACAAGTTGCGCCAGTATAACGTGTTTCAAATGCTTTGATGTGGTCTACAGCTGCAGCATCAGTTGTGTCGTAAATTTCGAAACAAGCTTCTGTACCTGCGTAAGCGTTACCTGCTAATACAGCAGCAACTGCAGCAGGAACTAAAGCGACTTTATTAAAACGCTTCATTTTTATCTCCATGTATCCGGTGGACACTTTATGTTTTCAGTTAATATTTACACACTCTGGACACCAGAGTATAGCAAAACGTTAAATAAGTTAAAGGGCCCGACCGATACTGCACAAACATGTAGCATCAAATCTAGGCTCTACCATTATGATAAGAACTAACATTTAATTCAAGCCCCATCATAAATTAAAATTTCTACAAAGTTAATAATTTCTCACAATAAATTGCAATCAACCACAAACTGTTCATTTTGTGAACTTTAAGCGCTTATAACCTTTAATTAAGCCAGTGTTCACTTGAGCGCACACCACTTTACTCAACCATCAGAGGTTGTCAATACCTGTATGAGTAAAGTCAGTTTTTCCGTAAATAATTGTTAATAGGTTCTTTGACTTAAAGACAATTATTTAGTTGTTACTTTTTACTTGTTAAGTGTTGCAATTGAAGCAGCAGCTAGACCTAATTGATAAATAATCTGTGTTGCAGTACTCCAAAGCGTCAAGCTATCGATATGTTGAGCATCAAGCGGTACAACAATCGTATCACCAGGAGCTAGTTGGTTAGCATGACTACTCACAGCAAACCAAGTCCCTGAGCCTGGGAGCTCTACTGAACCATTAGCTTTGATAATATAGATCCGTTCATCATCCGCTTTTTGTTTTAGACCACCACTCGCTTTAATATAGTCATCAACTGATTTAGACGAATCAAATAAGTGCGTTGCTGCCAAGTTGACCTCACCAATAACACTGACAGAGTCTTGTACCGCAGGAATATATAGCGCATCTCCATCTTCTAGCTGTAATGCTTGTGTCGAGCGTTTGTCTAAATCAATAACAAGACGTCCTAACGCTTCAACTTTAGATAAATCTCTCAAAATCTTGTCCATATCTTCATATGGCATTGAGGTATTCGCAGTCGCGCTCTTCTGGAAAGTATTGGTAATAATATCGCGTCTTAGCTCTTGTGTTAAACGTTGGATTTGTGAAGTTTCTTTACGCTTAATGGACTCACGAGTAAAAATAGCCGCTTCTTTGTGTGCAAATTGGTTAAAGCCACCCACTCTTTCAAGCAGGCTATCAAGCGTCTCACCGCGTTTGATAGTATACGTACCTGGAAATTTAACTTCACCCACAACTTTAACTTGAAGCCTTTCCTGCCAATTAGGTCTAGGGAAGATGTTTACAGTATCTTTGCTGGTTAGCGCCTGTGTTGGATTCGCCAGTTCATTTACACCATTAAATTGGATATGTTCAACCTGTTTACCATCATCGTATACAACACGGGTCAACTCCACTTGCTCAAGATAAGCCGCTTCAAGAAATCCACCGCCAGCCTGTACCGCTTTTTGAAAATTAGCATTTTTTGATAAAGGATACACGCCAGGAAACTTAACTTGGCCATTTACAGCAAATAATTGCGCTGGCTCTGTTGGTGTTGCCTGTCTTTGCAGCTTGGCTAGAATAGGTGCTAATAGCTTTTGACGACTAAAAACCGCATACTCTTCGTCTTCTACTTCTTTTGGCTCTTGGAACAGCGCATCGATACTTGTGATCAGCTCAACTTCTTCCTCAAGTTCGAACAGCTCATCTTCTTTTAAGCCGATATATTTTAAAAATTCATCACGCTCAAACTGCTCCCACAGCTTTACGTTTTCACGCAATTTCAGCTGCTCTTTATTATAAGCAAGGTCTTCCAGCAACTGCTCTTCTTCTTCTTTCAGTTGATAGCGGCTAAATACAACAATACTGTCGTTAGAAACCAGCTCAATATCTCCAGATTTACCGTTAAAGATATCTTGCAAAGAGAATTGAATGATCTCAATATCACCTTCAAAGTTTACTTCACGGATAATCAGTGAGTACCCGAAGTCGGCGATAGATAACAAATCTTCCCTTGGCGCACTAAATACATCCTTTAGCGTCTTACCTTGGTGCCATTCATAATGCCCTGGGCTAGTTACTGCACCAACCACAGTTACAGTGTTTTGAAAACGAGTTGATGCGGCATTTACGGATATTTCATCACCGTTCTGCGGCTTATAACTCGTATTTTCAGTAAAGTTGTAGTTCAGGGTAATGCGCCTTCCATCACCGTTGTAACGTGATACGACTACTTTTGACTTGTTTGCGTTCGCTTTGAAACCACCTGACATGGCCATTACACTCTCAAGCGTGTCTGACTCTTTAAGCTCAAAGATGGCTTGGCGGTTAACTTCACCTTTTACTTTAATCTTCTTAGCTGCAGGCGGGATAAATACAACATCGCCAGGCTTTAGGACTACATCATCAGAGCTATCACCAAACAGCAATAAGTCGTATAAATCAAATGTGGTAACTAGCTTACCCGCTCGCTTTACTTGAATTTTTCTAAGCGAACCACTATCACTTACACCGCCAGAAACAAATAGCGCATGGGTCACTGTCGCAAGCGGTGAAACCGTATAACTACCAGGCTTGTATGCTTCACCCACTACCATAATGCGCATAGGGTTTAGCTCACCCATAGAGACAAAAGCTTGAACTCCGATCATTTCTTCTGATATTTTTTTTGTGATCAGTGCTTTTAGCTCTTTAAATGACAAACCAATAACGTGAACCGGGCTCAGGTTTGGAATTGCAAGACGCCCTTCTCTGTCAATTTGAACTTCATGTTCTTCGTTGGTTTTACCATACAAATTGATCTTCACCAGATCGCCAATACCCAACAAATAAGTATCAGGAATTGCAGCCAACTCAGAAGGCATAAATGTTAAAGGCTCACCTGCAAAAAGCTCATAACCAAAAGGCTTTAGCTCTTCCTGCTTCGGCTTAAACTTATCTTCCTCTTCTTCCTCTTCCAGCAATCCATTTTTGTTTCGAGGTTGAATCGAAGTATCTTTTTCTTCTTTCTCTTTATTGCCTAATGTTTTGCTATCTAAAGTACTTAGATCGATGCCATAGCGCTTCGCAAGGGCTTCCTGCTGAGCTTTAGGGAGCTTTTTGAACTGTTCTATTTGCTGTTTGCTTGGTGTCATCGCAACTGATTGGTGCGATATAAGAATAAAAACTGAGAGCAATATTATTCTGAAGAACTTCACTGAAATCTCTTCCATTATAGACTTTTGTTAAACTTTGAGCATTCTACCGAAGTTTGGAAGAATTAAAAGGGCACATGAGTGCCCTTTGGGAAGATACTTGTTAGAAACTGTAAACCAAAGTAAGTGAAGTTTCTGTATCAGTATTTTCTTTGCCATCCGCAACGTCAGAGTTGTGGATAATGTTATATGCCACTTTCATTTGAAGCGAACCATTTATTTTGGTTAACAGCGCCGTTTCAGAGGTTGTCTTAGTATTTGTATCACCGTATTCAATCGCGATAAGCTGTGTAAAACGCGCATTTTCTGAAATTTGCCACTGGTAATCTAGTTTACCGACACCAATGAACTCGCTTTCAGAAGTACCAGCTAACAATTCACCATCATCGTCAAGTTCAGTGCTATCGTCTTGGTGCTCGAAGCGCTTTACACCAGGACCGATTTCAGCGTTAAGATACATATCGTCATTTTCGAATAAACGTTGACCGTAACCCACTGAAATAACTGCTTCGCTACGGTAAGCACCAAAATAATCTGAAACATAAGAACCAAACACAAATAGGTGGCTATTATCTTCGTTTAACTTATAGTTGCCTTGAACTGACGCGGAGTATTTTTCATTGGTACGAGATGTAATGTCTACACCAGCATCGTTTTCACGCGTGTCTTCTTTATAGAAGCCATCTAACTTGTACTCGTTGTTCCAGTTAGTTAGATTGTGTTTAGCTTTGATCCCGCCTTTAAGCGTTGTTGTCTCAGTGTTACCACTGGTGATTATCGCACCAACTTCACTGGTTACATCCCAAACTTTCTGTGGTTTCTTAGCTTTACCTTCTGCTGCTGCATTAGCGCTGGCAGCCATAAGAATACAACAGGTTAAAACCTTCAATTTCATTTCTAACTAACCTTTTTACTGATCTTTGTGTAGGTGAACATCCATTTGCGGGAATGGAATGGTAATATTAGCTTCGTCTAGCGCAATCTTAATATTTTCCACAAGCGTGAAATACGTTGGCCAGTACTCTTCTGTTTTAACCCAAGGACGAACAACAAAGTTAACACTTGAGTCGGCAAGCTCCAGCACTGCTACCGTATAAGCTGGCTCTTTCAAAATACGTGATTCATTGTCTAGTACAGACTTTAATACCGCTTTTGCTTCTCGTAGATCGGCGTCATAGCCAACACCAATTACAAGGTCAATACGACGTGTTTTTTCGCGTGAGTAGTTAACGATCGCACCGGACATAATGGCAGAGTTTGGCATTACAATTACTTTGTTATCAGGAGTACGAAGCTCTGTAGAGAAGATTTCTATCTTTTGTACACTACCGGCTTTGCCGCCAGCTTCAATATAGTCTCCTGACTTGAACGGACGCAGCATAATAATAAGTACGCCAGATGCAAAATTAGAAAGTGAGCCTTGCAGGGCAAGACCAACAGCCAAGCCTGCGGCACCTAAAATAGCAATGAATGAGGTGGTTTCGATACCTACCTGAGATAATGCCATAAGCAGCGTCGCGGCAAAAACAATCGCATAAGCAATATTGGCAACGAATGAGCCTACCGCTTTATCTACTTTGCGTTTACCAAATGCTTTTTCAGTGAGATCAGCACTGAGCTTAGCTAGTTTTAAGCCAACGAAGAAAATTATTAGTGCTATAACGCCTTGAAGCACATAGTGTAAGATTAAATCTGAGTTCTCATTAACCCATTTCCAAACAGCTTCCATACTCATCCCCCTTTTTATATTAAGCAGTTATTTATCATTAGATCGGCTGGATCATACATAGGATATATGAATATTTGCTGTATGCGGAAATAATCTCCGAAAAAAAACTTTTATTAAGTTTTTTCGATATTTCCCTTTGCATTTGGAAAAAACTTATGTATTATGCGCGCCACACCAGACAAGGTGTTCAAGTCTTTTGTGGCGGCTGTAGCTCAGTTGGTAGAGCCCTGGATTGTGATTCCGGTTGTCGTGGGTTCAAGTCCCATCAGTCGCCCCACTCTTTTTATAAATTCATTCCCATTTTATATTTTTACGCACACATCACTCCTACACAATAAACACCAAACATCTGCGTAGCAGCGATTTTATATCGCAACTTAAAAATAAAACCCTCGCTACATAAAGTAGCTCCTACACGACCAACACCAAACAATAAGCACCAGACACCAGCGTAGCAGCGATTTTATATCGCGACTTAAGAATAAAACCCTCGCTACATAAAGTAGCTCCTACACGACCAACACCAAACAACAAGCACTAAACACCTGCGTAGCAGCAATTTTATATCGCGACTTAAGAATAAAACCCTCGCTACATAAAGTAGCTCCTACACGGCAAACACCAAACAATAAGCACCAGACACCAGCGTAGCAGCGATTTTATATCGCGACTTAAGAATAAAACCCTCACTATATAAAGTAGTTCCTACACGGCAAACACCAAACAATAAGCACCAGACATCAGCGTAGCAGCGATTTTATATCGCGACTTAAGAATAAAACCCTCGCTATATAAAGTAGCTCCTACACGGCAAACACCAAACAATAAGCACCAGACATCAGCGTAGCAGCGATTTTATATCGCGAAAAAGATCTCAGCATTAAACCGGTTTTGCAGGTAAGGGAGTGATTTAGGCATAAAAAAATGCCACCTTATTCAGGTGGCATCACACACGGGATTATTTCTACATACATAGAAATGCTTTACATTTTCTTGCTACGCTTTCTTTTTGATCTTATGACCTTTCACAGCGTAGAAGATTATAAATAGATAACAAGGTAACATTACAAGGTGTGCAATTTGCTGTGATTCCACTGTGCCAGATGTGCCCTTAGCTAAACCTAAGAATACTGGACCGAATGCACCACCGGCAATACCCATAACCAATAAACCAGAGCCTACACTGGTTAGCTTGCCAAGTCCAGATAATGCGAGTGGCCAAATAGCAGGCCACATAATGGCATTTGCTAAACCTAAAATAGCGACCATCAATAGAATATCAGGCAACGCTGATAATCCAAATAGATTTGAAATGACAAATGAGTCTGGGCTGCCAAATGAAATTGCGAGCGTGAGAAGCACACCAAGCACGGCAGATGCTGTTAACGCCCTCTCCTGCGATATTACTCTCGGGATCAATATAATACCCAAAATATAGCCCGTAACCATACAAGCCATAGTATAAGAGGTCATCACACTATATTTTTCAACACCCAGCGCTAACGCAAATGAACCAATCGTATCACCAGCAATCACTTCAACTGCAACATACAAAAACAGTGCGATCACACCAAGCTTTAGATTAGGATGAGATAGCGCTTCTCTCACTGAGCCATGTTCTTCTTCATCATCTTTTTCTATTTCAGGTAGTGGTGCAAACTTAATACCCAAGGCAAAAATACCAATAAATGCAGCCAAGCCTAAATATGGCCCGATAAGACCGTTTGCCATTGCATCGATATCAGCTTGAGTCAGCTCTTTACCTGCCATATCAGTAAAGTTACTCAGCACCAACGCGGTAAATACAAGCGGCGCAACAATACCAGCACCTTTATTCAGTATACCCATAATACTTACGCGCACAGCTGCTGACTCTTCAGGTCCAATACGCACCACATAAGGATTTACAGCAGTTTGTAATAATGTTTGCCCAATACCCATAGTAAATTGAGCAAACAAGAACAATGCAAACATTTGTGTTTTAGCCGCTGGAATATATAGCAACGCTGCACACATCATCATCGCAATTGCGATGGCCATACCATTTTTATAACCCACCTTACGGATAACTAGAGCGGAAGGAACCGCTGTAAATGTCACCGCAATATAAAAAGAGAAAAGAATAAATGAAGATTGGAGAGGAGTTAGTTTTAGTACTTGCTCCAAATATGGCATTAGTGACCCATTAAGCCAAGTCACAAAGCCAAGAATAAAAAACATGGCTGCGACAATTGCCATAGGGATCGCGTTACTTCGTTTTGTTGTATTCGACACGGTAGCTTCCATAAACATTACTCATCGTTTATTGTTTGTATGGCTTTTTGCCTTGTTATTTTTTGCTTTGCTCACTGCTTTTTTACAAAAATGACAGCGCTGACATTTAACTTTACGTTAAAATCTATTTCATTACCAGTTAGAATTTGAGCAAAATTATCACCAAAAAAGGGCCATTGCCCTTTTTTGCGATAAACTGAATACGAGGGTTTATTTCAACCCTGTGACACGGCTCGTATTTTTTTCTCCGGCTCGCGTTCTCAACAATACCTTACTTTCATCTGAGACACTCATCTGATCAGTATAAGGCTGCCAAGATTCGCCATTGTCTAAGCTCACTTCAATTGTAAGATAAGGGAACGCACTATTCGCTTCAAGTTTACCCAGCACCACCTTGGCACCAGGAACTGGAAGGTTTGGCTTAATGCCATCGTTTTGTAACTTTGCAATCTCTTTTAAAGACAAGGCTGCGGCAAAGGTTGAGAAGTCCTTGTTTAACTCTTTTTGGTTAATACGACGCCCTTCCCAATCCGCTTTATGCCAAGCACGCTCCGCAAGCGAAAGCAAACGAGGGAAAATCAATCGTAACACTTGGTCTTCCGAGCGAATGGTCTCACTCCATATTTGCCCTTGCATACCAAGGATATTTTGCGGTTTTTTAAGCGCGGGCAACTCTCGACCAACTAAGGCTTCTAGGTTCACGATAGGCTCACGGTTTCGCGTGAAGTCCGCATTCGCATAAATATTATCTGGCATATACGAAAATGCTTTTTTCGTATCTGTGTAACGAGTTGCCCAATAATAGCCGCGCTCTTCAGGGTGCGCTTCATAAGGGTGATCAAAGTACAAATGTGTACCGTGAGACAAAATAACTTGGTAATTGTTGTTTGCAAAACGGTGGGCTCTGTCTGCAACGCCCCACTCCCAAATGTTATCCCAAGTATTTACCAAAAACTGTGGATTTGGGAATTCATCACGTTTAAAGGTCGTCGTGGTGTTATACATTAAACCATCTTCCCAAGCGGCAGGGGTGATCCCACGCTTAGCAAGCAATTTTGCAACTTTTTGAGTAAAGTATGGTTTTAAATCATTAGGTCCAGCCACTCCGTTGTCGGCGACCGCAAATAGCTCATTACATGCTGGTGATTCAGTCCATGAGCCCTTTCCAACCTCATCGCCACCAAAATGGACTGTCGTTAACATAGTGCCAGCATCGCGATACATTTCCTGCAGTTCATATACCACCTTCTCCATAAAGGCATAGCTTGAGTCCAAGCAAACATTAATAGAGTTATCAGTATAGAGTTGCACGGTTAGATACTTTGAAGTGTCATCAATATCGTTCAGAAGATAGGCTTTGGCCTCTTGTGCTTTACCTGCTTCCATCAATTTGTGATAACGCGCTTCCATCGACTTAATCGCAGCACGAGCATGTCCTGGGCTTTCGATTTCTGGAATGATCTCAATATGACGCGCGGTGGCAAATTTAAGTAACTCTACAAAGTCCTCGCGAGACAGGTAACCATTTCCACTTCCCGTTTTGAAAGGACCTGTGCCCAACTGAGTCAGTAGGCACTCACGCTCTTGTAAATCAAAACAACGGAATGCGCCGACTTCCGTTAACTCAGGGAGCCCAGGGATCTCTAGTCGCCAGCCTTCATCATCTGAGAAGTGCCAATGGAACTTATTTAACTTATAACGCGCCATCTGTTCAATTAATTTAAATAACGCATCTTTACCATGATAGTTACGGGCATTGTCGTAATGCATACCACGCCAGCTAAAACGCGGAGAGTCTTTGATCTCTACGTGAGACAAGGTAATTTCATTTTTACTATCGGCAGGAAATAGCGCAAGCAAACTTTGAATACCGTAAAACACACCAGCATTATCAATACCCGTGATTTCAATCACATCATCATCAATATCTAATGTATATGATCCGGCTTGGTTGTAGTCATAATCGCGCCCTAGACTTTTCGCAACTTTAAGACGGATCGTCGGGATATTTCCTTCTGGCACGTGATTAGCTTCAGCTTTTAAATCCAGTCCATACTCTGACAAGTCTTCTTGAAAAACGGCGACTTCTGACTTCAAGCGTCCGGCAAAGCGGATCTGCCAGTTTTTGTTAAGGGTGATTTCGCCACGATTAAAGTCGATGTGCTCAGGCTTTGGAATGATACGTCTTAGCGCATCTTCTTTTGAGACCGAAATATTGCTTTGATTACGTTCAAAACGCAGCGCTGCATTCGCTATCTGCGTGTAATCGGTAGGTGTATTGTATCTTTTCAGTTGGTTCTCACGCTCAAATGGCGCAACGAACTGTGTCATGTCTTCTGTATCAGTATTTGCAAAAATGACCGGCTTATTTTTACCTGACACAATAAAGGCACGCGGCATAAAATCGCTGTATGCAGCAACCCAAGCCGAACCATCAAAAGCTAACTTGAGCTTTTCACCGGCTTTTAAGCCAGCGAACGAATCGGTAGGGGTTATACGATGAAGGTCGCCATTAATATGTTCAAAGCGCAGACCTTCAGCTGTTTCCGTTGAAATATGACGAACTGAGTGCAAATAGATTTGCCAATCGCTTTGTCCTTTTGGTAGATCAACTTTTGAATTGTTAGTCAGTGTAATAGCACCGCTAAAGCCCCCAGCACCATTACTAAAGTTATTTTCTACCGCAAATTCAAAATGCGTGTCACTTGCAAATTGCGCTAACTGCTGCTGCGTAAATGATGCGTGTGTATAGAACGAGCACCCAGCAATTATCGCCCCAAGCAAAGTCGTTTTTATTCTCATCTTTTGCTCCCAGTCTTCATGTTCAATTCTAAATGAACATCATTTAATCACTTATTGTTCCTAAACATCATATAAAAGTTAAAATGACAGCGCTATCATTATTTTTTCATATCCTTGTGTTAGACAAAATGAAGCTACTCTGATTTGGCTGTAAATACCATCAAATAGCGATGAACTTGACCTTAGAAATAGCGAGTGCTTGCAGAAAGTGCTGAAATGGATGTGATATTTAGTGAGAACTTCAGAGGGCTGTAATTAGATGTTGTAAAAGCGGCGGATTTACTGAAAGAACACAATAAAACCGCCGCGAATTCATAATGTGAAATTACCAGATTTTCACTCTGTCTTCTGGTTTAAGATACATCTTATCGCCTTCTTTCACATCAAATGCCTTATAAAACTCTGGCATATTTGGCAGCACACCAATCACTCGATAATGACTCGGTGAATGCGGATCTGTCATCAGACGATTACGCAACTCTTCATCGCGATACTTACGACGCCAAATTTGTGACCAGCCCATAAAGAAACGCTGCTCCCCAGTGTAGCCGTCAATAACTGGCGCTTTTTGATCGCCTAGTGAAATTTGGTACGCTTTATAAGCGACAGTTAATCCGCCTAAATCACCAATATTTTCACCCAGTGTCAGTTGACCATTAACACCAGCGTCTTCAAATGGTTTAAAACCATTAAATTGTTCAACCAACTTTTGGCTACGCGCTTCGAATTGTGAAAGGTCAGAGTCACTCCACCAATTACGTAGGTTACCATCACCATCGTACTTCGCACCTTGGTCGTCAAAGCCGTGACCTAATTCGTGACCGATAACCGCACCGATTGCGCCGTAGTTTACTGCATCATCCGCTTCTAAGTTAAAGAATGGTGGTTGTAGAATCGCAGCAGGGAATACAATCTCGTTATTCACTGGGTTATAGTACGCGTTCACCGTTTGTGGTGTCATCAACCACTCGCTACGGTCCACAGGCTTGCCTAATTTATCGATCATCTCCTGATTCGCAAATTGACTATAACGTACGTAGTTACCGACTAGATCATCAGGATTGATCTCAAGTGCGGAATAATCTTTCCATTTGTCAGGATAACCAATCTTTGGCGTAAACTTATTGAGCTTATCTTTTGCAGCTATCTTAGTTTCAGCACTCATCCACTCAAGGCCATCAATCGCTTGATCAAATCCTTTAATAAGGTTTGCGACTAATTCTTCCATTCTAGCCTTAGCTTCTGGTGGGAAATACGACTTAACGTATATCTTGCCTAGCATTTCACCCAGTACTGAATTACTTGCATCCACCGCCTTTTTCCACGTTGGCGCTTGTTCTTCTACACCCGTCAATGTTTTACCAAAGAAACCAAACTTAAGGTCAACTACATCTTTACTTAGTAACTCAGCGTAGTCATTGGTAAAGTGGAATGTTAAGTAGTCTTGCCATGCTTCTAGCTTTGAATCTGCAATGATTTTAGACAGCGCTTCAAAAAAACTTGGTTGGCTTACAATAAGAGAATCCGTTTTAATACCAAGTGCGCTTAAAAATGCTGATGTATCAAAGTCAGGCATTAATTGATTAAACGCATCATTGCTTAGCTTGTTATAGGTTTTAGTCGCGTCGCGGCTTTCAACACGTGTCCATTGCGCCTCGGCAATTTGCTTTTCTAACTCAATAATATTTAGTGCAGCTTGGCCTGGATTTTTATGACCAGCCTTAGCTAACAATTGTTCGATATAGCGCTGATACTGCTCGCGAATTTTACTAAACTTTTCGTCATCTTTCAGGTAGTAGTCGCGATCAGGTAAACCAAGCCCTGACTGGAACATGTAGAGTGCATTTTCACTTGAGTTTTTAGCGTCATTATTAACATACCAACCGAATGGAGTGCTAGCACCGGTTAAACGCATTTTAGCAAAGATAGCTGGTAGCTCCGATTTACTCTTCAAGTCTAGAATTTCTTTCAGATAAGGCTTAACAGGGTTTAAGCCCAACTCGTTTCTCGCGCCCTCGTCCATATAACTTTGATAAAACGCACCCAACTTTTGCTCATCGCTACCTACTTTAGCTGAGCCGTTGCTAGCAGCATTCTCAAGCACTTTACGCAGCGCTTTTTGTGACTCATCATAAAGCTGAGAGAAAGAACCATAATTTGATTTGTCTGCTGGGATTTTGGTTTTCTCTAACCAATGACCATTAACGTGAAAGTAAAAATCATCTTGTGCACGCACTGATTTATCAATATTTTCCAATTCGATACCAGAATTCAAAACCGCCTTTTGTGCTTCGGCTTGTTCCGCTGGTTTTTGTTGTTGTGTTTGCGGTTGTTCGCTACAACCAATCAATCCCAATGCAAGTGCAACACTTGCAGCGGTCAATGATAGTTTTTTCATTTTTATTCCCCTGATAGAGTTTCGCTTGTAAACGTCGTATCCCATTCATCTAGATAAAATAATGCTCAAATTACATACAAATGAATTGAATATAGACATAACCTGATGGCTTGAAAAGAATTCCTTCTAACTGTGTGTCCTCTCAAACTTCAGAGCAACGAAAGTCGTTAGCTGATGTTTATTTACACGTAAGCGGTCATTCACTAGTCTACCGATGCACATAGTGAATGACTATGACTCTGAGTGCTTAATTTAGTAACAAAGTTTGTCACTAATTTTTGCGCGTTTGTAATAATTCAACAATCGCCTTATTGGCCTCAGGAAACGTGAGCTCATGCAACTGTTCAACTGCAACCCATTGAGAAGGCTGCCCTTCTGCGCCATGAGCTTCGCCGGAAAAGTCCTCAACATGATGAATGTATAAACATACGGCTTTATCAGCATAGTCGTGCTCAATACGCATTAGCTCAGATGAGTTATAGATCTCAATGCCTACCTCTTCTTGCAGCTCACGTTTCAATGCCGAAAAGACATCTTCACCGGCTTCCATTTTCCCGCCTGGGAATTCCCAAAGCCCACCTTGATGTTGATCTTCACCTCTCAAGCATACAAAGATTTTCTGATTTTTTTCAATCACACCAACGGCGACTTCAACACGTTTTTTTTGCATCATTTACTCCATAAAAAAAGCGACTTAGCGTCGCTTTTTATACAAATTTAGATTTAGGGCCTGTTATTTTAGTTTTCCGCAACACTGCTTAAACTTCTTGCCTGATTGGCAAGGACAAGGATCATTACGACCTACTTTTGGCTCATTTCTATGAGCAACAGACACGCCTTCTGGTGCATCACCACCTACGCGCTCAACCTCTTCGTGTTGATATTCACGTGGTGCTTGCTCACTCTTACGATGTTGCTCTTCAACTTTCTCAACATCTTCCTCAGCACGAACCTGAACTTTACTTAGTACGCTAACAACGTCAATCTTTAAGTTTTCAAGCATTTGTGAGAATAACTCAAACGACTCACGCTTATATTCTTGCTTCGGATTCTTCTGTGCATAACCACGTAGATGAATACCTTGACGAAGATGATCCATTGCCGCTAAGTGATCTTTCCAATGCTGATCTAGGCTTTGTAGCATAACTGCCTTTTCAAAGTGGCGTAATACATCTGGGCCTACCATCTCTTCTTTTTGTTTGTACGCCTTATCAACGTCTTCTACGATACGATCGCGTAGCACTTCTTCATATAGTTTACTGTCTTCTTCAAGCCATTTTGCAATCGGAAGTTCAACATGGAAGTCATTTTTCAAGCGCTCTTCAAGTGCTGGGATGTCCCACATTTCCGCCAGACTTTGCGGTGGAATATACTGATCAATAGTCGCATTCAATACATCTTCACGAATAGCGGTGATAGTCTCTGAGATATCGCCTTCTTCAAGTAGTTCGTTACGCTGTTCGTAAACCACTTTACGCTGGTCGTTAGCAACATCGTCGTACTCAAGTAATTGTTTACGAATATCAAAGTTACGCGCTTCTACTTTACGCTGTGCATTTTCAATGGCACGGTTAACCCATGGGTGCTCAATAGCTTCACCACGTTGCATACCTAGTTTGCGCATCATGTTAGTCATACGCTCACCTGCGAAGATACGCATCAATGCGTCATCCATCGATAGGTAGAAGCGGCTTGAACCAGCATCACCTTGACGACCTGCACGACCACGCAACTGGTTGTCGATACGGCGAGATTCGTGACGCTCAGTACCAATAATATGTAAACCACCTGAAGCCAGTACTGCATCATGGCGCGCTTTCCAAGCTGCTTTAATTTCTGCTATTTGCTCTTCCGACGGATTTTCTAATTTTTCAACATCCGACTGCCAGCTGCCACCCAGTACGATATCCGTACCACGACCAGCCATATTCGTCGCAATCGTTACCTTGCCCGGTAGACCCGCGTCCGCGATAATATCCGCTTCTTGCGCGTGGAATTTCGCATTCAGTACATTATGTTCAATTTTTTCTTTGCGAAGGAAGTGAGAAAGATACTCAGAACTTTCGATAGACACCGTACCCACCAACACTGGCTGACCACGTTCTTGGCAAGAACGAATGTCTTCAAGAATTGCTTCAAATTTCTCTTCTTGCGTCAAATATACAAGATCCGCACGGTCATCACGAACCATAGGTTTGTTGGTTGGGATAACTACGGTATCTAGGCCATAGATTGACTGGAATTCGAACGCTTCAGTGTCCGCTGTACCTGTCATACCTGCAAGCTTGTTATATAAACGGAAGTAATTCTGGAATGTGATTGAAGCCAAGGTTTGGTTTTCGTTCTGAATACGAACCCCTTCTTTCGCTTCAACGGCTTGGTGAAGACCCTCTGACCAACGACGTCCTTCCATCGTACGGCCAGTGTGCTCGTCAACGATGATAACTTCGTTATCTTTTACAACATAATCAACGTCTTTTTGATATAACTTGTGAGCACGAAGTGCCGCGTAAACATGGCTTAGTAATGAAATATTACCTGCTGAGTAAAGCGAGTCACCTTCTTCAATCAAACCACGCTCAGTCAGTAACTCTTCAACTTTGATTTGACCACGCTCGGTAAGGTGAACTTGTTTACCTTTTTCATCAATGGTGAAATCGCCATCGCCTTCCACGCCTTCTTCGTCTTCTTTTTCTTGCTGTACAAGATCAGGCACAATTTTATTGATTTCGGCATAAAGCTCAGAGCTATCTTCAGCAGGACCAGAAATGATCAGTGGTGTACGCGCTTCGTCGATTAGGATTGAATCCACTTCATCCACAACCGCATAGTTAAGTGGACGTTGTACACGCTCTTCAACACTAAACGCCATGTTATCGCGCAAGTAATCAAAGCCGAACTCGTTATTGGTGCCGTAAGTGATATCCGCTGCATAGGCTTGCTTTTTCTGCTGTGGCATCATGCCTGGTACGTTACAACCTACAGTAAGGCCTAGGAATTCAAAGAGTGGACGGTTTGTCTCGGCATCACGCTTAGCTAAGTAGTCGTTGACGGTAATAACGTGAACACCCTTACCTGAAACCGCATTTAAATACGCAGGTAATGTTGCTGTTAGTGTTTTACCTTCACCCGTTCTCATTTCTGAAATACGACCTTGGTGAAGCACCATACCACCAATCATCTGCACATCGAAATGACGCATTCCAAATACGCGCTTAGATGCTTCACGCACCGTAGCGAACGCCTCTGGTAATAAATCATCTAGACTTGAACCTTGCTCAATACGCTGTTTAAATTCAGCCGTTTTTGCTTTTAGTTCATCATCGCTTAATTTGTCATATTGCTCTTCTAACGCATTGATTAAAGCGACTGTTTTTCTTAGGTTTTTGATGGTGCGATCATTACGACTACCAAAAATTTTGGTAAAAATATTTGCTAACATGTTTAAACCGTTTCACTCTGTGTATTGGCTGACCCATTTCTCTAAGCCAATGTGGTTAAGGCTGGGTCGCGCTTGTCCTGTTGGCGACAAAAGCGTTCCTAAATTCCGGTTTTCATTTTGCCAATTTAGGAGTGAGCATTTTGTATCTTGCCGAGTTAAAATTATGCCCTATCATACCAGACTCTTTGTTTCTGCAAACCTTATTGGGTAAATAATACCAAGTTCAATTGCAAGAAATCTTTACTGTTGGGCGTAAGCGTACCGTTGCAAGTGATAAAGTTTAGTTAGCATCTAACTCGACTCAGTTATTCGAGCACAGAGCTAAGCGCTTTCGACAACAAATGTTGGTACTTTTGGATTTCTCAAAAATTTGTCTCTGATATACTTAGAAGACTGAGAAACCACCAGTACGGAGTAAATTGACTCCGTATTATCCCGATATGGCGGTTATTTTTTATTTTTCAACCTATGGGAAGTAAGTCATTGGCTAAAAATCGCTACAATCCAAAACCGCTTGATGAAGTGATGGGTGGGTGGTCAGATAAACTCAATCAATATGGCCAAAAAAGCGCCCAAGCGGCACAGTTACAGAGCTGCTTGGAAGAGACTCTAGGCCCTATCCTGAGTAAGAAATGCCGTGTTGCTCACTACAAAGAAGGAACACTGACAATAGAAGCTGCTTCAGCAACGCTTGCTACTCGATTAAACTTTTTGAAAATGGATATTCTCAGTGCATTTAGAAAAGTTGGATTACATGACTGTGCATTGGTTAAAATTACCACAAATCCAGAAGCTCAGCAGCGTCTCACCAACAAGGTGGAATCCCAATCTTCGACCTATCAAGCCAATCGCAGTATGAGCCAAGCCACTGGCGAGCATTTGCTAGCGCTGGCGCAGTCCGCTCCACCGTCGCTTAAGGAGAAACTAGAAAGACTCGCTAAACACGCAAACACAACGCAAAAAAAATGACGCCTTAGCGTCATTTTTTATCAAACTGTATTAGCCTAAAAGTCTCATGCCGTTGCGGTATTGATACCCGCTTCCATTCCTGGTGCTGGCATACTGACTGGCTCTTCGAACGTTGCCCACTCCCACGCTGACTCAGTTGCCATGATTTCACGAAGCAACATATTGTTTAGGCCGTGGCCTGATTTATAGCATGAGATCTTACCTAAAATGTTGTGACCTGCCATAAACATATCACCCACACAGTCTAAGATCTTGTGTTTAACAAACTCATCCGCATAGCGCAGGCCATCAGGATTTAATACTTTAAACTGGTCTAAAACAACCGCATTATCCATGCTGCCACCTAAGGCTAGGTTGTTTGCATGCATGTATTCGATATCACGCATAAAACCAAAAGTACGAGCACGACTGATCTCTTCCGTAAAGCTTTGAGCGGTAATGTCTAATCCAATACGTTGGCGGCTAGCATTGATCGCAGGGTGATTGAAGTCGATTTCAAAGTCGATGTGGAAACCATCGTAAGGCTCAATTTCAGCCCACTTGTCGCCATCTTCAACACGCACTTTTTCTTTGATGCGAATAAAGCGCTTGGCAGCGTTTTGCTCTTCAATACCGCCTTTTTGAATTAAGTAGATGAATGGCAATGCACTGCCATCCATAATAGGCACTTCGGCGCTGTCTAACTCTACGATGAGGTTATCAATCCCAAGCGCAGCTACCGCGGCAATCAAATGCTCGGTAGTAGACAAGCGAACGCCGTCTTTATTTGTTAAACACGTACACAGTTGCGTGTCGCCCACAGCTTCCGGTGTTGTTTCAAAATCAACAACAGGGTCTAGATCAACGCGGCGAAATACAACACCTGTATTCACACCAGCTGGTCGGAGAGTGATCGTGACCTTTTCACCTTTGTGTAAACCTACACCTGTGGCTTTAACGACTTGTGCAATCGTACGTTGTTTAATCATATATTCGCCCACTTAAATTCTAGATAGGCGGCGGAGTATAACATAGTTCCACCAAACTGCCAATCTTTGTTTATTTTTTATACAAACTTTAGTCTGACTGCTTACGTAAAAAAGCCGGAATATCGAAGTAGTCACCTTTTTCTTTACTGTCGTTGCCTTTTGCGCTTGCTGAACTAGAAGCTTGTTGTGGCTTCTGTTCTTGCACTTGTGGTGCTGGCGCTTCAGTTGGTTGCTCCGGTTCTGCCGCTGACGTTTGTGGCTGTGTAAAGCTTGGCACATACATGCTCGTTTGTGAGCTAGTTTGTGTGCCACCTACCGCATCTGAGCCTGAGGCTTGTCTAAAGCTATTGTCTACAATACCAAATTGCGGACGACGGTCACCACCTAAGCCTGTAGCAACCACGGTCACTCTAAGCTCTTCGCTCATTTCAGGGTCAATAACAGCACCCACTACCACAGTCGCGTTCTCAGACGCTAACGCTTTAACATGGTTACCAACGACCTCAAATTCTTCGATAGTAATGTCCATGCCAGCAGTGATATTCACCAAAATGCCTTTCGCGCCAGTTAGATCAACATCTTCTAAAAGCGGGCTAGAAATCGCGGCTTCCGCTGCTTCTTGTGCACGATCAGGACCTGTTGCCGAAGCCGTCCCCATCATTGCAGTACCCATTGCTGACATTACAGTTCTCACATCCGCAAAGTCAACGTTGATTAGACCTGAACGTGTGATCAACTCTGCAATACCTTGTACCGCGCCATAAAGCACGTCATTTGCTTTTGCGAAGGCATCTAGCAGTGTAGTCCCTTTACCAAGAACTTTAAGCAATTTGTTGTTTGGAATTGTAATAAGTGAATCTACAATTTCTGACAACTCAGCAATACCTTGCTCAGCCGCAGCCATGCGCTTTTTACCCTCGAGATCGAAAGGACGCGTTACTACAGCCACAGTCAAAATACCTAGTTCTTTTGCTGCGCGTGCAACAACAGGTGCGGCACCGGTACCTGTACCGCCGCCCATACCGGCTGCGATAAATACCATGTCTGCGCCTTCAAGGCTGCTCTTGATGGTTTCTAGATCTTCTTCTGCTGCGCTGCGGCCCACTTCTGGGTTTGCGCCAGCTCCAAGACCTGAGGTAATCTGAGTACCCAGCTGTACGGTAATATCCGCAGACGAACGGCGTAACGCTTGTGCGTCAGTATTCGCTACGATAAAACGTACGCCTTCAATTTCTTGGTTTACCATGTGCTCTACGGCGTTACCGCCGCCGCCACCGACACCGATGACTTTAATGACAGCTTCTTCGCTGTGCTGTTCCATAATATCAAACATCTTCACTCTCCGACTTGAGTATTAAAACTCGCCTTGGAACCATTTTGTAACACGGTTCCACCAACTCCCCTCTGCATCTACTTTCGACTTCTGTGCATTCATCGATTGTAGTGAACGGCCGTATTGTAACAAACCTACCGCCGTTGCATATGCAGGGTCATCCACATAATCTGTTAATCCCTTAATGCCAATTGGTTTCCCTATTCTTACTGGCATTTGGAATATATCTTCTGCGACTTCTTGTGCACCTTGCATCTTGGCGCTACCGCCTGTGATAACAAGACCTGCCGCAATTTGATCTTCAAAACCTGAGCGACGTAATTCTTCTTGTGCAAGCTCAAACAGTTCTCTAAATCTTGGCTCTACCACTTCAGACAAAGTATGACGAGACATTACCCGAGCAGGACGCCCACCAACACTTGGTACTTCGATGGTTTCTTCACTTGATGCCATTTGGCTCGACGCGAAGGCATATTGTACTTTCAGAGACTCGGCATGCGAAATAGGTGTTCTAAATATTTTTGCTATATCGCCTGTGACCTGATTGCCCGCAACTGGGATCACGGCAGTATGACGCAACGCTCCATTCACATAAATCGCAATATCCATGGTGCCACCACCGATATCTAATACCGCAACACCTAGCTCTTTTTCATCTTCAGTCAACACTGAGTAACATGACGCCAAGGCGTTAAACGTTAATTGGTCTACCTGTAAACCACAGCGTTCAACACACTTTTCAATATTCTTTGCCATGTCATTCGAACACGTAATGATATGTGCTTTCGCTTCCATCCTTACGCCACTCATACCCAGAGGGTTTTTGATCCCCTCTTGCATGTCGATGCTATATTCTTGCGGCAATGAGTGCAGCATTTTGCGTTCGGCAGACATAGGCACAGAACGTGCAATGTGAATAACATTGGCAATATCATCGTCTGTGACTTCAGCATTGTTTATTGCCACCACGCCACTTTCGTTTTGACACTGAATATGTTTGCCTGAGATCCCCAAATAAACCGAGCTTATTCTGCAATCGGCCATTAGCTCTGCTTCATCTACAGCGCGTTTAATAGACTCAGAAACGAGGTCTAAATCGTTTACCCCGCCCTTATCCATGCCGTGAGACTCTTGGCGTCCGACACCGACAATACTAAGTTGATTGTCCACAGTGATCTCCCCAACTGTGGCGACGACCTTTGATGTGCCAACATCTAATCCAATCACTAAGTTTCTTTCTGCCGACTTTGTCATGCTTCACTCTTGTTATTTTGTTGTTCTTGCTGCTCAGTAGGTTCTTTCCAACTCACTGCCAGTCCCGTGTCGTAGCGTAAATCAATGACATCGATTACTTTACCTTCAGGGCGTTCCATACGTGGATACACGTCGATAAAACGTTGTACTCGTTTGGCTTTATCTTCACGCCCTAAATTTAAGCGGATCCCATTGTCCAGCCATAGCTGCCAAGCAAATCGTTCTGAAAGCGCTAAACTTTCCAACGTAAACTGATTTACCGCCAACAAGGCTTTAAACTGCTTAAATGTTTGCCATGCTTCTTCAGCACTTCCTTCAGGGCCATATAATTCAGGCAGCCCTTGCGGCAATTTGTTACTACTCGCTTGGAATACTTCGCCATCATCATTGAGTAATGAATCGCTATTCCAATGCGCAACCGGCTGATGTTCCACTACATAGACTTGCAGCGTATCCGGCCATTGTTTTCTGACTGACACTGTCGCAATCCAAGGCAAAGACTTTACCGCCTTGTGGACTGCTTTTACATCAAGCTCAAAAAAACTATTTAAATCTGCGGTTTTAATTGCCGCCACAATGTCATCTTCATTGGTATAATGCGGTTTACCGAGCACTTTGAGTGTTTTTATTTGCGCATCATGATGTGCAACTAACCAATCACTTACCCAGTATGTTCCTCTTACCAATGTAAAAATCACCACAAAGAAGAAGCCAAGTCCCCAAAAAAGGGGCCAGTTCACTCTTGAACCGATCAGCTTCAACCCTGCCAAAAATGCTCGCATATTAAAGCGTTTGCTCCAAAATGCGAACAACTAATTGTTCAAAACTTACACCCGTTGCTTTTGCTGCCATCGGCACCAACGACTTTTCAGTCATACCAGGTACAGTATTTACCTCGAGTAGATAGAAATGACCTTGCTCATCTTGCATGGCGTCAACACGTCCCCAACCAGTGGCACCAACCAATTCAAAAGCGTGCTTTGCCATCACTTGTAATTGCTCAGTGTGTGCAGCGCTAATATCCGCCGGACAATAATACTCGGTACTGTTGACTTGGTATTTCGCTTCATAATCGTAAAAGCCACGAGGCGTACGCATTTCAATAACAGGCAATGCCTCTTTACCAAGCATAGACACGGTAAACTCACGTCCAGTGATCCATTGTTCAACGAGAACTTGATCGTCAAACTTAAAGGCATTATTTAATGCCGCAGTCAGGGTTTCTTCGCTGTCTGCCTGAGCCATACCTATGCTTGAGCCTTCGTGACTTGGCTTTACCATGACTTTGCCAAACTCAGCGATTAGCGCCTTAGCATCAAAACCCGTCTCTTTGCTTACGACAGCATAAGGTGCCGTACTTAACTTGGCAGACTGAAATAGATGCTTACAGCGGACTTTATCCATCGCAAGCGCACTACCAAGTACACCGCTTCCTGTATATGGTATTCCCATAAACTCAAGCGCACCTTGAATAGTACCATCTTCACCGCCACGGCCATGCAGTGCAATGAATACGCGATCCACACCTAGGTCTTTAAGTTGCCATAAATTACGTTCTGCTGGATCAAAAGCAATCGCATCTATACCTTGATTAACGAAGGCATTTAGCACTGCATTACCAGACTTTAGCGACACCTCTCGCTCTGCTGAACTACCGCCAAGTAATACGGCTACTTTTCCAAACTGACTACTCATAATTCACTCTGTTTTAACTGCGCTATCGATAGCCCGGTGGCGGCTAACTGCTTCACGATTTGACCTATATTGCCGGCCCCTTGCGTCAACACTAAATCACCATCTTCCATGGTGCTTGCCAACACTTTCGCCAATTCACCATGGTCACTGATATGGATCGGCTCAACGCCACGTTGACGGAGACTACGGCACAAACTTTTACTATCCGCACCAACGATAGGCGCTTCACCGGCACTATATACATCCAACAGCAGTAGTTTATCAACATCGCAAAGCACTTTTACGAAATCTTCATATAAATCGCGTGTTCGACTATAGCGATGTGGCTGATAAATCATAACCAAACGCTTATCAGGCCAACCAGACTTAGCGGCTTTTATCGTCATCGCAACTTCAGACGGATGGTGACCATAATCATCAACCAGCATCACCTCACCCACTTCATTATTGAATGAGCCGTAATGCTGGAAGCGACGTCCTACCCCTTCAAAGTTGGCTAACGCCTGATAAATCGCTTCGTTTTCAATATTGTGATCTTTTGCAACCGCAATAGATGCCAGCGCATTCAATGCGTTGTGCTTACCTGGCATATTTAGCTTCACTTCAAGTAACTCACCGTCTTTGGTTCTGACTTTAAAGTGTGATTCACTTTGTGTTTGCTTGAAGTCCAATAACTGATAATCCGCATCGTTAGCCTCACCATACGTGATTGTCGGCCTTGCAAAGCGTGGCAATAATTCTCTCACGACTGGCGAATCGATACACACCACCGCCAGACCATAAAATGGTAAGTTATGGATAAACTCGATGTAGGTGTCTTTCATTTTTTCGAAGTCACCCTCGTAAGTATCCATGTGGTCTTCTTCGATATTTGTTACCACCGACACCATCGGCTGCAAATGCAAAAACGATGCATCACTCTCATCCGCTTCTGCGATAAGGTATTCACTGCTGCCCACTTTGGCATTACTACCAGCACTATTGAGCAAGCCACCGATAATAAAGGTTGGATCCAGCTCAGCCCGCGCAAAAATACTCGCAATCAGGCTCGTCGTTGTGGTCTTACCATGTGTTCCAGCTACCGCAATCCCGTGACGAAAGCGCATCAACTCGGCGAGCATTTCGGCGCGACGAACGATTGGCGTACGGTTTGCCTTCGCCGCTTGGATCTCTGGGTTTTGGTCGTTGATTGCACTCGATACCACAACCACATCGGCCATTTTTACATTTTCAGCTTGGTGGCCGATAAAGATCTCGGCGCCCATATTTGTTAATCGCTCTGTCATCGTACTTTTGGCGATATCTGAGCCTGTAATTCGGTAACCTTCAAAGGCCAGCACTTCTGCAATCCCACCCATACCAGCACCACCAATCCCGATAAAGTGGATGGTGTTGATACGTCGCATTGCTCTTCTGCTTGAAGCTTCCATTTAATATCCTAGTTCGATAATTCTGTACAAATTTGGGCAACTTTCGCTGTTGCCTCCGACTTACCGCATTGTCTCGCTTTTGCTGCCATGGTCGCAATTTTTTGCGGCTCAATAACAAGTGGCTGCAGTGTCGTTGCTAGCGTTTCTGGCGTCAGTGCAGTTTGCTGTAATATATAAGCAGCCCCAGCCGACACTAAAAATTGCGCGTTAGCCGTCTGGTGATCGTCAACGGCATGTGGGAAAGGCACAAAAATCGCCGTTTTCCCAGCTGCGGCTATTTCACTCACGGTAAGCGCACCGGCACGGCAAATAACCAAGTCAGCCCAAGCGTATGCGGCATCCATATCATGAATGAACTCGCTGACCTCAGCATTAATGCCTGCACTTTCATATCGTTGTTGTGTATCGTCTTGGTTATGTTTACCGCTTTGATGGCGAATATTTAATCCGATACTGGCCACCTGTAGCTTTAGTAACTTGAGTCCTTCTGGCACGGTTTCATTCAGTGCTTTTGCTCCCAATGAACCACCGACAATTAATAGATTTAACGGCACTGAAACGGGTTTATCGCTAATCTCAGCAACACTTGCACGTACCGGATTCCCCACAACCTGAGCGAGCTTTTCATTGAATGCGCCGGGAAAACCCGCTAATACGCGACTTGCAATTTTCGCCAGCAACTTATTGCTCATACCCGCAACCGCATTTTGCTCATGGATCACCAAAGGGATCCCAAGCAGTTTCGCAGCAACACCTACAGGGCCAGTTACATAACCGCCCATGGCTAACACCACATCAGGTTTGCGCTGTTGTAAAATACGCTTTGCTGCAAGTATCGCTTTTAAAACCATAAATGGTGCGGTTAGTAATCGTTTGACCCCGTTACCACGGACGCCTTTCATGGCAATAAAATCAATTTCAAAACCGTAACGCGGCACCACATCGGCTTCCATTCGGTCCGCAGTGCCAACCCAGCTCACTTGCCAAGCCTGCGCCTGTAAAAATTGTGCCACTGCAATACCTGGAAAAATATGTCCACCTGTACCGCCCGCGACCACTAGAAGACGTTTTGTCATCGCCTACCTCCACGGGATGTTGCCTGCCTTGTCGACATTTTTGTCTCAAAATCTATACGTTGTAGAATGCCTGCCGCGATTGTCATCACCCAAAGGCTAGAGCCACCGTAAGAAACAAATGGCAGTGTTAAACCTTTAGTGGGTAAAATGCCAGCGCTCGCACCAATATTAACGACTGCCTGAAAGGCAAACCAAATACCAATGCCCAAGGCAAAATACCCTTCGTATTCTTTACCTGCTTTAAGGGCCTTTTGCCCGATAAAAAGCGCTCGAGTAACCAATACGCCGAGTACAATAATAATGCTAAATACCCCAATAAAGCCCAGCTCTTCCGCTATTACAGCAAAAATAAAGTCATTATGTGCTTCCGGCAAATACTGTAGCTTTTGTATGCTATTACCCAAGCCTTGACCAAACCAGCCACCTTGGCCGTATGCCATTAGGGATTGTACCAATTGATAACCGGCGCCAAATGGATCTTCCCAAGGGTTTAAAAAGCCCACGACACGCTTCATACGATATGGCTCAATGATGATAAGCAGTACCACCAAAGAGACACCGGTAAGCATTAAGGTAAAAAACTGCCAAAGCCTTGCACCGGCTAAAAACAACAGGCCAACGGTCGTCACAAACATGACCACCACAGTACCTAAATCTGGTTGCATCAAAATTAAGAACGCATACACCGCAAACACAATCATTGGCTTGGCGAAGCCTTTGATGTTTTCTTGTACTTCATCGCGTTTACGTACCAAGTAGCCGGCAATATAGCTGAAGAAAAATAGCTTAGATGCCTCTGCTACTTGCAAACCAAAAGGACCAAGCGGGATCCAGCGTCTTGCACCATTTACTTCGCGACCAATAATGAGTACCGCCACTAACAGTACCAAGCCAAAAAGCAGCAAATATGGATTACTGCGTTTCCACCAAGTCATTGGCACACTTGTCGCGAACCAAAAGAGAATAAACGAGCCCACTAAAAAGATAACGTGGCGAATGGTAAAGTGAAAAGGGTTATCAAATAGTCGCTCGGCAACCGGCATAGAAGCACTTGTCACCATCACAAATCCCACTCCAATAAGCATGAGCATGCAGTACATCAAAGGTACGTCAAATAAGCTCTCGGACTGGCGAGGCGTTAGCGCCTCTTTGATATCAGCGACGTTAATCAAGCATGTTCCCCCACTAAACGGACGAACTCATCCCCACGCGCCATATAGTTTGGATACATGTCTATGCTGGCGCAGGCTGGTGCTAATAATACAATATCACCATTAGTCGCTATCGTTTTTGCCGCCAACACGGCTTCTTCCAAATTGTTGACTTGATGGCTATTGCGCAGCAGTGGCATAAACTGTGCGCCGTCTTGTCCGAAACAAAATAGCGCTTTGCAATGCGTAGTGAGTGGCGTCTTGAGTGGTGAAAGATCTGCCCCTTTCGCATCACCACCCACGATCAAAATAATATTTTTGCGACCTGAAGCTAAAGAATCAATAGCGGCGACCGTCGAGCCAACATTCGTTGCCTTCGAATCGTTGAAGTAACGAACCCCAGCAACATCGGCAACCAACTGACAACGATGAGGTAACCCCGTGAAACTCGCAAACGCGCTGGCAAATACCTGCATAGGCAATTGCATCGGCGCTAATAATGCTAATACCGCCAAGGCGTTAAATTGATTATGTCGCCCCACCATCGCCAACGTTTTTACCGCTAGCAGTGGTGTTTGTTTGTGTGCGAAATACGCCTCACCGTCAAAGGTCATTAAGTGATAATCCCCCTCAGTGAGAGATACACTGCAGCCTTGCCCATGCTGCGCAAAGGTATAATGATCTTCAGCATTAAAGACAATATGTTCAACATGCTGGTAAATACGTTGCTTCGCTTCAATATAAGCTTGAAAATCAGGATAGCGATCCATGTGATCTTCAGTAATATTGAGGATCATTGCCGACAAACAAGCCAAGCTATGAGTGGTTTCAAGCTGAAAACTAGACAGCTCAAGCACATAAACATCATGCGGCTGCTCTAACAACGACAGCACAGACGTGCCAATATTGCCGCCAAGCCCAACTTTTAAGCCAGCGGCTTTCAATACTTCTGTCGCGAGCGTAACAACGGTGGACTTACCGTTAGAGCCCGTAACGGCAATCACTGGACGGGTATTGAGGCGTGCAAATAGCTCAATATCGCCGATGACTTCAACGCCTTCGGCAATGGCAGCGGCAACGCTTTGTTCAAATAACGGGATCCCTGGGCTGATGATAATCAGATCCGTTTGCGCCAAAGCGGCATCAGCAAGATTGCCAAATACCGCTTCACATTCAGGTGCGTTGTGACTTAGCCAGTCCGAGCCCGGAGGTACTGGACGACTATCAACCACTTTTGGATTTATACCGTGCGACAGCAGAAAACGCACAATCCCCTGTCCTGTGACTCCAAGTCCCAGTACCGTGACATGTTTTTTCTGTAATTGCTCAATATACGTCATTATCTAATCTTCAACGTCGCAAGACCGGCCAAAACCAAGATAATCGAGATGATCCAAAAACGGACTATCACGCGCGGCTCAGGCCATCCTTTTAATTCGTAATGGTGGTGAATCGGGGCCATTCTAAAGATCCGCTGACCTCTGAGTTTGTAAGACCCTACCTGTAAAATCACGGATAATGCCTCCATCACAAATACACCGCCCATAATGATAAGCACTAACTCTTGGCGTACTAAAATAGCGATGATCCCGAGTGCACCACCCAACGCCAATGAACCCACATCGCCCATAAAAACTTGTGCCGGATAGGTGTTAAACCATAAGAAACCAAGGCCTGCACCAACAATCGCCGTACATACCACAACCAGTTCACTCGTGAGTGGTAAATGAGGAATATGCAGGTAGCTTGAGAAATTCGCGTTACCAGTAACGTAAGCAATAATCGCGAGTGCTGAGGCAACCAAAATGGTCGGAACAATGGCAAGACCATCCAAACCATCAGTCAGGTTAACTGCGTTTGACGTACCCACAATCACAAAGTAACTCATGACCAAATAGAACAAACCAAGTTGTGGTAATACATCTTTCAAAAATGGCACGACTAGCGTGGTTTCCGCAGCGCTGGTAGACGTAAAGTACAAAAATGCCGCCGTAGATATCGCAATAACCGACTGCCAAAAGTATTTCCAACGTGCAATTAGGCCTTTACTGTCTTTTCTGATCACCTTGCGGTAATCATCCACAAACCCAACAATACCTAAGCTGCCAATGACAAATAACGTCACCCATACATATTTGTTGCTAAGGTCGCCCCACAGTAGCGTACTGGTAAAGATCGCAGCCAGAATTAACAGTCCACCCATAGTTGGGGTACCCGACTTAGACAAGTGCGATTCAGGGCCATCATCACGTACGGTCTGACCAATCTGCATGCGCTGTAATGCAGCGATGAGTTTAGGGCCAAAATACAACGAAATCATTAAGGCCGTTAAAATGCCTAAAATCGCCCTCAACGTAAGGTAAGAAAATACGTTAAACCCAGAATAATATTGGGTAAGATACTCGGCTAGCCAAACTAACATGATACTTCTCCTGTCTCGCTATCCGACTGGCCAGCGTTTACTAATTCTTCAACGAGCAGTTCCATCCGCGCACTACGTGATCCTTTAACGATAACGGTGCATTGTCCTGATTGCTCGGCCAATACAACCCGTAACGCCTTCATTAAGTTCTCGCGAGTCGAGAAATGACGATTTGGCTTTTCAAATACATTGCTAGCGCTGCTACTCAGCACCCCCAATGAAAACAATTCATCAATGCCTTGCTGCTTAGCATACTCGCCGACTTCACGGTGATATTCGCGAGCATCTTCACCCAGTTCTGCCATATCACCCAACGCCAATACTTTATAGCCAGACATAGACGCCAGTAAATCAATCGCCGCGTTGACAGATTTCACGTTTGCATTGTAGGTGTCATCGACGACACGCAACGTGTCCGAGACTTGGATCATGTTGACACGGCCCTTTACTTCAGCCATTTTTCCAAGACCCGTTGCCACCTCACTTAAGCTTGCGCCAAGCTCGGTTGTCAATGCAGCCGCAATCAACGCATTGCCAACGTTGTGCTGGCCACTAAGCGGTAAACTAATGGTGGTACGCTCTTCTCCCAGACATAGCGTGAAGGTAGGGCGAGCTAGCTCATCCAACTCAATTGCTTCCACCCAAATATCAAGCTGAGCATTTAAGCTATAACGTTTCACTTTAGAAACAGCTAAGCTTTCCTGCCACATCTGAGCATAATCGCTATCCGCATTGATGACTGCGACACCGTCAGCTTTTAGGCCTGAGAAAATCTCACCTTTCGCTTTTCCTACGCCATCAATTGAACCAAACCCTTCGATGTGGGCTGGTGCGACGTTACATACTGTCGCCACGTCTGGACTTACTAATGCAGTGGTATAAGCAATTTCACCCAAGTGGTTAGCGCCGAGTTCTATCACCGCATATTCATCATCTTCACTTAAGCGCAATAACGTCAACGGTACCCCGATGTCGTTATTAAAATTACCTTTCGTCGCAAGGACTTTGCCTTTTTGCGCCAAAATCGCCGCACACATTTCTTTCACTGTGGTTTTACCGACACTGCCGGTAATTGCAATGGTTTTAGGGGCGACAGTTTCAATCACTGCTCGGCCAATTTGGCCTAAAGCAATGCGCGTATCTGTAACAACAAACTGTGGTAAATCGATATCTTCATCGTGCTCAGACACAATAGCTGCGATAGCACCGTGTGCTTTGGCCACACCCAAGAAACGGTGGCCGTCAAAGTTAGGCCCTTTAAGTGCTAGAAATACCTCTCCAGACTGTATTGTTCTGGTATCAGTATTAATATTGGCGACTGCCAAATTCTCCCCGTCGTAAGGGGTTTTTAAGACTGCTGCAAGCCAAGAAAAATCCATCTTGATCATGCCTTTTCCCCTCGTAAAATCGCTGCAACGCATTGCCTATCACAAAAATCAATGCGCTCAGTACCTATGATTTGATAATCCTCGTGCCCTTTCCCCGCAATCAGCACCACGCTGTTTTCATCAGCTAGGTCTATCGCGTGTTGAATGGCTAGCCCTCTATCTGGCTGGCAGACAGCATACTCAGGGTGGATGAGTCCTGCCTTAACGTCGTCAATGATTAAATTGGGATCTTCGCTTCGTGGATTATCACTGGTGATCACCAGTTTATCTGCATATTTCTCTGCAGCTCGCGCCATTTCAGGACGCTTACCTTTATCTCTATCACCACCGCAACCAAACACACAGATAAGATTGCCCGGAACATGTGCTCGCAAGGCTTGTAGTGCAAGTGCCAAAGCGTCTGGGGTATGGGCATAATCAACAATACACGTAGGCTTTTCAGGGGCACTAAATGGCTGCATGCGGCCTGCAACTGGCGCGAGCTGGCTGCAAGCTTCGCTTAATGCTTCAAGACTTGTGCCTTGCAATAGTAAAGTCGCAATCGCAGCAGCTAAATTATAAAGATTAAACTCACCATACAGTGGCACACTGACTTCACATTCACCCCAGCTGGTTTTTAATGTCGCCGTCAAACCATTTGGGTGTGCCGACACGGCATCAAAGAATACATATTGTTGGTAGCTATTTTTTTCACTCCAGCGACCGTAAACAACCACTGTATCGTCATTAAACTCAGCGGCCCAACTTGCACCCACTTCATCGTCAATATTGATGACTTTGTGATTTGGCGCACAGCGAGTGAATAGCAGTTTCTTAGCTTCTGCATAGCTTTGCATATCACCGTGATAATCTAAGTGATCGCGCGTCAAGTTGGTGAAAACAGCCACATCAAAGTCGCATTCGTCAACTCGACCTTGCACCAAGCCATGGGAAGAGACCTCCATCGCGACTTGATCATACTGTTGCTGTAAAAACGCCAAAATACGTTGTAAATCTACGTTTGACGGCGTGGTGTTTGCCAGCGGAATAAGACTCTCTGGCTGGCCATAACCAAGCGTACCTATCACAGCCCCGGCACTACCGATTAGGCTGGCTAAATTGGCAATCATCGCTGTCGTGGTAGATTTACCATTGGTGCCAGTAACGCCTGTGAGTTTGAGCTTTTTACTCGGGTATGCATAAAACTGCGCTGCAATTGCTGCCAACTTATCAGCAAGATTATCGATAAAAATCGCTTGCTCTGGTGCAATATTAAGCTCACTTCCCGTTTCTGCAAGCACACATTTAGCGCCTTGCGCAACGGCACTGGCGGCATATTTAGCACCGTTTTGGGCATGACCTTGTAATGCAACAAAACAATCACCCGGCTCAACCGCTCGGCTATCTATACGTAGATGCTCAACCTCAATTGGGGCAATATTGACACCGTAATCACTGAGTACCTGAGCCAGATCACGCATCGTTATCTGCTCCAGAAATATAAGCCACACGCTCTTTATCAGGTGCTACGTTTAGAATTCTCAATGCATTAGACATGATTTCAGCAAAAGCAGGTCCTGCGGTTTGACCGCCATAGTAAACGTCTCCCGCTGGTTCATTGACCATCACCACAACCGCAAGCCTTGGGTCGCTTACTGGTGCAACGCCCGCAAAGTAACCAACGTACTCATCACCATAGCCACCCGCCACGGCTTTTTCTGAAGTACCTGTTTTACCAGCGGCACGATAACCATCAACTTTAACATTACGAGCGGTACCACCACGTTCGAACACAGATTCCATCATCTCTACCACAGCATGCGTATCTTGCTCGCTAAAAATACGCTTACCTTCAGGAATTTCATCCTGCTTCACTATTGTAAGTGGTCGCAAGATACCACCGGCTCCAAACATGGCGTAAAGTCTTGCCATTTGTGCGGTGCTTACTGATACCGCATAACCATAAGAGAGTGTTGCGATTTCAAAATTAGACCAACGGCGGTTTGGATAAAATAGACCTGCGCTTTCACCAATCATGTTTGAGCCCGTTGGCTCACCAAAACCCACTTGTTGGTATAGATTGATAAAATACTCTTTTGGCAGCATCTGCGAGATCTTCGCAACTCCCATGTTACTGGAGATTTTAAGGATCTCTCTTAAGCTCAGCTCACCATTGTTGCGAGTGTCTTTCACTAAGCCACCGCTTAAGTTCATCCAGCCCGGATAAGTATCTATCGTGTCTGTTGCCTTAACTGCACCATAATTTAAACCAGCCAATACCGCTAAAGGCTTTAAGGTTGAACCGGGTTCAAATAGGTCAGTCATAGCACGATTGCGACGTTTATAAGGTGCGGCAGTACTTAGATCGTTAGGATTAAAGCTTGGGCTATTCACCAAAGCTAAAATTTCGCCAGTGTGTACATCAACAACTATCGCCGAACCAGAGGTAGCTTTATAGCTCAGTACCGCCGACTTTAACGCGCGGTAGGCAATGGCTTGGATCCGTAAATCAATACTCAGGTAAACATCTTCTGGCTCGACACGCTGTTCTTCTGAAAGTACTTGTACTTCACGACCTTGCGCATCTTTTCGAATGGTGCGTTTACCAGCCGTACCGGTTAATGCAGAGTCGAACATACGCTCGACGCCTTCAATACCTTTGCCATCAATATCGGTTACACCAATCATGTGCGCTGTTACTTCGCCGCTTGGGTAAAAACGTTTGGACTCGTCAAGCAAGTGCACGCCCGGCAGGCGCATTTGACGAATATAGTTGGCAACAACCGCCGTCACTTGACGCTTCAAATAGACAAAACGACGGCTTGGGTCTCCCCTAAGCCGTTCATCGACATTTTCTGGTTTAAGTCTGAGCACGTCCGCAAGCTCTTTCCACCTGAGCTCATCATCGTACCAAGCTTGTTTCCGTATTTTCATCTCAGCGTCGTTTTGCTCTAACGCTTTGTAATCTTCACCTTCTTTACGGGCTTTACGTAACACTTTTTTGGCCAGTGCCTTGTCAATGGCAAGGGGATCTGCATAAACGCTCACAACCGGCACACTCACTGCCAGCTCTTTGCCATTGCGGTCGAAGATCATGCCTCGTTGGACATTGAGTTTCTCAACCCGTACGGTGCGCTTATCATTTTCTTCAATTGCCTTATCAGGCTCAATTACTTGCAAAAATGCAGCGCGTGCAACAAGCGTCATAAAAACGGTGAGCATCACGCCGCAAACTAGAGCAAAGCGCCAGGTGATAATAGATTGAGTTTTTTGCTTTTGTTTATTCATGGCAGCACAATCACCTGTTCATCTTTACTGGTTGGGCGTTTCATCTCTAACTGCATCTTGGCTATCTCTTCTATCCTTGCATGCTGAGAGTAAAACTCTTCTTCCACAACGAGGTAACGCCATTGTAGGTCTAACTCATCGCGCTGTTGTAATAGCTCATCCTGCTGTATCAATTGCTGGCGAGTTAAATGGGTAATTTGCACTACCGCGAGTGCAGAAATCAAAATCGTAAGTAGCAAGAATGCCGTCAACTTATTAGCAATGATGTAATAGCCTATTTCTACAAATAGATTTGGTTGACGTTGCTTACTTGCATTCATTAGAGCTTCTCCGCCACTCTTAATACTGAGCTTCGCGAGCGTGGATTTTGTGCAATCTCTGCATCGCTAGGCTTAATGGCTTTACCCACTGCCTTTAAGGTGAGATTTTGTTTAAGTTGTTCATCCGTTAAAGGCAGACCTCTGGGTATCGCCTCTCCCTTACTCTGCTTCTTGATAAACTGCTTTACAATGCGATCTTCTAGAGAATGAAACGAGATCACCACTAACCGACCACCAGGTTTTAACACCTCAAGTGACGCTTGCAATGCAGTCTGAATTTCTTCTAACTCGCTGTTAATATAAATACGAATAGCTTGGAAAGTACGAGTTGCAGGATGCTTATGTTTGTCCTTGACAGGCACAGCTTCATCTATCAGTTGTGCTAATTGCGCCGTCGTTGTAATCGCGGTGTGCTCACGTACTTCAATGACTTTACGAGCAATACGAGTGGCAAACTTTTCTTCGCCATACTTTTTGATCACAAACACCATTTCTTCAAGCTCTGCTTCAGCTAGCCACTGTGCAGCGCTGCGACCTGAGTCGGGATCCATACGCATATCCAGTGGCCCGTCTTTCATAAAGCTAAAGCCACGGTCTGCATCATCAAGCTGAGGTGAAGACACACCAATGTCCAACAAGATGCCATCAACCTGACCTAAGATACCGGCTTGTTCCGCGACAGATTTAATTTGCGAGAAGCGGCTTCGCGCTATAGAGAAACGTGTATCATCAGCAAACTTTTCAGCCGCTTTAATCGCTTGAGGGTCTTGATCTATGGCTTGTAAACGCCCAGTCGACAACCTTTTGAGGATTTCACCTGAATGCCCACCACGACCAAACGTCCCATCGATATATATACCTTCAGGGTTAATTGCTAGGGCATCTAGGGTTTCGGTCATTAATACCGAAATATGCTTAAACTCTTCGCTCATTAATTTGTTTACCCCTACAAGGAAAAGTTTTCCAGTTCAGGGCTTTCCTCAAAGTTTCCTGAGTGTTCAATTTCGGTATCTGCCTGCATTTGCTGATACCAGCGTTCTTCGTCCCAAATTTCAAATTTATTGAGTAGCCCAACTAGCATAATCTTTTTGCCTAATTGCGCATGGGACCGCAATGAAGGCGCCAGTAAAATCCGGCCATTTTTGTCTAGTTGGTATTCTGTAGCATGACCTAGCAACATCCGTTGCCAGCGTCTCACCCTGGGATTGGTGTTAGAGATGCGACTTAGTTTGGTCTCAATTTCTAGCCATTCGGAGAGTGGGTAGAGCCATAAGCACGGTTCGTTGATCGCAATAGTACAAATAACGGTTCCCTGATCTTCAGACAGCAGCGGTTGACGGTACTTAGTCGGCACCGCAAAACGCCCTTTGTCATCCAAAGCTAGCGAACTTGCACCTCGAAACATGCGTGATCCTATTTCTAAGTTAGTTGATCCAGTTTGATCCACTAAAACCCACTTTTTACCACAGAAGAACAGTCTAGGGCTTGACAAGCACTTTTGTCAAGCTCAGTCGGTACCTTTAACGCCTTTGAAAGCCAGAAAAATCGCGGGATTTGTGGAAGATCATGAATTTTGTGGAAAAAAGTGGAGAGATGAAAAAATGCCATTTTTTTTGACCGGATAATCACATCATACTTTCAATTTAGAAATTAAAAATTCTATCTGTTAGCCCTTGCTCAGTGATGCTTTTGCAGCTGAATTATTTATGCAAATTTGCTTGGTTGTCCTAACTTGATTCGGTATCATTCGCGCTCTCTGATCAGCTCCATAGGTGGGATTATTCTGAAATCTTCAATACAGTTTCGATTTTATCGCTTACTCGTTCTACTGTGCTTGCCATGTCTGATCATTATTTTATTTCTATTATGTGAGCAACGTCAGCAGGCATTAACACAACAGTCACAACAGGCGCTGCATTACGCCAAACAAGTTGCGGCGATCCAGCAGGTAGAGCTCGCAGATACAGAACAAGTCTTACAGCAACTGTCGACCCGTATCGATCATCTTACGGTAGAGCACGGCAAATGCCCGCCGCTGCTTTATCACGCGATGCTGCTCAGCCCCAACCTAGCTAACCTTGGCATAGTTGACGCACAAGGGAATGTACTTTGTACTACGCATCAAGCAGATCAACGCGAGATCAATATCGCCGATCGTGGTTACTTTAAAACCGCAATGCGCACTGCCCAGTTTAGTATTGGTGAGTATCAAATTGACCGCAGCATGCAGCGTGCAACAGTCAACTTCGCGCTACCAATTTACGATGATCAGCAACAATTTTTATTTATGCTTGTCGCGGTCAAAGGCTTAACGCATTGGAGCCAGACCCTTGCAAAACTGCCTCTTCCTGTTGGTACTCGGGTAATGATTGCCGACGCTAAAGCGCAAATCATTGCGCAATATCCAGCAGCAAATGCAGAACTTGGCCGTGCTGTTAGCAGTTCTTGGCCAAGCAATTTAGGCACACAGGCGACGCTACTAAACACCCCAGAAGGCAATCGCTTGGTGTATGTAAAGCAATCACTCAATAACAGCAACCGAGCGTTACAAATCTACTTTAGTTTCGATTTTGAGTCCCAGTTGAGCAGCATAGATAAGCGTTTTGCACTCTTTCTAGGAATATTTTTGGCGCTTGTGTCTATTTTGTTTTGGCAAACACATTGGCAATTAAAGCAACAACTTTTAAAACCGCTAGGCGCACTCAAGCATGCTATTGCACAACTTGAATCGGGCAAGCAAGATCGCCGTTTTAACGCAACCAAAGTGCCCAGTGAATTTGAGCATATCGCCGAGCGTTTTGCTCATATGGCGCAAACACGCTTAGCCGCTGAAGACAATGCAAATCATAGACTTGCCGTTGTAAAAGCCCTGATTAATGCACTCCCCGATAGCTATGTGCGCTTAGATCAACAGGCTCAGATCTTATCTCGTTATGGCGATTACACAGACAAAGCACAAACGCTTAGGGAATTGCTCCCAGAACATATCTATAAACGGATCCGCGCAGAGCTTGCACTGTTGAATGACAAAACCTATGTGCAACTTGAGTTTTCACCAACCAGTAATCAAGTGGTTGAATGTCGCCTATGTGCCATTGAGTCACATCCACAGGCGTTGTTGATTTTCCGTGATATTAGCCAACGTAAGCATCAAGAAGAAGCACTAAACCTTGCAGCATTGGTGTACAACAATAGCAGCGAATGTATGATCATCACGGATGCCAATGGCTTTATCTTGGACGTCAACCTTGCCTTTACGCGTGTAACTGGTTACTCACGCTCAGAGGTGCTGGGTAAGTCCACTGCCATGTTAGGATCGGGTCAACATGACCGTAGCTTTTACGAATTGATGTGGCAGCAGCTCAACGAACACGGCCGTTGGCAAGGTGAGATTGTCAACCGTAAGAAAAATGGCGAGCTTTACACCGAATGGCTGACTATTGATAGCGTTTACGATAGCAACCGTGAGATCTACCGCCGCGTCGCGATCTTCACCGATATTACCGAAGTAAAGCGTAAAGATGCGCTGATCTGGAAACAAGCACATTTTGACGAATTAACCGATCTTCATAATCGTGTGGGACTTAAAAAACACTTAAAAAAACAGGTTGCCAGCGGACAACAACAAACCGCCGTGTTATTACTCGATCTCGACAATTTTAAAGATATTAACGACACATTAGGCCATTATTACGGCGACTTACTCTTGAAGTTAGTCGCACAACGTTTAAAGAGTATGGCTCCGCATGCGTTTTTATCCCGCATTGGAGGTGATGAGTTTGTCTTTGTGTTGGAGGATGACGAACATAAAGCAAAGTGCAAAGCACTAGCAGCTCAGATCCAGTCCGCATTCAAACAGCCTTTTGAGATCCAAGATGAGCAATGCCATATCACTGCAAGTATGGGGATTGCCACCGCACCAACAGATGGTAATGGTGCAGAAGCCCTATTAAAGGCTGCCGATCAAGCAATGTATCGAGCAAAGCAGCAAGGTCGTAACGGCTATGTGATTTTTGATGACGCTTTACGCAAAGTCGCAGAATCTAGAATGCACATGCTCAAAGGTATTCGTACTGCACTGCATAACAATCAATTTGAAATGCACTACCAGCCTATCGTATCACTTGACGATAATCGCGTCGCCAAAGCCGAGGCCTTGATCCGCTGGCGACACCCAGAGCAAGGTATGGTGAGTCCCGCTGAGTTTATTCCGTTAGCCGAAGAAACCCAGCTCATTCATCATATTGGCGATTTAGCATTTTCGCAGTCTATTGACACGTTGACGCAACTACAGCACTTAGGCCATACAACACAAATTAGCATCAATGTGTCACCGGTCCAATTTGCCGCTAAAAATTGCACCTTAGCAAGCTGGAGTGACAAACTCACAACGCTTGCGATCCCCCCTGAACACGTGGTTTTAGAAGTTACGGAGGGAATGATGATGCACAATGATAGCCGCACTAAACAACGAGTTGAACGCTTAAAGCAGCAAGGTTTTCAATTTGCGTTAGATGACTTTGGCACGGGTTACTCATCACTCGCGTATCTAAAACAATTAGATTGTCACTTTGTGAAAATTGATAAACGCTTCGTCGATGGCATTGCAACCAATGCAGACGATTTAACCCTATGTGAAACCATTATTTTGATGGCTCACCGCCTAGGCTTAAAAGTCATCGCTGAAGGCGTTGAGACCGCGACTCAGCATCAGCTATTAAAACAGGCTGGATGTGATTTTGGTCAGGGTTATTACTATTCAAAGCCGCTACCACAACGCGAATTTCTGACCTTAATGACAGAAAAAAGCCACATTGCTGTAGCTTAACTGAAGTTACTTAAAATCTAGGTGCTTGGCTTATTCAGTTAAACCAAGCGCAGTCATCATTTTGTTTGCAACGTCCACATGGTGCTGCATGGTTGAGAACTGCTTAGTTACGCCCGCAGGACCAAAAGTATAAACCGGTACTGGCGCTGCCGTATGTGTACCAGTACCCCACACTACACTTTGCTCTGAGGCAATCGCGCGAGCAATTTTTCCGGTGTAATCCTCTTTGGCATATACATAGAAGTCACTAAAGTCTTCAAACGCTGGGATCATATCTGCGCTATTTTCATCGTATACACTCTGACCGACTTTTGCGGCATTATCTAGCGTCACCGTGTAAGCCGTCATATCTTCAATGGTCGCTTTCCAAGTTGGACCCGATACATTTTCATAGGCTTCATCAGGCGCAGCTTCTGCAAGGATATCGAAGAAAGTGCCTGTTTGCGCGTAAAGCTTGTCTAGTTGCGCAAGTGGACCAAAGTTAAATTTAGGATGATATTCTTTAGCAACACCATTTACATACATACCATCGCCAGACAGCGTTTGTGCTTCAGGACGCTCATGCTTTGAATAACTAAAGCCAAAACTACCCGTTTCATGGTCTGCAGTCACAACGACTAGCGTATCGTTACGGTCTTTTACCCATTCATGCACAGCTTCAACGGCTTCATCAAATTTAAGCAGCTCATTTAGCATCCAACCTGCATCGTTTGCATGACCCGCCCAGTCAATTTGACCACCTTCAATCATCAAGAAAAAGCCATCTTCATCTTTAGACAAGATATCAAGCGCTTTCACCGTCATTTCTTTTAATGAAGGCTGAGTACAGCTGTTGCTTTGTTGACAAGCTTTGTAAGCAATTGCGTCACTCATACCAGAGTTTGCGAATAGACCTAGTACTTTTTCGCCTTCAAAACTGCTTAATTGTGCTTTATCAAAAGCAAGGCCATAACCATGTTGCTCTTTTGCTTCAACAACTAGGTTAGTTTCATCTCCACGCTTTGAGCTTTTATATACGCTACTAGGCATGCCAAGCGCGTCGAGTTGTGCTTGTACTTCAGCATTGTCAGGCGTGCTCTTTGGTACAAATACGCGAGCACCACCAGATAACATCACATCAACGCTGCCAGAGCGAACTAATTGCTCAGCGATTTCAGCTTCGTATGAACGATGCGGCATATGGGCAGCAAATGCCGCTGGCGTCGCGTGCGTAATACGCGTATCTGAAACAAGACCCGTCGCTTTACCCGCGGCTTTAGCTTTTTCTAAGATAGTCGCTACTTTATTGCCATCGGCATCAAGGCCTATCATTTCTGAGCCTGCTGCAAGGCCGGTTGCTAATTGAGTTGCCGAACAAGCAGAGTCAGTTACTAGACTGCCAGTCGCGCCATGTGGTGCGTTCATGGAAAGGCCTAAATGACCACCCGCAGCAAGTTTAGACAGCGCTGTTTGATTGCCTTTGTTTTTATAAGTTGAGTTTGGCGCGCGCTGAGCATACTCTTCAAGTAAGCCAACTTGCTGTGGTCCCATACCGTCACCGATCATAAGGATCACATTTTTTACTTGTGTCACTTCTTGCACTGGTACTTCTTTGATGACTTCAACTTCTTTGATCACCTCAACGGTTTTTGTATCGTCATCACACGCGGTAAGTAGAATTGCAGAGATAGCAACTGTAAGTAACTTTTTATTCATTGTACTGTTCCTGAAACGTAATATTTGTCTGTAAGGCGGGCACAGTCTAGGCGCGTTACATGACTTTTTTATTTCAGCAAAGTGACAAAAAATATTTTATTTCACAACAAGTTACAATATAACAGTACAATTCAGATACGAAATCATACGCTATACCAATTGTTATTTAGAGTAATCACTCTCGACCAGAAGCACTGGTAAATAATTTAGAAATGGGTCGACTAGATAATCCAAACACAAAAATGCTCAACAGCACCGTTGCCATTGCCACTTGAGTAATTTGCAAACCATTTGGCAACTCTTCGCTGAGTAGCATTAAGGTTAGCACCACCGAAGCCAATCCCTTGGGGCCAAACCAAGCTAACGTAAAGCGCTCTTTGGTTGTCAGTGCACCACCTAACAAACAGAGGAATACCGGGATCAATCTAAACATGGCAGTTGCTAACACTGCGTACACCCAAACCTGCCATTGGGTAACGTTTAGCAGCACTACACTGGCCGACAAACCAAACACAATCCAGATCATAAAAGCCGCAAATTCGGCGAGGTGCTCACCTTCTTCGATAAGCTGATCTTTAAACTCATCACGATAATATTTATCAAACAGCAAACCGCTGACAAATGCAGCAATAAAGCCACTGCCATGCAAAGCTTGAGTTACCGAGAAAACTAAAAAAGCGATGCCAACAAAGAGAAAAGGGCTGGTTTTAGACGCAAAGTAATGATGTTGATAGGCGCGTTTAAGTAACCAAATGATCACCCCAGTCAGTAACCCCGCGACAACGAGTGCAATCCCCACTTCGCGTATAAAAATCCAAGCAAATGATTCGGTCGTCGCTTGCATTCGCTCAGCTAATACTCCCAGTAAAAACAGAAATACCGGAATACATAGGCCATCATTCAAGCCACTTTCCACATTAATTGCCTCACGTAATCTGGTGGGCACAGACTTATCCTGAATGAAGGTTTTGCATAAAGTGGCATCGGTTGGGGTGATGATCACCGCAATTAAAAAGCAAGCCAACCAAGATAACTGGAACAGCTCATGGGCCACCCACGCGCCAAATACCATGGTTAATGGCAGCCCGAGTAATAATTTAACCGGTAACTGGAAGCTGTGAGATAACACCCGTAATCGCGTTTTTGCAGCATCGGAAAATAAATAAATCGCAAGCGTCAACTCAATAATCGGCAACCAAGTTTGTAGGCCATTAATATCTACCGCTAAAGCTTGTTGCCCTCCTTCAATATTACCAAGCACAAAGCCTATCGCCCCGCCCGTTAGCACAAACCACATAGGTGCGGTGAGCTCCGCCCTATCTAGTTGTCGAGCTGTAATGCTATAAATAAAAAGAGAAAGTCCAATCGCCGCAATCAAAGCATAAATCACGTTGCCATTCCTTTACTGAAAACCTGTCGCTGATAACGCGAGTATGACAAATCTTATTCAGTTAAGCCAAACATCTAACAACATCCTCCTATCTCCTTTAAAGCGAATCAAACAACAAAGAGCAGTAGGCGCTAGTTAATTTTTCACCTTTGTGTCATCGGAATGTAAAAAACCGTCATTACTCTATCTGCAACAAACTGGACTAGACCAGAAATTTAACCCAAACTTTTGAGAAAAGAGCAATGAAAAAACTAACCCAAATCGCTGCTGCCGTGTTACTCGCCACCAGTCCCAGCTTATATGCTGCAACAGGTAAACTCGTTGGTGTTGTAAAAGACCCACAAAGTAATCTTTCTGGCGCTGTTATCTCAGTAAAAGGCCAAGATGTATCCACAGTATCTGATTATCGTGGTCGCTTTGAACTACCAAAACTGGATGCCGGTCGCTACACCTTAGTCGTGAAATATATGGGTTATCAGGAAACTGAACTACAGGTTGAGGTTACTGATGGCAAAGTCACTACGTTGTCTCCAATCTTATTAAACCATCAACAAGCGATGGAAGAAGTGGTCACGGTTGGGCAAATCTTCCGTGGCGCAATGGCCGCTGCAAATAACCAAAAAAATGCCAGTAATATCAAAAGTATCATTTCTGCCGATGGGATTGGTAAGTTACCAGATAGAAATGCCGCTGAAGCCGTACAACGTATTCCAGGTGTGTCGATAGAGCGTGACCAAGGTGAAGGCCGCTTTGTTGCAGTGCGTGGTTTACCGTCACAATGGAGTTCGGCCAGCATCAACGGTAACCGCCTTCCAACCGCAGAAGAGGAAACCACCAGCCGCGCCACTGCGTTCGACTTTTTTCCAAGCGAATTGATTGAGTTTGTGGAAGTGTCTAAAGCTATCACTCCCGACATGGAAGGCGATGCGATTGGCGGTAATGTTAATTTCGTGACCAAAAAAGGCGCTGATGATTTTATCCTCAAAACCAACTTTGCTGTGGGCCAAAACGAACTGGCCGATGGTACAAATTATTCTGCCAATGTGGTGTATGGCGACCGTCTACTCGACGACAAGCTAGGTTTTATCATTAACGCCACAGCGTGGCAGCGTGATTGGGCAACCGATAATTATGAGCCGCGCCGGGGTAACGATGGCTTAGGCATTTACCGTTTAGAGCTGCGTGATTATACCGGAACCCGTGAAACTTACGGCTTAAATGGCTCGCTGGAATATCAACTTGAAAGCGGCACGCTCAGCGCCAGCGCGCTATATGGCACACTGATTGATGATGAAACCCACTATAAGCACAGGCTGCGTTTTGATAAAGACCGTGCTGAGCTGCAGCATATTCGCAACGAACTCATCACCGAAATGCAAGGCTTTGAAATTGCAGGTGAACATGACTTTGGCTTTGATAAAACGCTCTCTTGGCAACTAGCCACGTACGAAAATGAGTTTCGCTATGGCGACAAACCCAACAGTGAAGACAATAGCTATTTTGTCGCCCGTTTTGATCAAAAAGAGGTTGGATATGTTGGACTTGAAGACCGCGATACCGGTAAAAATTATGCCTACAACCAAGTAGACGGCGGCAGTGACCCTTGGAACGCCATTAGCAATCACTTCCCCTCGGGCTTTACACTCGATCCAAGCAAAATGGGTTTGTCTTGGGTTGAGCTATACAAAGTCTACGTCAACGAAAAAGACAGACTGGTAGCCAATGCCGACTTTGACTGGCAATACAATAACCAGCTAGCCGTTAAATTTGGGGCAAAATACCGTGACAAAGTCCGTAAAGCTGACTTTGCCGACGAGTTTTACGCGTGGGACAGCGAACAATATGGCGCAGCGCCAACGCTTGCAGACTTTGCCTTAAGCGATCAACCCGGTCGCAGCGATTACTTAAGCGAAGCCAAGTTTGATTATCGCACGCAGTTGTCGCAGGTGGCTTCCACCGATGCTCTTGCCCAGTTTTGGACGCAAAATCGCAATAAGTTCAAGCTAGATGTGGGTGAATCAGCACTCATCAGCAACGGTGGAGCGCTGGGCAGAAACTTCGATGTTGAAGAAACCCACACCTCGCTCTACGGTATGGCAACTTACCAAGCTAACGACAACTGGGAAGTATTAGGCGGCTTACGCGTTACCCGCACCGATACCGAAGTGTCTGGTTACACTTATTTAGCCGACGAAGACAAAGTTGTTGATACCACCAACAGCAATGATTATTGGTCCATATTACCCGCACTACATGTTACTTATCGTGCCAATGATGATACCAATTATCGCCTCGCACTAACTCGCACCTTTGCCCGTCCTGACTTTGGCTCATTAACACCAGGGGCAACTTACCTTGAGCAAGACAACCAGCTTAACTCAGGAAATCCAGCGCTCGACCCTACGTACTCAAATAATCTCGACTTGATGGTGGAACATTATTTTGACCGCGTTGGCTTGGTCTCTGCGGGGGTATTCTACAAAGATATCCAAGACCCAATCTTCCAAGCCACCAGCGTTGGCAATTACAACAACAAGCAAGGCGTGACCATCATCCGTCCTGAAAACGGCGATAGCGCTTGGCTTGCGGGCATTGAGCTGGCATTTAACCGCGACCTTGGTTTTATTTCTGACAGTTTGAGCAACTTTGGGGTAATGACCAATGCGACCTTTATGGACTCTGAAATGCAGATCCCAGAGCGCACAGAAAAAGTAGCCATTCCACGTCAGGCCAATGAGCTTTACAACTTTACGCTGTATTACGACGACACCCGTTTTGCCGCTCGAATAGCACTTAATCATAAAGGTGCTTATATCGAAGAGCACGGCGGCGATAGCCAATCGGATAGCTACTATGGTGCCAATACCAGCGTCGACTTTACAACGTCATACCAACTTAACGAACAAACGTTAGTTTACCTAGAGCTGAGTAACCTCACCAATGAAGCATTGCAGTACTACCAAGGTGAGCAGGGCCGTCCATTACAGGTGGAATACTATGGTATCCGCGGCATGGTCGGCATTAACTACCAATTTTAATACCAATTCACTTGATTAAGCCGATTGGTATACACCGGTTGACGGGCAATCCACAAAGGATTGCCCTCGAATTACCGAGGATCCTATGATGTTGCAGATCACCCTATTTAACGCCCGCCCGCGCTGGCTAAAAGACGCCCAAGGTATCGGCTTTGTACTATTTGCCGCGACCAGTGCGTTTATGACTTACTTTTGTATGTACGCCTTTCGTAAGCCATTTTCGGTCAATACCTATGAAGCCTTTGATGACCCGAGCTGGGTTGTTAGCTTTAAAATTGCCCTGATCCTTTCGCAAGTGTTTGGCTACCTATGCGCGAAATTTATCGGCGTTAAAGTGATTGCTGAAATGCAGCATCATTATCGCGGTCGTGCGATTTTGGCCATGATTTTAGCCGCCGAGCTTGCACTGGTGCTATTTGCCATCACTCCTACGGGCTGGAATCTGGTTTGGCTGTTTGCCAATGGCCTCTCCCTTGGCATGATCTGGGGTTTGGTTTTTAGCTTTTTAGAAGGTCGTAAAACCACCGAAATCTTAGGTGCGGTACTCAGCGTTACTTTTATTCTTGCCTCTGGATTGGTCAGAACTGTGGGCAAATGGCTGGTGAGCGAACTCAATGTGCCTGAACTGTGGATGCCAGCGGCAACCGGAGCGATTTTTCTGCCGCTGCTTGTACTCAGCGTTGCTTGTCTTAATAGTATTCCAGAACCTACACAAGAAGATGAACAATTACGACAAAAGCGCGCGCCAATGGATGGCAAAGCCCGGCTGGCGTTTTTTAAACAGTATTGGTTTGGAATAACCGTACTGGTGCTTAGCTTTTTACTCTTTACCGGCTTTCGTGACTTTAGAGATAACTTTTCAGCCGAGATCTGGCAGGCCTTAGGGTATGGGCAAGAACCCGCGATTTTTGCTTATGCCGGGATCCGCATCGCCTTTATCGTGCTCATTGCGCTTGCCGCTTTGGTGTTAATTAAAAATAACCACATCGCATTTTTTGCCAACCATGGCTTTGTCTTACTCGGGGCTTCACTGCTGGCTGGCAGTACGTATTTATACCAAACCCAAAGTCTCGATCCTAAAACGTGGATGGTACTGCTTGGGGCTGGTCTTTATATCAGTTATATCCCCTATAACTGCTTTATGTTTGACCGCATGATCTCAGCAGTTGGCTCGACTGCGAACGCAGGGTTTTTGATTTACCTGGCGGATTCGGCGGGCTACATCGGCTCAGTGGGCATTTTGCTCTATAAAACTTTTGCCACACCTGAGCTCAGCTGGCTGCACTTTTTTACCATGGCTTGCTATTGGGTAGCGTTTATCGCAAGCGCCCTCGTAGTGAGTTCAATTATTTATTTTGCCGTGAAATTAAAGCGACCACGTAAGGCGTCAACGCAAGTACGCACCACGGCACTTTCATCACATATTTCCTAGCTAGGAGTCTTTGCAACATGAAACACATTGAAGCGTTAATTTTGGATTGGGCAGGTACTGTGGTCGACTATGGTTCGATTGCCCCTACCAGTATTTTTGTTGAAGCATTTAAGCAAGCGTATCAATTTGATATTTCCTTAGCTGAAGCGCGCGGTCCGATGGGAATGGGCAAGTGGGATCACATTAATACCTTGCTACAAATGGAGAGTGTCCGCACCCGCTGGATAACGCAATTTGGTCAGGCACCGAGTAGGGCAGATGTTGACCATATTTATCAAACCTTTATGCCGCTCCAACAAGCAAAAGTCGCCGACCGAGCTGCCCCCATTCCGGGCGTGCTTGCGGTGATCAAACGATTACAACAACAAGGCGTTAAGATTGGCAGTTGTTCTGGGTATCCCAAGCCTGTGATGGACGTACTAGTGCCTGCCGCTGCCGACTATGGTTATCAGCCAGATTGTGTGGTTGCCAGTGATGAATGTGCAGCAGGCTCTCGCCCAGGTCCCTGGATGGCGTTAGAAAACGTGCAAAGACTTGGGATTAATCGCGTATCAGGATGCGTAAAAGTCGATGATTCCGCGCCGGGAATAAGCGAAGGGTTAAATGCTGGTATGTGGACCGTAGGACTTGCGTTAACGGGTAATGCGGTGGGGCTTAGCGAAGAAGAATGGACGGCGCTTGGTCACGAAGAGCAAAGTGCACATTCCCTTAATGCTTATCAGCAGCTTGGCGAAGCCGGTGCGCATTATGTGATTGATTCACTAGCCGACATCGAAATGGTTTTGGTGGATATTTCTGCTCGTATCGCCCGTGGAGAGCGCCCGTAATGCGTTTTCAGCCTTTTTGGTTTGATGAAGCAATCGCTCAAGCCGATATTGAAGCCGCAGCAAGCGCGCCGTCTCATGGCGCGTTAGATACCCAAGTTTGTATCATAGGTGGCGGCTTTACTGGCCTTTGGACAGCCATAACGCTGAAAAAGCAAAAACCTGAGCTAAATATCGCCATCATTGAAAAGGACCTCTGTGGACAAGGTGCTTCGGGTCGTAATGGCGGAGCTATGCTGACATGGTCGACTAAGTTTGCCAGCTTAATTAAAGAGTTTGGCTTAGAACAAGCCTGCTTTTTAGTGCGCCAGTCTGAGCAGGCCGTTCATGATATTAAAGCCTTTACCAGTAAATACGGGATTGAATGTGATTGCCGCGTTGATGGTACTTACTATACGGCTTCTAATCACAGCCAGCGTAATGCCTTTGGCCCCATTACCACCCTACTCGAGCAACACCAGCTTAATGCGTGGCAAACACTGGATAAATCGCAGTTGCAAGCAACGGGCTCTAATGCCAACCTTGCTGGAATTTACTCCCCCCATGCCGGTAGTGTTCAACCCGCCAAGCTTGTGCGTGGACTGATGAAGGTGGCAAAAAAACTTGGGGTCAAAGTATTTGAACACACCCGCTACCTAAAGCACCAAGGCCAAGACACGCTAACCATTACCACAGACAAAGGCGAGATCAGAGCCAATCAGCTGGTATTTGCCGTTAACGCTTGGTTGCCAAGCTTATTGCCGCAGTTTTCTCGCAGTGTGGTGTTGGTTTCAAGCGATATGGCGATCACCTCCCCAGCGCCTGAAAAGCTTGCGGCAATGGGGTTGAACCACGGCGCTCCGGTGATTGATGCACGCATTTTTGTGAATTACTACCGCACCACCTCAAGCGGTCGATTAATGCTTGGCAAAGGCGGGAATTATTTTAGTTTCAATAACCAAGTGAGAGACTCCTTTCACCGCGCCAGCCGTTATCAAGCCATTCTTGAACGCTCATTTAGCCATTTCTTTGAGCATCACCAGCTCGAGATAGACAGAACTTGGACCGGCCCCTCAGACCGAAGTGTCTCTGGCATGCCTTTCTTTGGTCATTTAAATGGTCAAGCTAATGTGTTTTATGGCAGCGGTTACTCAGGCAACGGCGTGGTGCAATCCTATTTAGGTGGACAAATCTTAGCGAGTCTACTGCTTAATCAACATAACGACTGGCGTCACTGCGCCTTGGTCAACCAAACGCTTAAACAGTTTCCCGTCGAGCCATTTCGCACCGCGGGGGCCTTAATGGTGAGAAATGCCATTCGCCGTAAAGAAAGCGCTGAGGATAACAACACGCCACCGCATAAACTCGATGTTTGGCTAAGCAAGCTTAGTGGCAGCGCAGCAAAATTAGATCCGAACGTGAAGCAGGAGTATATAAAGTGAATGCCATTGCACAAATAAAACAGCTATTCGAGCAATATGGTCACGCCACCTATGACGAGGCATGCAGCCAAATTTATCATGCCGAGCAATGCGCCACCCTCGCGAAAGAAAATGGTTATGATCAAGCGACTCAAATCGCTGCATTTTTACATGATATTGGCCATTTTGTTGCTCAATCTCAGAATAACCCGGACTTTACCCCACAAGGATATAGCAATCATGGCGATTTAGGGGCAGATCATTTAACTCAGCTTGGCTTTGATCGCGCGGTGACAATGCTAGTGCGCAAACACGTAGATGCGAAACGCTATCTGGTGAGTATGGATGAGAAGTATTACCAAACCCTCTCTCCAGCCAGCCAATTAACACTAACAAGACAAGGCGGAAAGATGAGCAGCGAAGAACTTGCAGCATTCTCCAAGCTGCCTGAATTGGACGCCATTATCGCGCTGCGTCGTTTTGATGATTTAGGGAAAGATCCGAGCTTAGCCGTTTTGCCTAGTAGTTATTGGTTTAGCCAAATAGAAGCCTATTTGGCGAGTTAGATCAATCTGAGTTTACAAGTCTATTTATCCTGTCATAAAACGATAGTAAGCTTGTCACAAAAGGTTTTATCGACTCAATTATGCTGCTTTATCAACGTATTCGAAACCATATCCAAGCGCTGCTCGCCGCTGGCAGCATGACGCCCGGTGCCAAGTTGCCTTCAGAGCGCGCGCTGCAAGAAACATTTAGTTCAACACGGATCACCGTCCGTGAAGCCCTAGCACGACTAGAAGCCGAAGGACTTATCTTTAGCCAAAAGCGTCGCGGCTGGTTTGTCACCCCCGAAAAACTCAAATGGCATCCAGCTAAAAAAGTGAACTTTAACCACCTTGCCATTGAACAAGGCTTTACACCAACAACTCAAGTAGTGGCAATTAATGCCCCTTCCACAGAGCCTGAGTTTAGCCACTCTCATTTTAACGGCCAGCCTGTATATGAATTAACTCGAGTACGCGCGTTAGATGGTCGCGCAATAATGATGGAACAGATCTATTGTGCAGCCGAACGTTTTGCCGACTTGCACAACCAACCGCTGGATGGCTCAATCACAGAAGTGATGTCGACCCATTACCAAGTTGACGTCAGCTTTGAACAGTGTGTAATAAGCGTCACCGTACTACCCGATGACGTTGCCGACAAATTAGAAAAGAACAGCGGCGCACCTTGCTTAAAGGTACTGCGCGCCCGCTATGACGCCGAGCAAGCACTGGTGGATTACAATATTGAATATTGGCTCCATGACGCCATAGAAATGATTGTTGAAGGCGTGTAACCCCCGTCCCCGTAGGTCGTGCTTTAGCACGACAACCTTTCCTATCACCTGCGGTTGTCCTATTTTAGAAATAGCGCTAAGTTTAAATTTGGTACTCCCACATTTGACAACTGCAAGGAACATCAAGATGGCTAATTTTAATGAGCGACTTAATGGCCTAGATCTGAGCCAGATAACACATAGACTCAAAATCGCAACAGGTATGACAGAAGCTGATTGTTTACAAGCAGAAGTGCTGTACAGGCAATTTCTTGTGTTAAAGTCAAAATATCCAGATACGCCAATCACACCGCCGCAACTTGCCGATGAGGTATGGCATGAGCATATCACCGATACACTCGCGTATCACAATGACTGTGAAAACCTCTTTGGCGCATTTTTACACCATATCCCAGACGAAGATAATCAAGAAACATGGCAAAAGGCTGTGTATTTATATCAGTTAGAGTTTGGTCTAGATGTGAGTGGCTTACAGGCTGCTGGATGTAGAGTATAAGTAAGCAAGCAAAAAGCAACGTGTTGCAGCTAATTTAATTTTTTATCGTGCTCTGGCAGTTGAATAGTTGCTTTAGTATTTTATTATCAAATAAGCGTATTGAAATACGAGAGAAATAACTATGGAGTCTGTAAACCCGTGGATACCAGCATTGATAATAATATTTGCCAACTTATACGGTGGAGAACATAAGAGTGAGCGATATGCTATTGTAACTGCTATTTTTGGTTGGCTATCCGTTGTTTGTATTGTTTTCTGGATGGGGTTAGGGTGGTTTTATAGCTCCGTAGCCAACTACTTTCTGCAAGTGGGTATCTTTAGTATGGTGACGGCACTTTCAAGAGATTATGAAAGACTGCTTAAACTACTTTTCGATAAAAAAAATAATCATTGAAATAACTCCATATGAACTTTCTAAAGCAAAAATAAGCTCTATTTCAGAGCTTATTTTTGCTTAAGTATGGTATTTTATTCTTTCTGCGTCGATTTTGTATGGCAAAACCGACGCACGACCTGTGCTTCACCCATCGCCGCGTAAAGCGGCTCCTACTCTAACGGTTTACCAGTATTTTGCTTGTGCGATAGCTTTAAGTAGTCCGCTAATATCTGCGGCATACACTTCGCCAATATTACCGATCCTAAAGCAATCTGCATTTGATACTTTGCCGGGGTAAATCACATATCCTTTTTGCTTCAATGCTTCATAAAAGCGCTTAAACTCATAGCTTTCGTCACTTGGTGAATAAAAAGAAGTGATAATAGGTGAATGCATTACTTCTGGTAACAAGGCTTCAAAACCAAGGGCTTTCATGCCGCTAACGAGCTGTTTTTGATTTTCGCTGTAACGCTTAAATCGCGCAGAAGCGCCCCCCTCTTGCGCCAATTCTTCCAGTGCTTTGGCAAAAGCCCTGACAACATGCGTTGGCGAGGTAAAACGCCATTTACCGTGATGGTTTTCCATGGTTTTCCACTGGGCGTGAAGATCCAGCGAGAGTGAGCGTGCTTGTCCTTCAGAGGCAACCAAGAGCGCTGTTTTTGTAATCACAAAGCCAAAACCTGGAACACCTTGAATACACTTATTTGCTGAGCTAATGAGGATATCAATTTGCCACTCGTGCATATCCATCTCAATGCCGCCAAAACTGCTCATGGCATCAAGGATCATTACTTTGTTGTGATGTTTCGCAAGCTCCGCTACGCGTTTTGCCGGATTCAGCATCCCCGTAGTAGTTTCGCAGTGTACCATTGCTACGTGGGTGATCTCAGGGTGTTGCTCAAGCGTTTGTGAGATCTGCTCAAGTTGCGGCAATTCGGTTTCAACAAAGTTGAGCGCTATCACATTAATATTTAGATAATTGGCTATCTCAATAATACGCGCACCATAGGCACCATTATTGATAACCAGTAAAGTGCCAGACTTAGGAATAAAAGTCCCAATAGCCGCCTCTACACTTGCTGTACCACTGCCCTGCATTAAGGTTGCACTGTAGTCACTGCGATACTGCGGATCTGCAACCGCAATTTCACAAAGCTGATTGCGAATAACTTGCACCACACCTTGGTTATATTCATCATCCCAAGTGCACCAGTCTTTCAACATGGCTTCTTTCACGGTGTGAGAGGTACTAAGTGGGCCTGGCGTCAGGAGTAAATAATCGTTGTTCATAACTTGCCTCTAAACTGGTCTATACCAGATTATTTAACCGAGTTTAGGTGACAACGGCATGACAGTTTTATGAAACTAAAATTGATGTGGTAATGATGTTCAATGAAGCCTCGCCTTTACCCTGATTGGCAAAGGCGAAGAGAAGCAACAGATGTTCAGGTTATTTTATTTATAACCATTTGGATTATTGCTTTGCCAGCGCCATGTATCTTGCATCATAGCATCCAGACCACGCTCTGCATGCCAGCCTAATTCGGATTTGGCTTTTTCAGGCGCAGCGTAACAAGCGGCAATGTCGCCATCGCGACGCGGTTTAATGTCATAGGGTATAGCTTTGCCCGCTGCCTTTTCAAACGCGGTAACCATCTCTAGTACCGAGTAGCCATTGCCGGTACCTAAGTTATAGATATGTGTGCCTGCTGCTACTGCGATTTTCTCAAGTGCTTTTAAATGGCCAATAGCAAGGTCAACCACGTGAATGTAATCTCTCACGCCCGTGCCGTCTTTGGTGTCATAGTCGTTACCAAAGACGCCTAAACTCGCCAGTTTACCAACAGCAACCTGTGAGATGTAGGGCAGTAAGTTATTGGGAATACCATTTGGGTCTTCACCAATTAGCCCCGACTCGTGTGCGCCAACCGGATTAAAGTAACGCAAAATAGCAAAGGCCCAACGCGGGTCTGATTTAGCAACATCCTGCAGCACCATTTCAACCATCAGCTTTGACGTACCATAAGGATTGGTTGTGCCACCAACAGGGAAATCTTCACGAATAGGAAGGCTGGCAGGATCTCCATAGACCGTCGCTGACGAGCTAAAAACTAGCTTAAATACATTGGCGTCACGCATCGCATCAAGCAGCGTCAACGTACCCTGAACGTTGTTTTGATAATACTCGATTGGCTTTTGAACCGACTCTCCTACGGCTTTTAAGCCTGCAAAGTGGATCACTTCTTCAATATCATATTGCGCGAATACACTATCAAGAAATGCCTTATCAAGAATATCACCCTGATGGAATATAGCTTCCTTTCCTACTATCTCAGCGACTCTATGTAATGAAGTCTGCTGAGAGTTGCTTAGATTATCTACGACCACTACCTTTTTGCCTTGCTGTAGCAGCTCTAATACAGTGTGAGAGCCAATATAGCCTGCACCACCAGTTACAAGAATCGTCATATCTCTTCCTATGGTTGTTGTCTACGCATCGCATCGAGCATTCTACTCAATTTGTTATTGTCAGTCTTGGCGGTAGCATACAAATGCCAGCTTGTTATCAAAAAAGCTCAAGCGAGAAATTGAAGTCTGACAGTAACTTCTTAAGTTTCTTAATAAGTGGACTTTTTTAGGCGCATTTAAATCCCGATAATAAATTTTATTATCTAGTGCATATGCCACTTTATTATCATCCAACCAGGTATAATCTTGCACTTGACTGGGAAGAGCAAAAAATCGCTGAATATGATCGCTCTCTCTGTGGTAAGTTGCGAACCACATTAAGCCATTGACTTGATATGTAAAAGCAAACACATCACGCGCACGGTTGTAAGACAAAGTTCGGCCAATATCTTCGGCAAGAATTTGTGGTAAATGACCATTAATATCTGTGTACTGTAAGGTATGCGGAGCACTCTCAGTCGCACCTAAAATAAACATAATCAGATCTTGGTTGCTCCCCCAAGCATGATACCCCACAGGTTCAATATGCTCAAAAACACGACTTGGTTTTGTAGCCTGATCAAACGGATAAAACCACAGTTTTTGCTTACCGGATCCCTCAACCACAATCGTCGTTAACCCTTTCCCATTCGGATGCAGTGTGGGTGAATACTCGGAGACAGGGGATTGCGTGAGGTTGGTTGTGTTTTGGCTTTGAAAGTCGTAAAAAAACAGATCCGTTTGGCTATTGCCATCAGCGCTTACTTCCGCGGTATAGTAAACCCCAGAATCAGTCACTAGCGGTTGATTAAAATATGCGGTGTTTTCGGTAATTGGTTTAGCACTGAAATGTTCACCTAATTCAGCTAGCCAAATTTGGCTTTTGGGCATGGCTGAATAAGCTGGTAAACAAGACGCGAAAGCGAATAGACAAACTGCGAGCTTCACACGCATTGAAATAGGCATGGACGTTCCTTTGATTTTTCATTGTAGTTATATCACCCCGCTATGATACCCAACACTCGCCCTCAAGCAAAGCTTGCCAAAAACTTTGCTTCGCGTAACATCGAATTAACGGATGATGAAAGCTAAGGCAGATTTATGTCAGACAAACACCCTATTATCGCCATTACTGGTAGTTCAGGCGCAGGCACTACAACAACGACAAGCGCGATAAAACATATATTCCGCAGTCTTAATACCAAAGCCGCCTATGTCGAAGGCGATAGCTTTCATCGCTACACTCGCCCTGAAATGGATAAATTGCGTCGCGAAGCGCTGCAAGAAGGTAAGCACATTAGCTACTTTGGTGAAGAAGCCAATGACTTCGGCGCATTAGAAAGTCTGTTCAAAAGCTATGGCGAAACCGGCAACGGCAAAGTCCGTCGCTACCTTCATACGTTTGACGATGCCGTGCCATTTAATCAGCTACCGGGCACTTTTACTCCTTATCAAGAACTGGAACAAAACACCGATATGCTGTTTTATGAGGGGCTGCACGGTGGTGTCGTGACCCCCGAATATGATGTGGCCAGCAACGTTGATCTATTGATTGGCATGGTGCCTATCATCAACCTTGAGTGGATCCAAAAGCTCATTCGCGATACCAATGAGCGCGGCCACTCCAAAGAAGCAGTTATGACGTCAATTGTGCGCTCAATGGATGACTACATTAATCACATCACTCCCCAGTTTTCTCGCACGCATATTAACTTTCAACGCGTGCCCACCGTGGATACCTCTAACCCATTCAGTGCTAAAGACATACCCTCATTAGACGAAAGCTTTGTGGTTATTCGCTTTCGTGGCATCGAAGATGTTAATTTCCCTTACTACTTACAAATGATCGAAGGCAGCTTTATGTCTCGTGTAAACACGTTAGTTGTGCCGGGCGGGAAAATGGGGCTGGCAATGGAGTTAGTACTGACTCCACTTATCAAAGAATTATTAGTGAAGAAACGTGCCCTTGAGAATATGGCGCCAGTCGATTTACCGATTTAACCCAGCTTATGTTTTGATTAGGAATAATAGCTTCCTTGCATCGCTCCATATCACACTTTACACTGACGCCTTTTAGAGCATCACGAGTAGTTGTTATATGGACGTGCTTACCATTTTAGTGGGGTCTAAAAACCCAGTAAAAATCAATGCTGCAAAAACCATCTTTGCGCAGTACTTTCCCAATGCAAAAATTGACTGTCAGGGTATCTCAGCGCCGAGTCTCGTTGCGGATCAGCCTTTAGGTGAACAAGCCACCCGCGAAGGCGCAGAGAATCGTGTTACTTACTTACAGCAACATCATCAAGCCGATTTTTATTGTGCCATGGAAGGAGGCGCTGCCAAATTTGAATACGGTGCAGCTACTTTCGCTTATGTCGTCATTGCGGATAACCGTCGTACGAGTGTCGGCCGTAGTTGTAATTTGCCGCTACCGGCATCGGTCTACGCGCGTCTTGAACAAGGTGAAGAGCTAGGACATGTAATGGACGACTTGTTCAATACCACTAATATCAAGCAACAAGGCGGTGCTATCGGTTTACTAACCAACCATCTTGCCACCAGAGAGAGTAGCTACACGCAAGCCTTATTACTCGCAATGGCACCCTTTAATCACCCCGAGATGTATTTATAATGCCGAACTATACACATATTTTATTTGATGCTGACGAAACCTTATTTAGCTTTAATGCCAAATTTGGATTACAAACGCTGTTTACTCAATATGACGTTGTGTTCACTGACGAGGACTACGAAGAATATAACAGCTTAAATGCGCCACTTTGGGTGCAGTATCAAAATGGTGAGATTGACGCAAAAACACTTCAGGTAACGCGCTTTAGTCGCTGGGCTGAAAAACTCGATATCGCGCCTGAAGTACTCAATGCGGGATTCTTGGCCGCGATGGCAGAAATTTGCCAACCGTTACCGGGAGCTAAAGCCTTGCTCGACAGCCTGAAAGGCCAATGTACTTTGGCTATTATTACCAACGGATTTGCCGCGCTTCAGCAAAAGCGCTTAGAGCACACCGGCCTTGTAGATCGTTTTTCTGAAGTGGTGATCTCTGAGTTGGTAGGTAAAGCAAAACCAGATCCGAGTATTTTTGCGCATACGTTAGCGCTGTTGGGGAACCCCGACAAATCCAAAGTATTAATGGTTGGCGACACACCAGCGAGTGACATTTTAGGCGCAAACCGCTTTGGGATTGACAGCTGTTGGTTAAAGCATGATGGCAAAGTCTGCCCCGAGCATATCAAGCCAACCTATACCGTAGAGTCTCTTAAAGAGTTGCAAGCGATTTTAATGGGGTAATACCCTGTACAATTGTGCGGGAATAAGCTGACCTGTCGGGTTTTAAAGGCTCGCCGAATAAATCGGCTCCTACCAAAGGTAGACCTGAGTGGAAGCAAGTTTACCTTGCGGATCATTAAAAGCTCGCCGAGTAAATCGGCTCCTACCAAAGGGTAAATCTGAGTAGGAGCAAGTTTACCTTGCGAGCTCTTAAAACTTTTGAAGATGCGCCGAGAAAATCGGCTACTACCAAAAGTAGACCTGAGTAGGAGCAAGTTTACCTTGCGGATTATTAAAAGCTCGCCGAGTAAATCGGCTCCTACCAAAGGTAGAGCTGAGTAGGAGCAAGTTTACCTTGCGAGCTCTTAAAGCTTTTGAAGATGCGCCGAGAAAATCGGCTCCTACCAAAGGTAGACCTGAGTAGGAGCAAGTTTACCTTGCGAGCTCTTAAAGCTTTTGAAGATGCGCCGAGAAAATCGGCTCCTACCAAAAGTAGACCTGTGTAGGAGCAAGTTTACCTTGCGAGCTCTTAAAGCTTTTGAAGATGCGCCGAGAAAATCGGCTCCTACCAAAAGTAGACCTGAGTAGGAGCAAGTTTACCTTGCGAGCTCTTAAAGCTTTTGAAGATGCGCCGAGAAAATCGGCTCCTACCAAAGGTAGACCTGTGTAGGAGCAAGTTTACCTTGCGAGCTCTTAAAACTTTTGAAGATGCGCCGTGAAAGCCGGCGCTTATTAAGTGATTAAAGTGCTGAGCGCTGTCTTAACACTTCAAATAAACAAACACCGGTCGCAACCGATACATTTAAGCTAGACACGCTACCTACCATCGGGATCTTAACCAGCTCATCGCAATGCTCTCGAGTTAAACGGCGCATGCCATCGCCTTCGGCGCCCATTACAATGGCCATAGGCCCAGTCAGGTTTGCATCAAAAACAGCTGTATCGGTTTCACCTGCCGTACCCACAACCCACACACCGGCTTCTTTAATATCACGCAACGTGCGAGCAAGATTGGTTACTTGGATAAGCGGAACCGTTTCTGCAGCGCCACACGCTACTTTTCTTGCAGTGCCGTTTAGCTTTGCAGACTTATCCTTTGGTACGATAACACCATGTACACCTGCTGCATCAGCACTACGCAGACATGCACCTAAGTTATGAGGATCCGTTACCCCATCAAGCACCAAGAAAAATGGTGTGGTTTCTCTTTGAATGATCTCATCAAGATCTTTTTCATTGTATCCGCGCGCCGCTTTAACATTGGCAATAATGCCCTGATGTTGCTCACCATTCGCTTTGTTATCAAGCGCTTTACGCTGCATAAATTGCACTGAAATACCAAACTTACGGGCATCGTTTACGACTTGATTTAAACGCTGATCTTCACGTCCCTTTAGTGCATAAATTTCTAAAAAGCGCTCCGGCGCGTTATTCAAAATGGCTTCGATTGAATGAAAGCCAAAAATTAATTCGTTACTCACGTTAAAGCTCCCGCTTTATAATCTATTGCGCTTTTTTGCTACGATTTCTTTCGTTTTTACCCGGGCGTTTTGCTTTGCCCTTTGCCGCTTTGGCTTTTTTACTCGTCGATTTTTTCTTCGACTTCAGCGTGCCTGCCTTTTTCGCCTGTTTGAGCTCACCCTTAGGGGTCGTTCTTTTGCGCTTTTTGGCTTTGTCATCGCCTTTATTATCTTTGTCGCGACCAGACGTTTCACCGTCACGGCGCTTAGCTCCCGGGATTTTACCCGTTTTTAGCTGCTCACGAACACTACTTGCTGTGCTTTTTGGCGATTTTCGACGCCTTGCATACCTGTCTTGCTGACCTTCTTCAGCCAAAGCTAAGTTGATACGACGATCGTCCAAGCTAACTGAAGCAACCACAACAGTAAGTTTATCGCCGAGTCTAAACACTGTGCGACTATGCTCGCCAATCAAACATTGCTTTGCACCATCAAAATGAAAGTACTCATGCCCTAAATTGCTAACATGGATCATCCCGTCAATCTGTAGATCGTCCAACCTCACAAATAATCCAAAGTTGGTGACTGATGAGATCACACCGGTAAATTCATCGCCAACATGATCTTGCATAAATTCACATTTAAGCCAATCAGCAACTTCTCGAGTAGCGTCATCAGCGCGGCGCTCTGTCATCGAGCACTGCTCACCCAGTTGTTTCACTTCATCTTCATTGTAGATGTAAGCGCCACTCACGGGCTGTTGTTGCTGCTGTAAAATGCCTTTGATTGCGCGGTGTACCACCAGATCCGGATAACGGCGAATTGGTGAGGTAAAGTGTGCATAGGCTTTTAATGCCAAACCAAAGTGGCCAATATTTTCAGGCTGATATACTGCTTGCTTCATTGAGCGCAGTAACATGGTTTGGATCAATTCTTTTTCAGGGCGATCTCCCAATGACTCAAGCGCTTGGGTCAACTCCTCTGGCGACGGATCGTTAGGTAATTGACTTTCGATACCCAAGTCTTGCAAGAATTGTCTAAACTGGCTCAATCTTTCAGGGTCTGGCTCATCATGAACACGGTACAAGCTATGGGCTTCATGTTTTTCCAACAGCTTTGCTGCTGACACATTAGCCAAGATCATGCACTCTTCAATCAGCTTGTGGGCGTCGTTACGAACCACAGGCACGATAGAATCAATTTTTCGATGGGCATTAAATACAAAGCGCGTTTCTAGGGTTTCAAACTCAATCGCGCCACGCTCCTGCCTTGCAGCCTTCAGCGCCATATACATGTTATGGAGCTCAGTTAGATGAGGCACAAGAGGCTGATAATCCGCTCTGAGCTTTTCGTCACCTTGTAAAATCGCATGGACTTTGGTGTAAGTAAGGCGAGCGTGAGAGTTCATTACGGCTTCGTAAAAACGGTAGCCAGACAAACGACCCGCTTCGGACACGGTCATTTCCGCAACCATACATAAACGGTCTACCTTTGGATTCAATGAACATAAACCGTTCGATAGTACCTTAGGTAGCATTGGCACAACTTGCTCAGGAAAGTACACTGAGTTACCACGCTCAATCGCTTCTTTGTCAAGCGCAGTTCCTTTACCTACATAATGAGACACATCCGCAATAGCAACCCATAAACGCCAACCTCCTGACTTTTTACGCTCGCAATATACGGCGTCATCAAAGTCACGTGCGTCTTCACCGTCAATGGTCACTAACGGTAAGTCGCGCAGGTCAACTCGGCCCTGTTTAGCAGACTCTTCAACAAACTCACCAAGATTTGCAACTTGTGCTTCTACTTCACTTGGCCACTCATGAGGAATGTCATGATTGCGAAGTGCCACCTCAATTTCCATACCCGGTGCCATATGATCGCCGAGCACCTCAAGTACTTTACCCATTGCATTCATTTGTTTGCTAGGGCTTTGAGTGATCTCTACCTGCACCATTTGATTATGGCGAGCACCATTTTCTTGGCCAGGTACGATGATGATATCTTGAGTAATGCGAGGATCTTCTGGCACCACGACTGCCATGCCAAACTCAACAAAATAACGACCGACGACTGGCGCACGCTCTTTTTCAAGTACCCGCACAATGCGCGCTTCCACCTTACCACCTGAGCCTCGGCTGCCAGCCTTTGCTAACACCCAATCGCCATGTAGCACGCGCTCCATTTGATACTTAGTGATAAACCAATCTTTGGGTTCGTCTTCGACTTCTAAAAAGCCAAAGCCGTCACGGTGTCCAACAACGCGGCCTTTGACTAGACCATCATCACTTGGAATGGTGTAACACTTAAATTTATTGAAGTGCAGTTGACCGTCTCGCTCCATTGCGCGCAAGCGGCGTTTAAGCGCAATTTGACGTTCTTCGTCTTGCACTTTTAAATCGTTACACAATTGAGAGAAAGAAGGTGGTTTGGCCGCGCTTTTAATGTGTTCTAAGATAAATTCGCGACTAGGTACTGGATTGTCGTATTTTTGCTGTTCTCTATCGAGATAGGGATCCTGTTTTGGCATTACTGTCTTGTTAAATAAGCTATGCTGTTATTTTAACCCAAAATAGCCTAATGACCTAGGCCAAGATCGATGAATCTTTTTATGCAGATAGATTAACCACTGAATTTGATGTCGATTCCAACGTTGCAATTTGGGCGTGAAGCTCTAATAAACGCTCAACTGAGCGTCTAGCAACCATAGCAAGACCGTCCCAATCGACTTGCTCTTCAGAGTAACTCAGCTGTACTGTTGCTGCTTGAACAAGCTCTGCAAAATTCACCATGCCGAGCTCTAGAGCTTCATTTTCAATGTAGGCTAGTTTATCAATGGCTAAATCTGTTACATTTAACTCTGTGAGTCCTTTAATTTGCGCAATCTCATATTCAAACCTGTCTGCTAAATACATTAACTTCGTTGCCAACACGCCTGAACTTTCACGGTTTGCGAGATCCATAAATCTTGATTGATCAATCAAAGTCTTACATTCCAAGCGAGATGTTGTTTTTACAGTCGCACATTCCAGTGCCGCATATAAACGGCTTGGCATGATAGGCTTAGTTAAACAGTCCTGCATGCCAGCTCGGAGGCATTGTCTTTTCAATTCAGGATCGCCATCACCCGTTAACGCTATCACCTTAACGCTGGAGGTAAAGCCAATTTCGTTGAAGCCTTCTTTAAACCACTCAAGACCATTACCATCTGGCAGTCGCATGTCTAACAGAACAATATCGAAATTGTGTTCTAATAGTGCGACTTCCGCTTCAGCAAGGCACTTAGCAATAGAAAACTCGCTCACCATATCGTTTAAATAAGTGCTGATCACATCAATATTCATGAGGTTATCTTCAACAACAAGCACATTGAGTGCTAGCTTCTCTGTATTAAACTCTGTGCTCTGTAACGGTGAATCACTACACTGGCAATCTAACTCAAAGCTAAACACAGTGCCATTGCCAAGCTTGCTGTCGACGTTAAGCTCAGAGTCTAGCCCTTGCAGCAGTTGCTTGCATAACGCCAACCCAAATCCTGAACTTTGCGAGATGGATTGTTCAGTATTTAATGTGACAAAGGGCTCGAAGATCTTTTCCATTTGTACTTCAGTCAGTCCTTTGCCCGTATCCTTAATTGCAAAACGAATAGTTTGCTTATCCTCAGCGCGACTTGTGCCTTCAAGGATCAGCGTAATAATGCCTTTATCTGTGTACTTAATCGCGTTCGAAAGCAGATTTCTGAGTACCAAAGACAATGTATCTTGCTCGACGACATGAACGTCCTGTGGATACAGACCTTTAACCTCGACCCTCAAACTCAACCCTTTAGCCAATGCCAGCGGCTGTAAAAGGCGAACTAACTCTTGCGAAAGACTATAAAGCGAGACAGGCACGCGATTTTGCGCGGCATATTCCCCTTTCGCTTGCAATAATACTTGATTGGCTAAGTCTGACATCGACATCGCGGCGTGGACGATAACATCGCATAGTTGAGCATGGCGATTGGGCTCACGCGGCACTTTTTTAAGTGATTCTGCGTGACCAACAATAGCGTTTAGTGGTGTTCTCAGTTCATGACTTAATAACGTTAAAAACTGTCCTTTTACTTGCGCTGACTGCTCAGCAGCAGTTTTTAACAGGCATAGTTCTTTTTCACGACGACTGCTACATAACAGGCATAAAGAAAAACACAACAGCAGCGGCATCGTACTCACTGAAACTGCAAAAAACTGGTTAACCCAATTTGCCGAAACCAGGCTATCTGTCACCGAGTAGCCGCCAAGCATGACCACTCTAAAAGTAAACACGGCCAATAAGCTCAAGCACGATAGGCCAAACGCCCAATGTGCCACACTAAACTGTTGTGATAATAATTTATGGCCTTTATTTAACGCTCGCAGGCAGTAAATCATCGCCATCGCCCAGACTAGGTAGTTGATCCCGACACGAGCTATAAAATTAAAATCCACGTACAAAAAGTAAGTAAAACTTGGAATACCCAATGCGGCTAATACATACCAAGGCATGTAATTGCTTTTCACACTAAAAAACGCATCAACACCACGAGCCAGATAAAAAAGTCCAAATGCGATAGTAAGATTGGGAATAAAAATTGAGAACGTAATGGGAAGTGTATAGGCGGCCAACAGGCCACACCCAATTGCGGTAAGCGCAATGAAAACAAGCCAATCTCGAGTGCCTGGTAGGCCTTTATTAATAAACCAGTTTACGGCCATAAAAACTGTACAAACCACAGTCGTTATTGCGGTAACTTGAATAAGTAATTTAGGATCCATCATTACACTCAAAATTAATACATTATTATTACTTGGCGGATGGTGCAGTATATTACCGCACTGCATTATTTTGAAGTATTAACTGGATATATGCTATTACACCGAGTTACAGCCATCCTTTTTGCTTAGCAATTCTTGCTGCATCTACTCGATTTGTCGCATGTAATTTCGCGATAGCGTCGGATAAATAATTCCTTACCGTTCCCTCGCTCAAAAATAGCTGTCCTGCGATTTCAGCAGTTTTTAGTCCTTCACTGGCCAAACGCAACGCTTTTCGCTCCTTATCAGTAAGCGGGTCAGCATCCTCCAAAGCGTACAGAGCAAGCTCTGGGTCAATAACCTTATATCCGTTCATTACCTTTTTCAGCGTTGATAGCAAGTACTCACTTGGTGCTTCTTTTAATACAAAGCCATTTACCCCTAAAGTGATCGCGCGACGAATATAACCCGCCTTAGAAAAGGTCGTCATGATAACTACTTTTGTGTCTGGCATTTTTTGTTGTAAGTGCTGAGCAAGCTCAAGCCCAGTGACTTGTGGCATTTCAATATCCGTTAGCACGATATCAGGCGTTAACTTTGCTAACTTTTCCTTTGCAACTTGACCGTTTTCAGCCTCGCCAACCACCTCAATCTCTCTATCTAAGCTCAATAATGCCGCAATAGCTCCTCTTACTAATGCTTGATCTTCAACAATAAAAACTTTGATCATCCTGCTTCCCCTAGTACCGCCTTAAAGTATCCGCCCTGTTCGGTGTTATAAAATAATTGGCCACCACATTCTTTCAATCGGGTACGGATCCCCATTAAACCATTTCCTTCTTTTATGGACTTTATAGAGCCATTATCTTTAATTTCTACAAAGACATTATTGTCAGTTTGTCGTAGTGTGAAGCAAACCTTATCTGCGTCGCTGTGACGAATAATGTTGGTGCATATCTCTTTAGCAAAAAAGCACAAACAGGCTTCGCTTACTTTATCTAAAGTGACCGCCTGCAATTCTAGCGTTACGGCAATGCCCTTATCTTTTAGCCTCGATGCCAAAATGTGCAGCTGAGCATCAAGCGCTAGCTGATGGTAGCCGGTGACGGCTTGGCGCACTTCGCTTAGTGCTTCTCTCGCTAAGTCTGCAACCTGCTGCGCTTCTGATTGCGCTTGCTCTAATGCATTTGCAGCTGCAAATTTACTCGCCAGCTCTGCTTTTAATGCTATCGAGCTGAGTGAATGACCAAGTAAATCATGTAGGTCACGTGCAATACGCTCACGCTCAGCCACGGCGCCTAGCCGCTTAATCTCTTCTTCACTTTGCCTCTGCAACTCTTGATGTACTCGCTCTCGGTGTGACATCCAACCAAAAATAAAGAGTCCACATGCCACGCACAGTGCAGGCATCAAGAAATAAACCGTTTGCTGGGTCGCGATAAATTTAGCCGTTAGCAATACCAACGCTATGATGACCAGCATCGCAATGATTTTATAGCGAGGCAGAAAATTAAAACCGCAGAAAAAAGCAATAAAGCCAAATAACGAACTCGTCCCGGTCGTCACCCAACTACCTGCGACACAAAGCCCTGCCATCACTACTAAATTCATCACCAACGCATTGCCCGTTTTTGTAATACTCTGCCAATAGAGCAAGACAAAACTAAGGTACACAACAACTTGCAACGCAATATTAACTGCGCTCAATTGCGCCCAGCTAAATATTAACGGGAAAAAGTAAAAGGTTGAAAATATAAGGGGTCCGGCATTCCAAAATGAGCGCCGTTTCTCTACTAGGGTAAATTCTGTGGTAATGGACACAAGCTTCTCTGGTTCACTCTTTTTATTATTATTTACGTTTAAGCGCAGAATGTTGAGTGACAAGTGTCAACAATCTTGTCATCTCAAAGCGATTAAATGATAGACTGCTAAAAAACAGTTCTAATATTCGATATGCGCCCACAACAATCCGCTTTGCTCTCGCTTCATAGTGCCGTTTTATTATTTGGTGGAACAGCATTATTTTCAAAATTAATTTCACTCTCAGCATTGGATATCACCGTTTACCGTACCGCCGTTGCTTTCGTTGTGCTACTACTGTTACTCAAAATACAACGGCTGCCGATAAAATTAATACACAAAAAAGATTATCTAACGGCTTTAGTTCTCGGTGTCATCGTGGGACTTCATTGGGTGACTTACTTTGCAGGCATGCAAATGGCGGGAATTGCAGTTGGGATCATTGCCTTTTTCACCTACCCCGTTATCACCGTTTTTTTAGAGCCGCTCTTCACTCGCAACCGTGTACAGCTAAAAGATTTTATCAGTGCGAGCGCGGTGCTATTTGGTATCTATCTGTTAGTACCAGAAGCGAACCTTGGCAACCAAGTTACCTTAGGGATTATTACGGGCGTATTCTCGGGCGCACTCTTTGCGCTACGCAACTTGCTCCAAAAGCGCTTCTTTTCTCACTATAGCGGCCCACACACGATGCTTTATCAAACGCTTGTTGCATGCCTCATGCTGTTAGCATTTGTGGAAGTGCCAATTCAGCAAGTATCCACAGAAAATCTCTGGTTAATCTTGCTTGCAGGAGCAATATTTACGGCAATTCCACACGCCTTATTTGCCTCTAGCCTACGTTATTTATCTGCCACCACTGCAGGGTTAATTTCTTGTTTACAACCATTGTATGGAACGCTATTAGCTTATATTCTGTTACACGAGACGTTGACACTTACAACATTACTTGGCGGGTTGTTGGTAGTTAGTGCAGCCTGTTTTGAAACTTGGTCTATTACAAGGAAAAAAGCATGATTCAAGTCTTAGCGCACCGTGGAGCCAGTGGCAGCTATCCAGAAAATACACTTGCTGCAATAGAAGCAGCTCTCCATATTGGCGTTGATGGTATTGAGTTGGATGTGCAAAGTTGCGCGGATGATTACGCCATTATCCACGACACTTGGCTAGACAGGACCACCAATGGCGTGGGTAGAGTTAATGAACAAACTCAAGCCTACCTTGCCACGCTTGATGCCGGTAAAGGACAATCAATTCCAACCTTGCAGCAAGTGTTTGCCACCATCGGCAAACAGACAGATATCAATTTAGAACTGAAGCATACCTTTGGCCTAGATAAATTCGTTACCTATATTGAAGATCATATCCAGCAAGGCGTGATCACCAGAGAGCAGCTACTCATCTCCTCTTTTGACCATCATCAACTATTGTGGCTAAAGCAAAAATTACCTTGGGTAAGAATTGGCGCGTTAACCGCTTCGATCCCAATTCATTATGCGCAATTTGCCGAATCGCTCCATGCCTACAGCATTCATATGGACAAAAACTTTATTAATCATGAATATGTGTTGGACGCAAAATCTCGCGGATTAAAGGTATTTGCTTATACGGTCGATAAACAACAAGACATAGATATGATGCTAAATTTCGGGGTGGATGGTATTTTCACTAACTTTCCATGCCAAACCAAAATGTATTTACAGGGCATTGGCGCTTACGCCACCCCAATTGAGTAACTGCTTGATCGCTTTAGCATTGTTATTCCATTTAGCTCATCTATACTGAGACAAATAAAGTGGCACAATGATGAGCCCAATATGAGTTTATATATGCGCATTTATAATTTTTTAGAAGAGACGTTTTTCTTTACCCTAACACGCAAAATTATTGGCAATTTAGGTTTTTTACTTCTCTTTCAAGCAATTAGTTTATTTTGGCTGTATTCGGAGCTATCCCAATCTGGCGCGAATATGGGGCTGTTTTGGCTGATCACTATTGTGATTATTGCTGCGTTTGCATTTACCGTCTTTTATATGCGCTTTTTAATCGTGCGACCTGTACAAGCGATGAAAGAGTCACTGGAACGTGTTAACCGCCAAGACGGTAACCTAGATGCAAAGCTGCCACAATTCACTTATGACGAATTTAGAGATTTAAGCGAGCAGTACAACGCCTTTACCACCCACCTTAGTGTCCTTTTGGAAAGAACATATGAAAGTGCCGCTGCGGCAACACAAAGCAACCGCGATATCACCAATTCCATGCAAAGTACCGCAAAGTATGGACAGCAGCAGCTGAGCCAAGGTGACACAATTATTGCAGCTTCCGATCAGGTCAGCCACAGTTTACAAAGTATTGTGCACAATACCGATCAGGTTTATCAGGCCAATACCGAAAGCTTGCATTTTGTTCGCGGTTCATCACAGTCGTTAACTAAGCTTGTCGCTGAAGTAAAACAAATCACCACGCTACTAGGTAACTTTTCATCGACGGTTTCAGGCCTAAAAGAAAATAGTGAGAATATTCGCAACATTCTAAAAATGGTTGAAGAGTTTTCCGACCAAACCAACTTGCTTGCGCTCAATGCGGCAATTGAAGCAGCTCGAGCAGGTGAAGCCGGGCGTGGCTTTGCAGTGGTTGCCGATGAAGTTCGTGCGCTGTCGGTCAAGGTCAATGCGGCCACCCGCCAGATCAGCGATTTTATCAATCAAATGAACGTGCTTGTCGGTGAAACCAATCAAGAATCAGAGCAATTGATTTCTCATTCAAGCTCAGCAGAGAAAGCCATCAGTGATACCTCTCAAGGCTTTATTTCGATGAGTGATGACTTTGAACGCAATCAAGCACAATTAGAAGAAATCGTTAGTGCGGTACACCAACTTGAAGAAACACAAAAACATACCCATCAAGCAGTGCAACAAATTGTCGAACTGGGTCAGCAGTCTAAATCACAAATTGATGGCGCGTTAGCTGAATGCCAAAGTGCCCAAAAGCTCACAGAAACCACTCAAAAAGAGCTTACTCGTTTTGTTTCGCGGCGCTAAGCTCGCGAAACATCAAATGTGAGCACTTCGCTTATGCTAGCTTTGTTTAGCGCCAGCATGACTAGCCTATCTACTCCCAGTGCAACGCCAGCACAATCGGGGATGCCTGCGTCAAGTGCAGCCAATAACCGCTCATCGGCCGGCACAGGATGCAATCCCATCTCAGCTCTGAGTTGGTTATCTTGCTCAAAACGCGCTCTTTGCTCTACCGCATCCGTCAATTCATTAAATCCGTTAGCCAGTTCCATGTTGCGATAATAGAGCTCAAAACGCCCTGCAACGCGATTGTCTTTCGGGTTAAGTTTTGCCAGCGCCGCTTGCGATGCCGGAAAGTGATAAACAAAACAAGGTTTCTGCTGACCTATTTTAGGCTCAATTTCCATGCAAAATAGCAATTGCAGTAAAGTATCTGGATTGTTCTCGATAGCTGCAATATCACCATAACCATATTTGTTGGCGTGCGCTTTTAATTCCGTCAGCGACACGCTTAAGGGGTCAAATCCAAGGTATGTCTCAAAGGCTTGTTGGTAAGTCATCGAATCACTAGCAGGACAGTCCAATAACATCTGCATCAACTCATCGATTTCCGCCATTAAGTCAAATTCGTCAAAGCCCGGACGATACCACTCTAACATCGTAAATTCTGGATTGTGATGACGTCCTGACTCTTCATTACGAAAAGCCTTACATAATTGAAAAATCGCACCACTGCCGGCGGCAAGTAGTCTTTTCATCGCATACTCAGGTGACGTTTGTAAAAATAAAGGCAAACCTTGGCTGTGATTTGGGCCAACAAATCGAGTATGGAAAGTATCTAAGTGAGGATCGGTCACTGAGGCTTGAGAAAGGCTCGGTGTGTCGACTTCCATCACGTCACGAGCCGCAAAAAAGTGCCGTATCTTCGCTAAAATTGCAGCCCTTTGCCTAAGCGTGTCTATCGTTGCACTCGGCTGCCAATTGTTCACCGTCATTGTTTACTCCAAAAAAATCCCAGCAATATGCTGGGATTTATAAAACATCGTAAATTGCTTTACGCTATTATTTTACGCGGCTTACGTATTCGCCACTACGCGTATCAACTTTGATCACTTCACCAATTTGAACGAACAAAGGAACACGAACAACAGCACCTGTGCTTAGGGTTGCAGGCTTACCACCAGTACCCGCAGTGTCGCCTTTCAGGCCTGGATCGGTTTCAGTGATCTCAAGTTCAACAAAGTTAGGAGGTGTTACTGCGATTGGATTACCATTCCACAGTGTGATAGTACAAACGTCATTTTCAACCAGCCATTTTACGCTATCACCCACTGCTTTTTCATCAGCTGCGATCTGCTCAAATGTTTCGTTGTTCATGAAATGCCAGAACTCACCGTCAGTGTATAAATACGCTAGATCAGTATCCATTACGTCTGCGCCTTCCACTGAGTCGCCAGACTTAAATGTTTTCTCTAGTACTTTACCTGAGATAAGCTTACGGATTTTAACGCGGTTAAACGCTTGTCCTTTACCAGGCTTGACCATTTCATTTTCTAAGATAGAACAAGGCTCGCCGTCCATCATAATTTTTAGGCCGCCCTTGAACTCGTTGGTGCTATAATTCGCCATCGTATCCTCTAATCTACGTATATTCGAGTAATTAACCTGCTAATGATACAAATAAATGAAGTAAATTTGCAGACTAACTGGCAAAAAGAATTAGCAAATGTTGTCACTGACCCACAAGAGCTACTCAACATCTTGGGGTTGCATGACCAATTTGATGCACGAGACTTTGCAGCTAAGCGCTTGTTTCCTATGCGAGTACCTCGCCCATTTATCGCTAAAATGCGCCACGGAGATCGTCATGACCCCTTGCTTTTACAAGTGTTACCTGTACATCAGGAATATTTAACTGAAGCGGGATTTAGTAAAGATCCACTCGAAGAACAAGACGCACCTGTACCTGGTTTGTTACATAAGTACCGTTCTAGGGTATTACTCATGCTCAAAACCGGTTGTGCGGTCAACTGCCGCTACTGTTTTCGACGCCACTTCCCCTATCAGGATAATCAGGTCAACAAACGCACCTTAGAGCCTGTATTTGATTATTTGCGCGCCCATCATGAAATCAATGAGGTGATCTTAAGTGGCGGTGATCCGCTGATGGCCAAAGATGACATGATAGCTTGGGTGCTAAAACAATTAGAGGCTATACCACAAATCAAACGTTTACGTATTCACAGCCGCTTACCGGTAGTGATCCCAGCGAGAGTAACCGAGGAATTGTGCCAACGTTTAGCAAACAGTCATTTAAAGGTGATTTTGGTAAATCACATTAATCATGCAAATGAAATCGATGATACTTTTAAAGCGGCAATGCAAAAACTTAAACAAGCCAATGTGACCTTGCTAAACCAAGCAGTGCTACTTAAAGGAATTAATAACGATGTTGCGGCTCAGGCCCAATTGAGTGAAGCCCTATTCGATGCAGATATACTGCCTTATTATTTGCATTTACTCGATAAGGTAGAAGGCGCTAGTCATTTTGATGTAGAAGAGCGTGAAGCCAAGGCGATAATGGCTGAGCTTTTAGAAGTGCTACCGGGATTCTTGGTGCCTAAATTAGTGCGAGAAATTGGTGGTCAGCCAAGTAAAACGCTGATCGACTTAAATTTACTAGACTAAAATAGCAAAAAATCGGTGCTAATGACCCTAGCACCGATTGCTTTGCACATATCTATCGGACATGCCGAAGACAACGTGCCATCAGACATAAGCTTACGCGTATGTATTGATGTTGTTGCCTAGCGTTGCTGTCACTGATTTCGCTGGCGTTTGTGCTGCTGCACTGCTGCCCGCAGATTCAATTAAAGCAAGTGCGGCTTGTCCATCTGCTTGCTGTTGCTTCTTTGCCAATGCAGCGCTGTACACTTCACCACTTTGGCTCGCTCCAGACATAGCAGGTAGGTTACTTCCGGAAATATTCATAAGTGATTACCTGACTTTTTGATGGATCAAATTGGTTATCGGCGTATAAATTTAAACCTTTAGGATAAATTACGAGATAAGTTTCCAATTCCTTTGTACTACTTATAAAAGGGTAGATTTACACCTGACATTTGTAAATGAAACCCTTAAAATAAGCCCTTTTAATAGGGCGATTAGGACTGACCATGCAAGCCGTTATCGAAAAACTCAATGAAAATCTCAAGATCATATACCGCCAAGCACTAGATGCGGATAAAAAACTCGATGAATTGCAGCAGCAAGGTCACGGTAAGTTTAAAGCACTATTTACAGAAGAAGCGGGGTTTACGTTTGAAGCCAAGCGCTTTAAACCTTATGTTTTGGATGTTGCAGCCGACGTTGAAGGTCTATCGACGACTGAAGAAATTGACGAGCAAAAACTTGCACTTGTTGTGAAAAAGCTACAGAGCCTATTACAACTACTCGCTACCTTTAAATAATTTATCAATTCAGGTTCTGTTGTTTGGGGCCTCTGTAATGTACAAGGAATGAAATCATGTTTACATACCCGACTTGGGTTGGCTTTGATTTAGACGGTACTTTAGTAAGTACCGCTGAAGATATCGCCTACGCTTTAAACACGACATTAAACCATTACTATTTGCCGGATATTGAACTTGCCCTTGTTAAAACTTGGATTGGCAATGGTACAACTAAGCTGACTGAACGTGCGTTAGACTTCCATAACAATACCAATATTGACAGAGCCGAAGCGACTCGTTTACTTGAAACCATTTACGATGACTGTGTTACACGCTCATCCAGTTTATTCTCTAATGCAAAAACTACACTGCAGAGTTTACATCAGCAAAGAATTAAACTCGCTTTAGTCACCAACAAGAATACTTCACATACTCATAAGTTATTAGAGCACTTAGAAATTAAAGCTATGTTTGACACAATTGTGTGTGCTGACACTTTGAAAAAGAAAAAGCCAGATCCACTGCCTTTATACACCTCTGTAAATAATATGAATTGCGAAGTACAAGATGGGTTTTATGTCGGTGACTCCATCAACGATGTGACAACTGCACGAAATGCAGGTTGTAAAGTTGTTACCGTTGACTATGGCTATAATCATGGCAATCCAATTTCACAAAGTGAGCCTGACGCCATTATCAGTGATTTATCGGAAGTATTAGCACTATTCAATTAGTAATCTTAGATAAAAAAGCTCACATCCATGTGAGCTATGAGAAAGTAAATACATTACTATAGAATATGAACCCGTTTTAGATGACGATTTAAGCCGCTTCCTTCAAAGCGACTGCGTCCATGTAATAAAGCTAGATTATCCACAAACACAAACTCGCCTTTCCTCCAACTATGTTTATAAAAGTAGTTCGACGAGTAAAGTAACGAGTTCATTTCTTTCAAAAAGACGTCACTTTGATAAGTATCAAAACCTATCACCTGTGCCTCAACTGGATTCACTGCCATATTATCTTTATTGAAAGGTTCAATATAACGCATGCGAGGCTTGCCTGTCTTAGGGTGACGGCTTATTAAAGGAACTTCAATCACCCCTCCATAGTGGGCTTTCTTTTCCGTTTCATAACGGATCCGAATTTGCTTCCATTGCTCAATGGTATCGTTCGGTAGACTTTCTAGTAACCGTGTTGTATTCAAAAATGTAGTCTCTCCACCACCGAAGCTGGAACTACTCTGCAAGCATTGAAAGAAGTTAAACCTTGGCTCTTCTGAGGCGAATGCTCCGTCCCAGTGCAGCTCTACCTTACCCTCACTGAAAATATGATTTTGCGGTTGCTCTTGTATTTTTAAATCAAGTACATAACCGAAGTCCCACTGCAAAAGCGGACCGATCTCTTTAGCTACTAACTCCATATCAGTATCATTGAGGGGCTCAAATCCTTTGAGCACAACCAGTCCTTGAGAAAATATTTCATCGATCAATGACGCAATATTAAGACGCTCAACTCGTTGACAAGCCATAGAAGTTGCATCAATGACAACTCCAACGCTATCCAAGGCTTTAATTGTATCCATCACTCCGCTCCTCGATGAATACGCTCAAAATGGCTTGCACGGCCTTCGTTGAACACCAATACACAACCTAACTTCTCAGCTTGTTCACGCGGCATGAGTTGATAACTTGTATTATCTTTCACCAATACTGAATGCCATGGCGTTGTCCAGACATCAGTTTGTGAAACTAAAGAAATACCAATTTTTTCAGACACCAAGTATTGAGGGTGAATTGATAGGCGTAACGCTTCAGGTAAGTGATCTTTCAACAATCGACTCCATGCATTACTCCTTTGGATCACTCGGTAGGCAGCTGTTTTAGCAACTTTTTGCAACGCTGTGCGGCTATAATCCGAAAACTTTTCAATGCCAGAGAAATCCTCCAACATAAAGCGCGTGATGCCTTTATACATCGTGGACGCTTCTTTTTCATTTTTCACTCGTTGACGTAAGTCTGACAAGCTCTCTCCGTAGCGGATCATCAGCTCTTCACGAAGTACAGTAAAGTCATCAACTTTGTCAAATACATCTTCTAAATTAAAGAATTCAAAATAGTTAGGGTAATGACGAGCCGCGTATTGGCGTAGTGTATTTACGTACTGACTGACATGTGAATCCGTGACATGAATGATATCGGCAAAAACACGACCATCAGAACAAATTGTTACTTTTGCACCTGGTTCATAAATAGATTCAATCTGTTTACAGAGATTGACTAAGCGTTCAAATGCATAGAACTCCCCTTTATCAGGCAAGAAACCCAGTGTTTTCGTTCTATTTGGTGACTTTGCAGGGAAAGCTGGCAATACCATATTAATAGGTTCGTTATTTGCGATGAATTGCTCGACTCTCTCCACATGCCCCGCGATCTGCTCAGTGAATGGTGCGTTATCTTCTATAGGTAACAAACGGCGTTGCTCAAAAATTAGTGAAATAATATCTTCTGCTAACGACTGTATTTGACAATCCTGGATGCGGTGTTTAATAGCTAAATTTTCCATTTTCTTTGCCTAATTATTATATGTGAAAAAGCTGCATAGCATGGGTAAGTGATAATTTATCTTCGATAGCAGCTTGAACTACCATCGGCATTTTTTCTTCGTCAAAGTCGACCTTTTGAATTTCACATAAGCTACGTAAAAACCCCTGATAGGTGACTTCCAAAAGTGCATGATCTAACTCAGCAATCGCCGCATCGTCTAACATTGCACCTCTTGTATGTGCGTGTTTCATACGTTGTCGCGTAAGTTCAATATCGAAAAAGTGTCCACGATTGTAGCGGTATTCATACCCTTTGATTAATTGAATAAACTCATCTTTTAATACGTGAATTCGTGCAATCGCAGCATTTTCTATCATCGCGATAGCTTTTTGATTAACTTCGTCTTGACTCATTCCATGCTGGCTTGGGCAATAACCATAACGACGAGACATAGAGGACGGTAAAATAAAACCAAACCAATGCATTAGTAATGCTTCAAAATGCGTTTTATGTACTTCATAACTACCATGGTAGTTACCTGTAATGTGCAACATAAAACTCTCATACCAAGAAAGAAGGTACGCATTGAATGCCTTTGTTTTACCAGCAAACACTTCTGCATCTTCGGCGATATCCGCTTCAATAAGCTCGCCAATCATGCGATTAGCATCGGTTAGGTAAGCAGAACCTGGTGATAACAAGGGATCTAAAAAGGCTGATGACATTCCAGTTAAGAACCAGCGTTCTGTAGAAAAGGATTGCTTTGCCTTTCTAGATAGTCGCTTCATCGAGGTGTAATCTAATAATTCAGCGTGCTGTCCTAGAATTTCATTGAGTGCTTGATGAGAGCGTAAAAACTGCTCAAATTCTTCAGCTGAACGAATATTTAAATTCACTTCATTATTTTTAGCAGTAATCCCTATGCTAAAGGTGTCTTGATTCAATGGAATTAACCAAATCCAATATCCTTTGTACATAAAGTGATTGGTAGCCAGTGCTCTACTCGTAAAGTTCGATCGAGCACGCCACTCATCACTTCCAAGGTGATCAATCAGCTCAATATGCTTAAACCTTCCCCAGTATGAACTCACAGGGTGGCGATCATTTTGTGATTCAATTAATCCAAGCTGTTTACCCAACGGTGAATTAAAGCCCGATGCATCAACTAAATAACGACAAGTATAAGTGCTACCACTGCTGGTAACGACAGTGTGTCCTTGCTGCGCATCGAGACTAATTTCATTAACTGTAGTGCCCATTACAACATCGACACCTAGTTCACGATTGAACTGCACCATATCGTTATCAAACTTTTCGCGGTCAATTTGATGCGCAGGGATGCCATGATACCAACTACGCCCAAGCTCACTCAGTTCTTCCACACTTAAATCGCGGTTATCACTATCAAAGTAAAAACGCAGCCCATGTTTGTATAGGTGGTTTGTTTCAAGATAAAAACCAAGCTTTAAATCGTTTGCCATGTAGTCCCAAAAAGACTCCAGTGTCGACTCTCCAACCCAACTATTAAACGCCTGCTTTCTCTCTATAACCGTAATTTTCATATCTGGATGAGCCAATTTTAGTTGTCTTGCCAAGCAAGCCCCCGCCATTGAACCACCAATAATCAATACATCTGCGTATTGGCTTACCATAATTTCTCCTTAAAGGTAGTAAGTCAGCCTAAGTTCTATAAAATCATCATCTTTAAACCCGTAGGTCGCATCACGCTGGGTTTGCTCTAAAAACAAGTTTGCTTCAAGCGCTAGACTCAAGTGACTGGAGAGCCTAGTCGAAAATTCGGTTTTAATGGTGTGAGCCCCAGTATCGTTATCGATTAAGACCCCAGTAATCATGCTCGTATCATCAACATCATTCCACGCGAGTCGCATGCCAATAAATGTCGCATCTTGATAAAGACGATTTAGATTCACCTGTTCTTCGGTATCTCTATGTAACTCCATGAGTAAACTGAGATCTTTGTTGGAATTGGCGATGCCGTAAAAGTAGTATTCGGCACCGACTACATAAGCCCAGCTTTTCCCTCCCATTTGGTGATGGCGATGTACCGCTTCAACCTTCCCAAGCAGGTACTCAGACGTCCACTGTAAGTCCAATGCTGTTTGTTGAAGGCGCCGATAAATGGCATCGAACTCTTGATTATCATTAGGGCGTGTAACGGGCTCCCTGTCGATGCCGTCGAAGTAGTAGGTTCCGACATCCCAATCACCTAGCACACCGCGATAACCTAATAAGTAGCTACCTCTATAATTAGCATCTCGGCCTACAAATTGCTCATCGGTCACAGCTAGTGGCAACGACAAGCGGTCATCAGGAAGGCCGAAATCACGCTCACGAAAATAAGGTAAAGACATGGCAAACCAATGACCATTATCAGTAAAATGCTGATAATGGAGTAGTAATTCTCCAAGCTTAGCCTCGTTATCCAAATTTCGTGTCGGCTGCTTTTGATTGACGATATCAACCAAATGACGAGACTCTGCAACTCCCCAAAAAACAGTATTTACACCAACATTCAACTGTCCTTGAGAGAAAGAACGAGTGATATATGCTTCTTGAATGTCGAATGCCCTTATCCCCTCATTTTTCGCTGCACTCAATACAGGTTTAAGCCCTCCGCTTAAGCCTGTCTTTGGGTTTTCAAAATCCAGCTCCCACATCAATTTAGCATCGAACTCTCGGTCAAGTTGTGAGGCTCTCATCGGAGAGCCATTATACTGCCGAGTGCTAAGGTCAATGCTGGTACTACTTTGCCATTCCATCTCAGCTTTCGCATACGGAATGCAAGATAGCACAACAGCAAGCATCGCCTTGAGTCGCATACCACCCCCTATTTCAACGACGATTTAATAAAGTCGCGAGCACTCAAGGAAATATCAAATTGGTAGTCTGAAAACTCTAATATCGTCTTTTTGCCCGACTGGTGATTTTCCATTGTCATGGTAAGCGGACGCCAGTACGCTTGTTGATATAACTTGTAGTTATCTAGGCTCAATGTTTTTAAATGACTGCCTTTTCTATCGTAGAAGTCTATTTTTCTAACTTGATAATCCTTGGTATCTATTAATGCACGTTGTTTGGTATATCCCGAGTTTTCATATTTTGGAAACCGATCTATCACCGCACATGTCAGCTCGCCACACGTCTCTTCCGCTACATATTCATAGCTATACTTATTGAGTTCTTGAGCCGTAAAATCTTCAAACGCAAACTCGCTGCCAACAAATGGTCCCGATTTGTTTGCAGAAGAGATCCGTTTAACACGCTTAAGCGCTGGGAGATATAACCACTGATCATCAGCATCTATAATTTGCGCATGTGAAAGCAGCTTGGTTTCTTTTACATCTGCAGGAGAGTTAAAAATGATAAGGCTTTTGTCACCTTTGTCTTCGTCTGCCACTTCCATGGTTTTCATGGTCAATAAACGTTCGGTTTCTTGGCCTTTTTTGTCTATCAAACGCATTTTTAAATCAACCGCACTGACTTCAAAACCTCGATCTGAACGATCTGCTTTAGCTGCTATGTTGTAGCCTAGATTGTCTTGCGTTGCGTTGCTGGCAAAAGGTATAACCAGCAATCCGATTGCTAAATGTGATAAAAACTTAGACGTTGTAGATTTCATTTTTCGTTCCTTCTTGAATAGGCGCTTTGCTCGCTTGCTTTGATCTTTTAGCTAGTAACATAAGCAGCGCGGGTAAGAATAAAAAGTCCACGATGAGTGCCATGACAATGGCAAGTGCAGTTAGCAGCCCCATCTGCGCATTGATCATAAAGGTTGAATAGGCCAACACTGCGAAACCGCCAGCCAGAATAAATGTGGTCAGTAAAATAGCTTCACCGACTGTTTCAAAGGCATACTTCACCGCACCTGCGGGGTCCAATCCCTGCTCTCGCCTCGCCCGTAAATACTTGGATAGGAAATGCACGGTATTATCAACAATGATCCCTAAAGAAGTTGAAGTTACCGTAGCCGCCGCCACACCAACTTGACCGACCAATATAGCCCAAATACCAAAAGTGAATAGCATCGGAATTGTGTTGGGTAGAATACTTGCGATCCCATATTTAATACTTCTCAGCGTCATCACCATAATCAAGGTGATCACGATAACGGCAATTAAATTACCGCTGAGCATGCTTTCTGCGTTGCGCTGGAAAATATGTGAGAACATTACGGTCGCACCGGTTGCTTTAGCATGCATAGCATCTGGTGTATGGTCGACTAACCAAGCCTCAGTACGAGCGATAAAAGATTGGATCTGGCCAGTTGAGAGGTTATCTAGAGTCAAGCTTACTCGAGTTGCCGATTTATCCATACTGATCCTGTCCGTCAGGTCTAACCCAAATGGCAAGGACATTTCATAAAGCAGAAGATACTGCGCTGCTAACTCTCTATCTGCAGGTAAACGATACATACCGGTATCATCTTGATGCATATTTTTGTTGAGACGCTTAACAATATCCGTGTAACTATAGACATGAACCACCTCTGGTTGCATTCTCAGCCACTGTGTAAATTGATTCAGATTGGTAAGATATTCAGGTTCACTGATCCCGCCTACTTTGCCACTTTCAACATCAAACTCAACCACATAAATACCAGTAAGGTTTTCCATGGTAAAATCGGTATCACGGCGAAACTCCACTCGATGATCGAAGTACTTCACAAACTCATCATTGAGATCAATATTGGGGACCACATAGGCACTAGCCGCAATCGCAACAACAGTAAATAGCAAAATAGCTCGATACTTCTGCGCTACAGCACCACCAAAACGACCTAGGTAATGAGATAACATGCTTGTACGAGTTGCATAGCTCTTTTTGTCTGGCAAAATGGCGATCAGGCTGGGTAGTAAAATTAGAGATAATACCCAAGCAGCAGCAATACCAAATGCTGTAATGTTGCCCAAATCTGCAAATGGAGGGGCATCCGACATGTTAAGAGTTAAAAAGCCTACAATTGTAGTCAAGCTAGTTATAGATACGGGAACGAAGTTAATTCGTAAACTTTCCACTATCGCGTGATTTTTTTCGTGTCCTGCTTTTCTTGCGGCATAGTAAGACAACAAAACGTGTATGCTGTCAGCTATCGCTAGCGTTAGAATAATAGTTGGTGCGGTTATCGAAATAGGAGTTAATTGAATACCAGCGTAGCCACTGACCCCCATAGCCACAACACTTGAGAAAATCACCACAGATACAGCTGCAATAGTTCCTGGAAAACTGCGTAATCCACAGTACATTACAATGATCAAAACCAAATACATGATAGGCGTAAGGGTTTCGGCATCTTGCTGCCCTGACTCACTAAACGCATTGTTTAGCATCGAAATTCCAGAAAGCGCAAACACTAAATCAGGATTCTCTTGCTGTGCTTTTGCAACTATTTCGCGAACATGTTTTACCGCTGTCGGTACTTCAGTCAGTGATTCACCTGGGTACTGAACGGTAATATTGATACCTGTCGTCTTACCATTATTTGCGATCAAGCGCTGTTTTAATAAGGGCTCTTGTTGTGCAATTTCCGCTTTTTGTAAAATGTCTTCTTCACTTAATGACTGGACGTTTTTCATCAAGTCCGCAACTATCAGCTCATCTCCCTCCGCGTAACTATGCTGAAAGTTAGTCACAGAGTCGACTCGACTAGCATAGGGGGTTTGCCACGCAGCCTCTGTCAGCTGTTCAACCACCATTGCGTGCTGTTTGGATAAACCGTTACCCGCCTTTTGATGTACAACAATAAGAATATTATCGTTCTTGGTGTACTTATCCTGAAAAGCTTCAAAAGCCAGTAGTTCGGGGTTTGAAGCACTAAAAAATGCCCGATAATCATTAGAAAATGTTAACCCTTTTGCCCCAATACCAATTGCAATACAAGACATGATACTGAAGAGTAAACACAAGTATTTATATCTAGTGACAAACTCACCGAGTCGCTTAGCAACTCCTTCTAGCGATGATCCCATTGTCTCTCCTTAAATAACAGAACAATCATTCTGATATAAAATAAAAAAATAGCTAAAAGCTTTTCTTCACGATCACTTCTAGCAATTAAGCAAACGCTTTGGGTAATCTTTACTGATCACTCAATTCAAATCTTTATCACGACGTATTATCTTTCGTTACTTCTGCGCCATCATGTCAAAAATCGTAGTTAAGTAATGTCTCAGAGTTTCACGATGGAAATCTCCTTTTGCCATCACGGCTACACCTTGAAGCACACCAAGTAAACAAAAGCTCAAACTATTTGCATCAATCTCTTTGCGAATCTCACCTTGCGCTTGCGCTTTTTCAATGAAATCTCGAAACTGCGCACTCAATGCACTGTAGACCTGTTGCACCGCTGAATTCATATCAGAGTCGGATTCACCCACTTCTGTGGCCGTATTACAAATCAAGCAGCCATTAGCACCATGCTCTGCAATGTTTTGACTATACAAGTTAAAAAATGCAGTTAAGTCTGCCAAGCTGCCATCGCTTGCACTTAAACGCTTAAGCCCAGGCCCAATTTTACGCAGAGAATACTCCTGCAAACAGCGTTGAAACAATTCCTTTTTATTACCAAATTCTTGGTAAAACCCGTACCGACTAACACCAGTACAAGTGACTAACTGTTCCATGGAAGTATTCCTATATCCTTGCTTCCAAAACAGGATTGTCGCTTGTTCCAATGCTTTATCGACATTAAACTCTCGCGTTCTTCCCATAGGCTCCTCAAAAAACAGAATATACATTCTGAAATAAAAAAGTCAACAAAATCACAACAAAATAATAAAACCGTAACAATTGGATTGTTATGACTTTAGTTCAGCTTAGGTGCTTATAAAAGCATCCAACCTAAGTACGAAATAAGTAGTGAGTTACGATTAGAACTATTCACAACTCCAAGAAACAGTAACATGTATTTGAGGTAGGCAAAATATTTTGAGGTATAAAACTAAAAATTACTACAATAGAGTGCGAGTAGTAGCGACTCATCTAACTTACTAATATTCAGCTAAAAGAAGATGAGAACACCCAGTCTCGGCGCTCTCATCAAGATCACCATAGCTGTTGATCAACTCAACTAGCTTTCTTCATTAAGTCATCTTCAAACCAGTCAGTTAAAAGACGCTTTTCGTAATAAAAGGATTCGTCCATTCCCCTTTTTATTCTATCCATGAATGACATATCTTTTAACGTCACGCCATTTTCCTCTGCGATGGTTTTACCAGACTTATCAGTTAACTTATAACTAATTTCAAAACGGGGGAAATGGATTGGTTTAATCACCCGAATATCAGTAGTACCATAATGAACATCACCTGCAAGATCTATATCATCAAAAGTAATCGCAAGCTTGTAACCCTCGGGTAATTTAGTCGCTAATTCTTCTAGGTGTTTCTGTAGTTGCTTCTCAACCCGTTGATGAAACGAACCTCGCGTTTCATTACCTGGCCTAACATCGCGATACTCTTTAAAGTCCTTCCAAGTCACAGCGACTTCACCTGCATTGACAAACAAGGGAGTCATAAATAAAGCAAGTATTGCAATTTGTGTTTTCATCTTTGGATCTCCTTCAAACTCTACCATCACCTTACTCCTTCATTATGTGAAGTAAAGCAAGATCACACCCTTTTACGCAGTGTGACATTTGGCTACATTTACATCAATATAATAGTAAGACCGAAGTTATTGGTAAATGTTCTCAAACAGGTATAAACACCATGAAATGAACGATAACTGTCATTTTTCATCTGCGCTACACCCTCTACCTGCTCAGTGAATAGATCGGTAACATTTGTTCTTTCGTCAGCTGTTAATCGCATAAAGTGTAGTCAATGGTTGCTAATGCCCCCTTAATATCTATCACTTCAGTCCTAAAAGTGTCGCGTAAATTTCCTATGTAACCACATTATCGATCTTAGATCAGACCTCATGACAGCCGCGACGTGCAGAATTTAGGTACACCACAAGCTACGTATTGAGGTATGTTTGCATGGTAAAGTTGGAGACATAGCCGCAGAACACGATGGTGAACGCGACATGTTGCCGAGTGATTTTTTTTGCAGTAGTAAGGGAGTTACTAAGCTGAGCAACCAGCCTTCAGTTTTGATGATTTTTTAGGTCGGGATTTATCCTGCTATATCTCACTTGTCATTGTGAAAGAAATCACTACTTCTCGAATGTTTGTGCTGCATTAAAACCTAATCACATAAAAAACAGGTTACATTTTACCGATTTGTTTGGTTTACTGGTCTATTAAATAACCTGAGCTTCGGATAATTAATACCTTATTCAAACCTCAGGTTCACGAGTCAGATTATAATAATTAAAAGAATTTATATGAAAAAAACGATTAACATCTCCCTTGGTACTTTAGCTAGTTGCCTTTCTGTGCTTGCAACGAATTCTCATGCGCTTGGAAATGACAACGATTCAATAGACAACCTGCCAAGCACAGCTTTGCAATGGCAAGCCGTAGCAAAACAAGATATCCATTACGCCTATCAGCAATCTGCTACTAATCACCCCGGTATATTGGATAGCCACAATCCTGGCTTTGCGCAGTTACTTGAAAACGCAAAACAACAAGCGTTAGTGCTTGCTGAAAAGATCAAAGATGCCCCTGGCTATGAAGCCACAATTGCCCGTTTTAATACTGTTTTACAAGATGGTCATGCTGGCGCTGTGGCGGTTTTACCAAAGGCGGTGAAGCAACCTAGGCGCTGGCCGGGGTTCTCGGTGGTTTGGCGTGGTGATGGTTTAAAAGTGTATTACAGCGAGCATGATAAAGTAACTAAGGGCGACAAGGTCATACGCTGTAATGATACGCCTATTAAGCCTTTGATGCGTAACACGTTGTTTAAGTTTCATGGTCAAGTTGAGCAGCCTGGTCATTGGTGGAATCAAGGGTGGCGATTATTAATCGACGACGGTAATCCATTTTTACCACCATTAAAAACATGCGACTTTATGCAATCGAATGGCGTGGCTTACAGTCTACAGTTACAGTGGGTAGAACGACCAGATAGCGTTAGTCAACACCTAGTAAATGCTTACAATGGCGATAAGTTGGAGGTCGGTTTACATTGGCCTGTTGAAGATATAGCCTGGATAGCAATGCCCACCTTTGCACCTAACGAAACAGAAAAATCAAATTACCAACAACTATTTGCTGACTTAGCTAGGCAACGCGAACAACTTCTCACAGCTACAGCTGTGGTATTAGACCTTCGTCATAATCAAGGTGGTTCAACGTATTGGAGTTTGAAAATCGCCGAGCAATTATGGGGGCAGCAAATCGTTAATTATCGAAAAGATAAACATGACGAAAAATCACAGGTGTGGTGGCGAGCATCAAAAGATAATACTCAGTATGTAGAGTCGTTAATAACTGTATTACGCGACCAGCCTGAGATGCATGAAATGGTGAAAGCAGTGTCTGTAGGTATGCGTGCATCTTTAGAGGCTGGAAAGCCATTTTATGTAGAGCATAAGCCACAAGCAAACAATGCTTTAAAGCAGCTAGCTGAAAGTGACTTTAAAAATAAAGCGATAGTGATCGTGCCGGGGCAATGTGGCAGCGCCTGTCTGGGTGCTGTCGATACTTTTAAGTTGTTTTCAAATACAGTGTTATTTGGCGCCCCAAGTAGCTCAGATTCAACCTATATGGATGTAAGGTTGGCTGATACCCCATCAGGCTTGAGCAAGGTCATTATTCCTAATAAAGTCTATGTAAATAGAGCCCGTGGCAATGGTGATTTTTATCAACCTGACATCCCATTTAATGAGGTAGAGTGGACAACAGAAGCCATATTAGAGGGAATCAAAAAAGTGGCCGATAAAGGGGTTAGGCGCTAGGAGTTAGGTGCTGGGAATCTGGATGTCTGCTACCAATTTGCAGTTTATGATTTAAATTGGGAAAAATAATGCAAAAAAATAAAAACCTTATTTGTCATTACACATCTGCTGAAGGGCTAATGGGGATTCTTAGAAATAGGCAGCTATGGGCTACACATCCACGGTATTTGGATGATATAGGGACGTTTAATTAGATTTTTTTTGGGGGGGTAAAGCAAAGCTCCAAAGTGCTACAAAAAGACATAAAAAACCTAACATCTGAATTAACCCCCAATGTTGGTCTCCAACCATTGGGGGTCGGTTCAAGCTAGGTGACTTTTTAATTTATCTATATTTTAGATAAGAATATGAGATTACATCTCTGGTCTATCAGTGTTACAGATTTCAATCGATAATGTATAAGTCGTAGGTCTGTCACAGTCGATTGAATTCAAGTTGCAGTTGTGTGTGACGAAACCACCACCAATTGCCGGAGTTGCCTTAACTGGCAGTGTTTTATTATCACGAGATAGGTTTTTGATGCTTTTTTTAGTTAGATGTAGTTTCATTTTCAATATTCCTGTTGAATTAGTAATTAATTATTCTGATATTTTTATTAGATTGAATACTAAAGATAATGTCACCATTGCTACAAAATACAATGTGCAGTGGATTATTCATAAGACATGACTCAATAGCATTAATTAAAGTTATCAAAATAGGAACTAGGTATCAACGGATTTTTGTACGTTTTTAATACCAACTTGCTTAATTAAGCTCTCTATTTTAAAGCGAGAAAGTCTTGTCAATAGCACAGCTACCGCATCCTGCTAGCACCAAGGTAACGACATCCATACAGATAAGAAAAACTTTCTAATCAATTGTTTTAAATAATAAAATCTTAAAATCAGCTGCGTCAAACTTGCTCCTTCAAATTAAGAAAGAAACTAGTATAAGTTCAAATGTAGCTGAAGATTTTTATTATTTTTTAACATGGCAAACGAACGCTTATGCGTTAATTTGCCATTATTATAGAGTGGTAAAGGTAAGCTTAAAGTAGCCAACCCTTCTTTAAATCCAAGATCGTTTAGATCGGTGAGCCTGGTGGCATTTCAAGCGCTTTAAAGCTTTCAGGCCACTCTCCTGAATCTAGGTAGCGATTAATTTGCTGTGCGAGCATATGTTTAAACGCTTGCTCAAAAGCAACATCGCTAAATACCGACGACTGATTAAAGTCTTTCGCAACTTTTGCTAAATAAAACTTTAATTGCGCCTGAACTTCAGGTGCGACTTTATCGTTGTGACTCAGTTTTACAAGCTGAGTTGCACTTAGGTATTGCACTCGTTGCTGTAGCTTTTGAGCCATACCTTTGCTGCCTGACTGGGCAAATACCTGCTGATATAAAGCATCTAAAAGTGCCTGTGTACCAAAATATTGGGGATCACGTGCGTGCTGCTGTGCAAGACGATTTAATCGCTGTGGGTTAAGCAGCAAGTTAAGACTATGCTGTACGGCGACTTCTGGTAATGCCATCGCATCTAGGGTTAGCCCAGTTCTCCCTTTAATACTTTCGCGAGTTTTGTACTCACCGTAAGCCTTAGGAGGTATTAACGCCAAAATAGAGTCAGGAATAGTCAACGCCGCAGGCGACAGCGTACTCAAAAGCGCATTGGCCGCATTTTGCTGCGCCTCTTTAGCCACAACTTTCGCCCCTTTTATTACCTCGTCACCGCGAACTTCATAGTCGTAATCCACGCCGCCAATCAATTTTACTGCAGCTTCAACTTGATAACGATGGAAAAGATACAGTGGTACCAGTTTCTCCTCTAGCTGCGACAGAGCAACTCCTTTTTGAATGCTGTGAATACCAAAGCTATTCAACGCCTGCTTGCGAACATCCAACACACGCAGTAATTCGGCAGCAGGATCTGCCCCATTATCCCAAAGGTGTGCCGTTGGGTGCGCTCCGCCTTGTGCTCTGGCGTCTGAATCAGAGATAAACTCAAGCCCTTGCGCCTTATTTTCAGCAAGAATAGCTGCAAGCTCAGTGGCTTCATCAGCGCCAGCGAAATCACTATAACCATATTTAATCACTTGTGTATCCCACACGCCCATGCCTTTTGCGTAGCCCTTGGTAATATCAAGTTGGCCATTTTCAAATCCCACCAGCGGATGAGGATAGTCCATGACTGACGCGCGATCCTTTACCGACGCTGAGAAGTTGTGTGCAATGCCCAACGTGTGGCCAATTTCATGTGCACTCAACTGACGAATACGGTCTAGCGCCATAGCATGAAGTCGCTCAGTCACCTCATTACCCTCAACAAATGGTGCAGAAAGTGCTTCGGCGATAAGAATATCTTGACGGACACGCAGCGAGCCTAGCGTCACGTGCCCTTTTAAAATTTCACCGGTACGTGGGTCAATCACCGACGCGCCGTATGACCACCCACGAGTAGCACGATGAACCCACTGGATCACGTTATAGCGAATATCCATAGGATCGGCATTATCAGGAAGTACTTTGACTTGAAACGCATTTTTGTAGCCAGCAGCTTCAAATGCTTGATCCCACCATTTAGCACCATCAAGTAATGCTGTTTTGACCGGCTCAGGTACGCCAGGATCAAGATAGTAAACAATTGGCTCTACGGCCTCCGAGACTTGTGCAGTTGGGTCTTTTTTCTGTAAACGGTGGCGTGGGATATAACGCACAAACATTGACTGTCCAAGCGGTGCTGAGTAATCCTTATGCTCGATACTCCAATAACCCGATTGCGGATGAAACGCACGTGGCTGGTAGTTATCGTCAGGCAGCTCAATTAAAGAGTGGTGCTGATGTACTGTAAGCGCATAAGGATCTGCACTCACCTGACGTACATATTCACCTGGCTTTGTCCCTTTGAAAGTCAATACGGCTTCAAGTTCTGTGTTTTTAACAAATGCCTTTGAACGCGACATAAACACAGCGCTGCGGCTTGAGTCTAAGCTAAAACTACCTTGATTACGATTTGCCAACGTGCGAGAAACACCATGCACATCGCTGAGTAGATAAGGCGTGTAGTCAACCAAAACACTGTCTTTATCTTCTGCGACCACGTTGAACCCGTGTAGAATGCTTGAAGCAAAAGCCTCTTTAACGCTTTGCTTTTCGGCCATATTATTCGCACTTGCGCGATAATACGTGTTGATAGCACGCAGCATGACCTTATCACCAAAACGTTCAAACTGAACTAAGTGCGTACCGCCTAGCTGCCCGCGGTCTAAGCCGATATCATTGGAACCTACACCATAAGGTAAACTATGCTGTAACAAGAAAGGGGCGTCTAGTTTGTCGATGTCTAAGTACAGTTTGCCGCTCGAATCATCGCTATAGAAGGCGTAAAAACCGGGATGATGATTAAAACTGGCAGTAAATTCATCAATAGACTTAATTGCTGCGTGTGCTTGGGTTATCATACACAGTAGCAAAGCGGATACAGTTTGAGTGAAGCACGTTATTTTTCTCATAGCTGCTCTTTGTTATTTATGGTTTTGAGGCTTAACCTCAGTTGTATATGAAATCGTATACAATTTACAGTCTTTCAAGACGAATTACAGCGCTGTTTATGGCACCTCTCACACTATTTATTGCCATAAACACAAGGTGATCAGGATTTAAAAAATGCGTAGACTCCCTCCGGTGTTAATTGAAGATGGTTGTTCTCGTGAGTTGGTTTCTCTAATCAGAACCATTCTCGCGGCATGTAAAGAAATATCGTTCCGTGTTGGCCAAGGTGCACTTTCAGGTGTATTAGGTTCAACCTTAGATGAGAACATTCAAGGTGAAACGCAAAAGAAGCTCGATGTACTTTCAAACCAGCTATTGAAAGATATTTTGCTTGAATCTGGCTATGTCAAAGCCATCGCTTCTGAAGAAGAAGATTACACCGTCGCCGGCAATCCAAAAGCGAACTATATTGTCGCTTTCGATCCGTTGGATGGTTCATCCAATACCGACATTAATTCACTAGTTGGTACTATTTTCTCTATTATGGAAGCCCCTGAAGGTTCAGATCCTAGCGATCCTGCAATCTTTATGCAGCCAGGTCATAAACAAGTAGCAGCAGGCTATGTGTTATATGGCCCATCAACCATGTTAGCGCTATCAACCGGCAAGGGAACTCGCTTGTTTACCCTAGACAAAACACACGGTAGCTTCCTACTCACGCAAGACTTTGCTGCCATTCCTGAAGACACCAAAGAGTTTGCCATCAACGCTTCAAACCAACGCCACTGGACCCCAGCAATGCAAAACTACATTGCCGATCTACTTGAAGGTGAAACCGGACCGCGTGGTAAAAACTTCAATATGCGCTGGATTGCGGCAATGGTTGGCGATGTTCACCGCGTATTATGCCGTGGCGGACTATTCACTTATCCAGAAGATCGCAAAGATCCAAACAAGCCATTTAAACTTCGCCTACTTTACGAAGCCAATCCAATGGCGATGCTTATCGAACAAGCAGGCGGTATTGCCCACACTGGGCGTGAACGCATTTTGGATATTCAACCTGAAGAAATACATCAACGCGTTGGTGTTATCTTAGGTTCAAAGCACGAAGTTGAAGCGTGCCTTGCTTATCATAAGTGATCTATTTTGAAGCGAGAAAATAGCTCGCTTCGCAAATGAAAAAGGTGCCATTGGCACCTTTTTCACATTAAATAGTGGTATAACTCGTCTCAACGGGCACATCGGGATCAGCGCCCCATTCACTCCACGAGCCGTCATATACCGTCAAATGTTCATAACCTAGCTCGTCAGCCACCAGCGCTAAAATACAAGCTGTAACCCCTGAGCCACAAGAGAATATCAGAGGCTTAGTTTTGTCCTTTGATAAGTCGCTATATAGCACTTCAAGCTCGGTGAGTGGTTTAAAGCAGCCATCAGCATTTAGCAAACTCGTATATGGTAGGTTTTTACTTTTAGGTACATGACCGCTGCGCATATCTACACGAGGCTCTTGCTCTTCACCAGTAAAGCGCTTTGCACCTCTAGCATCAAATAGATCACTCAGTTCAGCATCAATATTACTAAGCACAGCCGCTTTATCGACAAATGCTGTTTCGTCATATGCAGCGACAAAGTTTCCTGCTTGTTGGACTTGCGCGTATGCTTGACTCAAAGAGTATTGTTTTTCACACCAAGCAGGTAATCCGCCATCCAGTACATACACTTGTTTATGACCCATCATTTTGAGCATATACCAAGCTCTGGCAGCGCTAAACATGCCCTTATCATCGTAAGCGACTAACACATCATGTTGGTTGATACCAAGCTGTCGCATTTCTGCTTGAAATTGAGCTGGACTGCAGCACATATTGGGTGATGTAGCATAGGGATTAGCTAGCGCACCACTAATATCAAAACGCAGCGCGCCTTGAATGATTGCAGGGGCGCTATAAGGGCCTGACTGACCCGGTTTTACAATGCCAGCATCCAATACTTTCACTTTGCCAAGGTTTGCAAAGAGCCAATCCCTATCGACCACATGCTTCATGCTATTACTTTCCTTCGGGTCTGCGCACGACCTCTATTATTTCCGTTGTTGAAATTGATGGGGTGCGTTCTAAGTAAACCACATCACAGATATCTTTATATATATCGAACTTACCTTTCCAATCATCACCCATCACCAGAACATCCGCATCAAAGTCTTTGATATATTGCGCTTTTAGCTCCAGAGATTCCTCCACAAACACCTCATCTACAAATCGCAATGAGCTAATGATTTTTAGGCGATCTGCTATTGAGTATATTGGATTTCTACCTTTTTTCGAAAAGTTAAGTTCATCTGATGAGATCCCCACAATAAGATAATCACCCAGTGCTTTCGCTCGCTCTAAAATATTGACATGACCAACGTGGAATACATCAAAGGTTCCAAATGTGATAACTTTTTTCAACTTGGCTCTCTTTCTAATCAGCACGATTTGAGCTGTAACCCACTATGGCATTTATTTGTTGCTAAAACCGTGACGAACTTTACGACAATTTGGCTATTAGATTACAGAATTAAGCATCAAAATTCAGCTTATACTTTACTCTTTTGGATTAAGAACAATAATTCCAATAAACAACACAATTTATCTACAAGGACAAGTTTACTAACAAAATACAAACAAACCTCTCTGCAAGCTTTTTGCTATCGAGCCTACAGCTTGATCACTTCACTTCGCATCGGTGCTAGGCGGGCCAGAACTTGATTTTGTAGAGAGTGAGCAATCCCAACCTCATTCATTGCGTTGATCAAGAGATCAACCACTCGATTAAAGTCAGACTCACTAATAGCCATGCCGGTGTGGATCTGCACCATGCTATCACCTTCATAATCACAAGGGCCATCTAAGGTATCGCACAGATGAGTGATAAACCCTTCACGAAAGTGCCTAACATTGGACTCTCTAAAATACGGTAAAATAACATCATCATTGCCAATCTGTTTAATAAACGCGTCTACTAGCTTTTCTGCGCCGGCGTTACCCCCTATTTGCTCATATAGGGAGGTTTGTGGAGTTGAAGCACTACACGCCACGAGGAAAAGCAAGATTGCCGTTAGTGATAGCCATTTCATTTAAAAGTACCCCGTAACAGATAGATACCAACCCGTTTGAGAAGGTTGCCCTGCGATTTTTCCAAGGTCTAGCCATGCCGCCGTAACACTTACTGACTTATTCGGGATCCAAGCGACAAATACATCTTTCCAATCTGATTCACCAAGTCCAAGGTTATTGGATTTTTGGCGGTATTCTGCACCGACAGCCCAATGCCTAGATAAAAATACTGCGCTGCTGGCTTCTAGTTGCCAAGGCGCACTGTCGTTAGCCCCACCATAACCTAGTATGCCAAGTTGATTAGCTCTAGAGTGCCTCATCGTAATATTCCAGAACCAGTTATAACCGCCTACAGCACCCAAATGCAGTTTGCTTGCAGCTAAGTAATAATCCGTTCCTGAGTCTTCTTCAGCGCCAAGTAAATTGGCAACCGTTGCATCATCCAAGGACTTATGCTGAATACCAAAGCTCAATTGTGGATATTTACTGTAGACGATATCGCCATATAGCCGCACCTTAGCACCGACAATATCTTGCTCAATATCAAGATTAAGCGCATCCACATCGAAGTTTTGTCGAGCGAAACTTAACTCTACGCGATTGAATAAGTTGGCTTGAACGCCACACACATCGAGCTGGTAGTCTTTTAGGCTAGCTCGGCTACAAAACCCGCTCGCCGACCATTCATCTTCCGAAGCATATCCGGCAAGCTGCGCCCATGGCACAATACCGCCACCGGCACTTCCCTCAACCTGTGACACCCCGGGAGTCGCTAGTAACTTTCCTGTTGCGGCGTAAGTTGGTCCGCATACTATTAAGCATGCGGCAAAAACATTAGCCCACTTCATTATATCTCCCCAGCCACAGGTCAAAGTCTGCGGCTTTGAGTGGCTTACTTAGATAGTAACCTTGTGCATAATCACACTGCATTGACTCAAGTAGCTCAAGCGATGCTTTGTCTTCAACCCCTTCCGCGACCACGCTAAAACCAAGTTGGTGACCAAGCGTGATAGTGGAGCGCACAATAAACTGATCTTTTTCCGATTGGGCGAGCTTTAAAATAAATACCTTGTCGAGTTTCAGCTCATCAATAGGTAACATTTTTAATCGACCAAGGGAGGTTTGACCGACACCATAATCATCAAGCGAGACCTGCACGCCAAGCTGTTTAAGCGCTTGGAGAACCGCAATGCCTTTTTCCTCATTCTCAATCATGTCTCGCTCAGTAAGCTCTATGGTGATCAACTCAGGTTTGACGTTATATGTGTCTAGTAGCGTCTTAAGATGAGACAAGAAATTTTTATCTGCAATGTCTTGTGCCGATACATTAATGGCAGCCTTGATGCGTTCACCTTGGCGTACCCAATTAGCAACTTGAGACACCACAGTCTTTACTACCCACTGAGTTAACTCAACAATCAAACCTGATTGCTCGGCAAGATCGATAAATAGTTCGGGCGACACCCATTCGCCATTTTTACGTTGCCAACGAATAAGAGACTCAACCTTATCAATACGATTGGTTTTCATATTTAGCTTTGGTTGGTAGGTCATAAAAAGCTGACCATCGTCGTTGGCAATAGCGTGTTTTAGTTCATCAATAATTTGCAGGCGCTCTAGGTGGGCTTCATCTTCACCAGATTGGTAGTAGTAAACATCATGACCATCGTGCGCTGCAGTATCAACTGCTATCAAAGCCCGGCGAACAACATCCTCGGGAGTATGCGCTTGTTTGGGGTAATGCACTACGCCGATACTAAAGTGAAGCGAAATATCTAACCCCTGCACAGTGTAGGGCTTGCTCAGACCTTGATTTAGCATCTCAGCGCATTCAACAATACCGAGCACAGCACTTTGCGGATCGGCACACGCACTCGCTGGATGTGCAACTAAAAACTCATCACCACCAAGCCTAACATTCAATCCGCCTTCTGCTGTATTGATCTCCGCTATCCGTTTCGCCACGGCTTTAATACAATCATCTCCTACCCGAGGGCCGAGCTTGTCATTGATATGGCGCAATCCCTTTATGTCTATGGCAATAAAGTAATACTCTGCACCACTGCTGAGCATACTATGTAGTTTATCCAAAGCCGCATTACGATTAAAAAATCCAGTTAAATGGTCATGACTGGCTTGAAAGCGGATCTGCTCTTCACGCTCTTGAATGTCTTCGCCCATATCATTAAAAGCGTCAACAAGCTGGCAAATTTCTTGGGTCGGTCGAGCCTCTTCCAGTTTGGCTGAGTAATCCCCTTTAGCAAAGCGTTTTGCCAACTCAGTAAGCTTACTAAGCGGTGTCGTAAGATTCTTGGCAACAATACCACTGGTGATAAAACCAATAAGGATAGTACCGAGGGAGAGTAAAATAATGGTCAACACCATTTTATCGAATTCTTGATACTGAGTAGTTAAATCCGCACTGAGTACCAAACTCACCGGGTTACTCTCAAGAGAAGGTAAGCTCACCTCTGCACTTTCATATACCGGATACTGGCTAAGCCAACGTGTCGTTTTTTGCGCCGCTAGGAAAGTAAATAAATCACCACCAAGTGCAAGAGTAGTCAGCGAACTTGCTTTTAGGTTATCAGCGGCACCAACAAAGCTCGTTTCCATTCCTGTCAGCTCTTTGAGCTCTAACGCCACAGCAGATCCAACCTCAAAGCCAATAATTGAGTATGCAATCGTCCTAGGTGCGCGCACAGGCAAAATAATCACTTGATACAACTGCTCACTAAGCACCACAAAAGCTGAGTGGTCGGTGTGGCTTTGCAACGCTTGCATCCAAGTTCTGGTGTCGCTCGGGAAGTCGAGTCCTTCCCTGTTAGCGGAGATCAGGTCGCCTTTCACATCCAGCAGCAGCATTAAGTCGGCATCAATACGGCGGGAGTGATTAAGCAACACACTACTGATGGTTTGTGCATCTCTCGTCGCGACTGCCTGTTTAAAGCCAAAGTCGGCGGTCAGTACAGTCGCTGCGGTAACCAATAGCTGCTCTCGCGCTTTTAAATACTGTTGATAAACATTTTGTGCCACTTGAATTTTTCTTTGCACTTGCGCTTCATTGAATTTACTTGTGGACCACCAAAAACTTGCCAAGCTCATCCCCGCCGTGACAAGGATCAGCAAAATACAGAGACTAATTATTTTATTTTTAAAGCTGTTATTCATTCATGTTGTCCAAAGCGCTCGCCAAAGGTATTACGCGGCGCTGGATAAGTTGTTTTTATTGTTACGGACATCGGCTCCATAGTGTTCACTATTTGCACGGTTTGCCGACTATCTATGTCATTATCTTGATAAGGATGCCATACCGTTACTTGTTTCGTAGAATTCGGCAAAGTTACCAGTCCATTCGCATCAGATACCAATACTTGCTTGTCATCTGCAATGTAAATATAGCCCACCATAGAGTCGTGAATGTTACAACCTAACACCACTACACCAGCGTTTTCAAACTTAAGCGGTTGATTTGGCGTGCCAGCGTATAGCTTTAGCTCAAAAGGTTTCACCGCAGAAAACGAATAAACGTGATGACGGATATCATCGCTATTGGGAAAATTAACCAATTGTCCTTTTTGAATAGTGAGGATGAAAGGAACAAACTGTTTATTGATTTGATCCATAACCGCCACTGCTTTTGCTGCTGACTCAACAGGCTCGTCCGTCAATTCAACAACGGCGTGCTGCAAGGGCTTGCCGCTGCCATCTAGCACTGTTAATTGCCCAGCATTTGCGCAGCTTGAATCTAAAAGGAATAAAAAACAAAAACTTAGTAGGAGTAGAACAGACGTTCGCATATCTGACTCTATTTTTTGCAACAATTAGGTTAAGTAAAAGAGACCTTGCAATGAAAAGCAAGTGAATTGAGGAAATTGCCCTAATAAACTTGTCTATAAGGGCAATTGAAAAAGAATTAATCTATTAAACCGTACTGCTTATCAAGAATATCAATAACTTCTTGGCGAGGATCAGCAGGGATCGTTAGTTCACGGCCAACGATTTTACTTGCGATCCCAACGTAAGTTTCGCTTACCGACATCATCACAGATTCTGGCAATAGATAGTCGCGAGCAAGCGCTTCTCGCTCAGGCATGCGATCTTTATTCAGCAGCACATCGCTATCTGGTACGTTGTTTATCAATAGCTGGCGGAAACCTTCTTTTGAGTTTTCAACGATCTTACCATCACGATAAGCAGGGCCATCCCAAATACGTGACGAGTCAGGCGTACCGACTTCATCAATGTAAATTAGGCGCTCTTGGCCGTCTTTATCTTCAACGTAACCAAACTCAAATTTAGTATCAACAAAGATCTGATCAAGCTTCTCAAGCTCTTTACTGATCAGGGCAAAGCCTTCGGTTAGCAACTGCTCGTACTTATCCACATCTACCGCAGATTTAAAGTTGAACGCTGCAAGGTTATCTTCGATGTTTTTACGAGAGATGTTTACGTCATCCACTTCTGGTACGTCTGCTAAACCTTTGATGATCCCTTTAGTTGATGGTGTGATTAAGACATTATCTAGCTTTTGATTGGCCTCTAAACCTTCTGGTAATTGCAAGCCACAAAACTCCCTTACGCCCTTTGCGTAATCGCGCCACATGCTGCCGGTAATATATTGACGCGCAATCGCTTCAACTCTTACCGTACTGGCTTTGCGCACAATCCAAACATAAGGATGTGGAATATCAACAATGTGATTACCTGCAAGGCCAGCTTTATCAAAAAGTGAAAACCAATGTGAAGCAACGCTGTTAAGCGCAATGCCCTTACCCGGTACACCGTTAAGACCATTTTCACCCTGCCAAATACAATCAAACGCTGAAATACGGTCTGAAATGACCATAATTGCCAGCTCTGTACCAACCGGGACTTGATAGCCTTTTTCTTCAATTAAACGTGCACTGTCGGCGTCGGTTAACCAATAAACTGAACGTACTTTACCACTGTGAACCGCACCTTTAGTGCGAATTGGAAGATCGTCATTAACGTCTAAAACTTTGTAGCTACTCATTGTTACTCCAATGACAGGATGCGCCTTGCTAAAGGGCACAAAATAATGAGGGGGTTAGGGTCGCTATAATAGTCGAGCTGAACAAAAATCACAATTTAACTTACACGCTTGTTGTTGAACTTAACTTAGTTTTGCTTTAGTCATTATTGTTATACCATCACAACATTATTTGCCAGCGTTGAGGCGTTATGCTTACGATATCTCAATTACAGTTTACATGGCCTAAGTCGAGCACCCCGGTGCTAACCATACCTAAGCTACATATCGCCCGAGGTGAACACGTGTTTTTACATGGTCCAAGCGGCAGCGGTAAATCGACTTTGCTTGGATTGATTGCCGGCACCTTGGATTGCCAGCAGGGAGAAATTGAAATTGCAGGTACAAACGCGAGCGCACTGAGCCGTGGCCAACGAGATAAGTTTAGAGCCGACCATATAGGTACTATTTTTCAGAACTTTAATTTATTGCCCTATTTGTCGCCAGTTGAAAACGTTACCCTTGGCTGCGAATTTTCCAAAAAGCGCAGGCAAAACATTTCCTCACAGAATAAATCGCTTGAGCAGGAAGCCAAACTTCTGCTCTCTGATCTTGGTATAGACGAGCACACTCAGCAGCGCAGTGTCGCGGAGTTAAGTATTGGCCAGCAGCAGCGCGTAGCCGCCGCTCGCGCATTTATTGGCAGGCCCGAAATCATTATTGCCGATGAGCCAACCTCAGCCCTCGATGCCGACAGCCGTGATGGCTTTATTAAATTACTCTTTAGCCAAGCCGCGGTTTACAGTGCATCTATTCTCTTTGTCAGTCACGATAAAAGCTTAGCGCCGTTATTTGATAGGCAAATAAGCTTGCCTGATTTACAACAAGGAGCACCGCTATGCTAATCAAACTTGCGTGGAAAAGTACGCTAAACCGAAAAGCTAGCGTCGCCCTAACTCTAGTGACCATTGCAATTAGTGTCATGTTACTGCTGTCAGTTGAGCGTGTACGTCAAGACGCAAAATCCAGCTTCGCGAACACTATTTCTGGCACAGACCTGATTGTCGGCGCACGTACTGGTGATATTCAGCTATTGCTTTCAAGCGTATTTAGAATTGGTCATGCCAATAATGCCGTACAATGGCAAAGTTACGAGTATATCAAGGCACAACGCGGTGTTGCGTGGAGCATTCCCATTAGTTTAGGCGATAGCCACAAAGGCTTTGCTGTGCTGGGCACAGATGCAAGTTACTTCAGCCATTATCAATACGCTAAAAAACAGCATCTCACCTTTGCCGCTGGTCGACCATTTCACAATGGCCAAGAAGTGGTGCTTGGGGCTATGGTCGCAAAAAAGCTGGGTTATCAGCTGGGACAAAAAATCGTCATTTCTCATGGCATGGGCAATACCAGTTTCCATCATCATGATGACAATCCGCTGGTTATTTCTGGCATTTTGGCAGCCACAGGAACGCCCGTAGATAAAACACTACATGTGCCGTTAAGTGCCATAGAGAGCATGCATAGCTCAGGCCACAGCAAGCCATCTCGAATGGTTGCACGAAAGCAGGATGCAACGAACCACGAGCATGAGCATGAGCATGAGCATGAGCATGAGCATGAGCATGAGCATGAGCATGAGCATGAGCATGAGCATGACAGTAAAAACAATAGCGCTTTACTACACAACCTCGACTCTAAGCCCGGTGATTTAATCGGTTCAACAAAGCAAATCACAGCATTTTTACTTGGTTTTGAGTCACCACTTTATACCCTACAAGTGCGCAGAAATATTAATCAATATAAAGGTGAGCCTTTACTGGCAATTATGCCGGGGGTGACATTGAGGGAATTGTGGGAAATGCTAGATATTGTCGAAAAAATCCTGCTGCTTATCACCCTCGCGGTGGTGTTGATAAGCTTGCTTGGCATGCTAACCTCATTGCTCGCCACGCTGAATCAAAGGCGTCGAGAACTTGCTATTCTACGCTCCGTTGGTGCGCGGCCTTGGCATATTTTTACACTTCTCATTAGCGAAGCAATTTTTATTACCGTGTTAGGATGTGCTTTCGGTGTAGCGCTTTTTTATACCTTGCTCATTGCTGCCCAATCCAGCCTACAAAGTCAATTTGGCGTAGTCCTAAGTATCTCAGCGCTGTCAACCTATGAACTCACGCTACTAAGCGTTATTATAGGCGCAGGTACTTTGATCGGCGCCATTCCTGCCGCCCGTGCTTATTTTTACTCGCTTGCCGATGGCATGCAAATTAAAACCTAAGAGGATCAAGATGCAGTTAACCGCACGAACTCACGTTTTTTACTTCATTGCATTCATCACTGCGATGGTATTCAGTGGTATTGCAAATGCGGCACCACCTAAAGAGATATTCTGGGAAGATTTAATTCCAAAAGGGCATGTCCAGATCAGCAATCAAGACGCAGCAAGCCATGATGGCGCCGAACAAAATTGGGTGCAACCTGACTTAGATGCCCCAGTCGTCAAAGAGTTAGATGGTCAACTAGTCAGCTTACCCGGCTTTGTTGTACCACTTGAAGGTGACAGTGAAGTGATCACCGAATTTTTGTTGGTTCCCTACTTTGGCGCTTGTATTCACGTGCCGCCGCCGCCACCGAACCAAATCGTTCATGTCAAAATCAAAGGCGGTGTTCCGATTGAAAGCCTATATGATGCAATCACAGTCAGTGGCACGATTAAGGTTTCTACTTGGAAGGGCGACATCGCGCAAACAGGTTATATGATGGAAGCCAAAGGCGTCGCGCCATTTGAGCTCTAAAAGTCATATAAATCACTAAAAAAGAGTGCCAATACTTAATTGAGCTTGATTGGCACTCTTACCACTGCAAAACATACAATTTTATTTCTTTTATTTACCCTACTCAGTGGCAGGAACACTGGCATACACCAGTTCAATGAGATTATTCATGGTTCGCGACTTTTGCATATACGCTTTTTCCATATACGCCAGCTCCTGAAGCTCAAATAAGGTACTCTCTACAAGAGAAAACCACTTAGTGGTCGTCTCAGCTATCTCAACCTCTCCGCGACTCGATTTTTTAAGTGCTTCATAGAGAATATTTAAGTCGTTATATTGACGTAGATAATCCATATCACCCTCAGTCAGTTGTTACCCTTGTTTCATTTCACACTACAGTAACAAAAGCCTCGCTAAAAAATCTTGTCGAACCAACTTTTCTATTAAAATGATGAAAATAAAGTGAAAAGTATACATATGTTCTGAAGCGATATATCCATAATTGACTAATTAAATTTCCTCTTGCAGAAACATTTTTATTGATTACAATTACAAATTAACAAAGATTACACATAAAAATAACTTGGGTGGCACTGAGCAGACTCCCCATGCAAGAAAGGACTAAATTGGTGGGCAATCCCTATTTTAAATATAACGGTGACGACCTTAGAAGAATGCGCCTTGCTGCCCAAAAAACCACGCAGCAAATGGCTGACCTTGTGGGTATTAGCCGCCAAACCTACGAAAACTATGAAAATGGTGTAAGCCGTATACCTTGGGATCACTTTCAGGTTTGGTGTAGGTACTGTGATATTGACCTTTCTCCCATTATTAAGCAGTTTCAAGCGCTACGGAGCTTAATTAGTGATACCCAATTAAGACGCAAAAGCCCGACCTCTCCTGATGCAAAGAAAATGGAAGAGTAAGTAATCATGTTATCAGCTGGTTTAAGTAGTAAAAGGATTAAAAGAATGAAATTTGGAATGCAAAAAAAACTTAGTAAGGCAATAAAAATCAAAAAGTTACCAATGTATAGTTTAAAGTCCATTAAAGGTGGCAGCCTAGGAGTGGTTAAACATGACCCTCGAACTTCCTCTATGGCTTCTCATGGCGGAACAGTAGTAGATCCAAAACTAGGCACATAAGCTACTTCAGCTTTACAAAATATTCTCAATAGGTGAGTTTCAGAGTACAGTATTAACGATTTTAACCACTGCAAAAACTAAAAGGAATACTGCCATGATACTTTTGAACCACTTTAAGACCCATAAAAGCCTTATTTCCACAAAAAATAAAATAAACAGTATACAACTTATTGGCACTAAAAGCGCGAGTCAGGTTAGAGGTGGCAGCACAGGAAAACAGGTGGATGATCCCAAACTGAACCAACCGAACTCCGATGACGGTGCTAATTAAAGGGAATAAATAGTGAATAAAACGTATTATTTTGCAATTGTTTTTGCTCTGCTGTGGTGCTTTTTAGCATTCGTACATCATTCTTTCGGGCGCTTCGTTGACATACCTATTTTACTTTTAATTTTATCGTTTACGTTCCTGGCCAGAGAACAGTTAAATATTCAACATATTAGTACCTGTATTCTACTGGTTATGCTCATAGAGCTGGCAGGCTTTGAGCTGATATTAGCTAAACTACTAGTTGATGAAAAACCTTTCTATCAAAATCTAGCAATTTATTTACTACAGTTAATGTGCGACCTATGTCTATTCTTTTATTTTAAAAATAGAGTTCGCTTATCCTTATATTATGTTGAACGACGCAACCCTGCTCAGCGTGAATATATCTACATGACACATGCGGATATCTTATTGGTGGGTGTTTTCTTCCTATTTATACTCGTAGATATAGCTGCTTTTTCCGAGAACATAATTCGTAACTTAGAGTATTTGGGTATTGAAGAAAGCTTTGCAAAACAATTCTGGCATTGGGGTTTTGTATTCAATAGTTATCCATACCTAAAATCTGTATTGCTTTCTCTCGTCATAACCACTCTATTGGCTACTATCTATGTTGAACGTTTTCGTCCTGCGCCAATTAAAGAAAGTGAAGAAGACTTAACGCTTAAAAAATCCGAGCCACAGCATAGGTCATAGTGATCTGTGCTGCTTTTACCCTAAATCAATTGAAGGAATAAACGATGGATTTAAAACTGAACAAAAAGCAATTGAAGTCATTAGCAGGTAGTAAGCTAATTTTGGATAACAACAAGACCCGTGAGATTGGTGGTGGTTGTTCCTACTATTGTAGTCGCGACTTAAACTGTGACACCGATGGCCCAACGATGGCCTGCCCATCTAAGGAGTTAGCGTGTGTTCCTGAGCCAAATACATTACATTGTGATTGCCCAACCAATATGTGCTAGTCACTAACCTGTCGCGACACTATGTCGCGACAACAACCCTGTTATTCTCCGTTCAACTTATACCAATTGTATTAAGCATAGACCTCTGCTTGATACTGCTGAAAACGCATAAAGGCCTGACGAGCGCCGGTGATCAATGCATCTTCTTGCGTACTAGTTAACTCAACCGTATCGATAAATTGAATTAAGTGACGCCACGCACTGCCGCGCCCGGAACCTGGGCCTGCTAAGTAACGCGCACCATGCTCACCTGTGACAGGCAAACGCGCCTGCACTTGACGCCCAAGCATTGCGGCCCCGACCTTAGAGCCTTCAACGACATAAAGCGCCCCCAAAGCAGTCGCAAACTCGGTTGAAGTTGTGATAAACGGCGACAAAGACGGCACAGGTAATGTGTGCTGTAAGTCAGCAAAGTCCTGCTCCAACAACCCAAGCCGTCGGCGCGATTTGAGATCGTCAATATGCATAGAGAGTTCACGGTGATCATATAATGCAGCGACATCGTTAAGAAACAGGTACTGAAGAGTCAAAAACTGGAGATAACGCTCAATGCTGGAAAACGGGTCTTTTGCCATAATGCTGCTATCTATACTGTCATGAAGATCAGCAGTACTTGTTTTTAATTTCAATGCACGGCTAGTAAGTGCGCTTGCTGCGGTCATGGGACTTCCTGTAATGTAATGCGAGGGGAAAATGAATGGACTGTGTTGGCTTTATGAAAAGCCGCTCCAGCGATTGACACTGGAGCGAAGAGATATATCTAACTATTAGTTAACCTGAGGTTAGTTAGTTGAAGGTAACTCCATAATGCCATCAATCTCAACTTGTGCGCCTTTTGGTAGTTCTTTTACACCAATTGCAGCACGAGCTGGGTATGGCTTTCTAAAATACTGAGCCATGATCTCGTTGACCGTTGCAAAGTTACTCAGATCAGTTAGGAAGATATTAACCTTAACCATATCTTGTAACTCGCCACCAGCCTCTTCACATACTGCGATAAGGTTTTTGAACACTTGGTGCGTTTGCTCTGCAAAATCTTCAGAAATAAATTCCATCGTCTCTGGTACCAATGGAATTTGGCCAGATAAATAGACAGCAGTACCAACTTTTACCGCTTGGTTGTAAGTGCCAATTGCTGCTGGCGCTTTATCTGTTGAAATAATAGCTTTGTTCATTAATGTTCCTTTATTTTTTACGATACACGCGTTGTACATCTGGCATCACTCGAATTCGGCGCATAATATCAGCGACATGAATTCGGTTTTTCACGGTAATACCTAAATCAATCACGTATAAATTACTTTCTTTTTCGTCCGTTGCGATTTCGACAATATTAGCTTGAGTCGTCGCAACCACATTGGTTAATTTAGCCAACGCACCTTGGTGGTTAATAATTTCCACACGCAGCGCTGCTATATATTCTTTCTCTGGGTTGTCTTCCCACTTCACGACGAAGTACTTCGAACGCTCGTTGCGCCAACCCTTAATATTTTTACATTCTTGGCGGTGAACCATTAGGCCTTTGCCTTGGCTCATATATGCTGTGATAGCGTCACCCGGCACAGGGCGACAACATTTAGCATAGGTTACCAACATGCCTTCTGTTCCGATTATCGCGGCTTTAGCACGTTTAGCAATATCTTCTACCGCATTATCATCTTGCAGTAAACGCTTCGCTATCAATACACTCATGATATTGCCACAGCCAATCTCAACCAGCAGCTCCAACAAGGTATTGAGGTTATGCTCTTCAAGTACGTTATCGATTTGCTCTTGAGCAATATCATCTAGCTTATACTCACCCAGTGCCGAGTCGAGTAAACGACGGCCTAGTTGGATCGCTTCTTCTTCTTGTTGGCTCTTGAGATAATTGCGGATCCCAAGGCGTGCTTTACCCGTTACCACAAAGTTCAGCCAAGTAGCGTTAGGGTGTGCACCTGAGCTAGTAATAACCTCGACCGTTTGGCCGGTATCGAGCGCTTTACTCAAAGGATAAGGCTTACGGTTTACACGAGCACCCACGCAGGTATTACCCACATCGGTATGCACAGCATAGGCAAAATCTACCGCCGTTGCGCCCATAGGTAACTCGACAATACGGCCATCTGGCGTAAAGACGTAAATTTCTTCTGGGAATAATTCGGTTTTAACGTTTTCCACAAATTCAAAAGACGAGCCTGCACTTTGCTGTAGCTCAAGTAAGCTTTGCATCCACTGACGCGCACGCTGCTGCGCGGTATGGCCGGCATTATCGCCTGACTTTTTATACATCCAGTGCGCCGCTACCCCTTTATCCGCCATATGATCCATATCGTGAGTACGAATTTGGATTTCTACCGGAATACCGTGCGGACCTACCAGCGACGTATGAAGCGACTGATAACCGTTGGTTTTCGGTACGGCAATATAGTCTTTAAAACGAGTTTCAATTGGCTTATATAAATTATGTGCAACGCCTAGCACACGGTAGCAAGTATCTAGGTTGTCGACATTGATCCTAAAGGCGTAAATGTCCATCACCTCGTTAAACATTAACTCTTTATTCAGCATCTTGCGGTAAATACTGTATAAGTGCTTTTCACGGCCTTTTACTGAGCCTTGAATACCCGCTTCTTCCAGTCTAGATTCTATCTCAGACTGAATATTGCTGATCACTTCTTTACGATTACCACGTGCTTTGGCGACTTCTGAACGTAACGCACGATAGCGCATTGGATATAACGCCTGAAACCCGAGATCTTCTAACTCATTTTTAATATCATGAATACCAAGACGGTTTGCAATTGGTGCATAAATCTCTAGTGTTTCGCGGGCAATTCGACGGCGCTTGTCAGGACGCAAAGCACCTAGCGTTCGCATATTGTGCGTTCTGTCTGCAAGTTTAATAAGGATGACACGAATATCCTGCGTCATCGCCATGATCATCTTACGATAGTTTTCGGCTTGGAACTCTTTTTTATCTTTGAAGCTCAGTTTATCGAGCTTTGACACCCCTTCCACCAACTCAGCGACCGTATCACCAAAGATCTCTGCTAAGTCGTCTTGGCTAAAGTCAGTATCTTCAATAACATCGTGCATCAGCGCAGCCATGAGTGTTTCATGATCAAGCCTCATGCTCGCAAGGATCTGGGTTACTTCTACTGGGTGAGTGATATAGGGCTCACCGCTAGAGCGCGTCTGTCCCTCGTGTGCCTCACGGGCCACGACATAGGCTTTTTGCACCAAATCGACGTCTTCTGGTGACAAATATTCTGAGATTTTCTTTTTGAGGCCTTCAAACAGATACATTCACACTCCAATGTTTCAGAGAAGCTATACTCGGCGAGTATAAAACGGGTTACAAGCTAGTTACTTAAGAATATACGATGAAACACCAGCAATGCCAATGAACAATTTATGCTACTTGTTAGGAAGTTAAAGGCGTTACGCGTTGTGTAATGTGCTGGCGATTTATACCAATTTGCTTAATTTCAATTGCTATAAAACAATAATGCCAGCAAAAAAGCTGGCATTATTGAATCTAGACAGTGGTTGGATTAGCGATTGCCACCAACGATTGCAGCTACTGCGGCAAGCTCTGCAGCTTCTTGATGCTGCTGCTCTTCACGGTCGATAATATCAAGCGAGTCAGTGGTTACAAAACCTTGCTCAATTTCACGTAGCGCGATTACGGTTGGCTTGTCGTTTTCAGCATCAACCATAGGATCTTTACCGCCTACAGAAATTTGGCGAGCGCGACGCGCTGCTACTAAAATCAAGTCAAAGCGGTTACCAATTTTATCTACTGCATCTTCTACAGTTACGCGAGCCATCGAAGCACTCCAAATTCAGTTCATTATGCAAAAGGCTAGTTTACTGTATGTCTAGCCTTTCGCCAAGTATTGATGGTTAAAAAACCTCAGGTTTAAAAGTAATTATTTTAGCAAGTCAGCGATAAGCGCTTGATGACGGATAGACTGTGCTTGTTGCTCAAGTCTTGCGGCAATCACAATATGTTCAAGCTCACCGCGTGTTTGCTCAAAGTCATCATTGACAAGAATATAGTCAAACTCGTTGTAATGTGAGCTTTCTGATTTCGCTTCAGCCATACGACCTGCGATTACTTCTTGAGAGTCTTGACCACGACCATTTAAGCGCTTTTCTAGCTCCGCAGTTGAAGGAGGTAAAATAAAGATGGTCTTTACTTCAGGCATCAACTCACGCACCTGACGCGCACCCTGCCAGTCGATATCTAAAAACACATCAATACCAGCGGCAAGCTGATCTTCTATCGCTTGTTTTGAAGTGCCGTAGTAATTTTCGAATACTTGCGCCCACTCAAAGAAATCGCCTTTATCGATCAGCTGCTTAAATTCATCAACCGAGACAAAATGGTAATGTACGCCGTTTTCTTCGCCTGGACGAGGAGCACGCGTAGTGTGAGACACCGACACTTTAATATCGTCGTGCTTTTCCAATAACGCTTTGATTAAACTTGATTTACCCGCACCAGAAGGCGCAGAAAGGATAAACAGATTACCGCGTGTAGGTGATGTCATAGTCATTCTCAACAATAAGTACCGGCCGAGTAATATTGGTTTACTCAAGTCTGCCGCAGAGCTAAAAGCGGGCATTATACCGAGTAACGTATAAGAATACACTAGGGATGAGAATAAGGAAAAGTCGAGGAATAAATTCAGCGTTGTGAGTAACCCAGAAACCTATCACTGTGCTAAATTTATTCCTCTAAAACAGAATGTTATTTTGCTGTGTAAAGCTGCTCCTACCAAGGTATTCACCCCGTAGGAGCGAGTTCACCTCGCGATCTTTTAACTGCTCGCCGCGTAAAGCGGCTCCTACCAGAGTATTCACCCCGTAGGAGCGAGTTCATCTCGCGATCTTTTAACTGCTCGCCGCCTAAAGCATCTCCTACCCAAGTATTCACCCCGTAGGAGCGAGTTCACCTCGCGATCTTTTCACTGCTCGCCGTGTAAAGCAGCGCCTACCAAAGTATTCACCCAGTAGGAACGAATTCACCTCGCAATCTTTTAACCGCTCGCCGTCTAAAGCATCTCCTACCAAAGTATTCACCCAGTAGGAGCGAGTTCATCTCGCGATCTTTTCACTGCTCGCCGCGTAAAGCATCTCCTACCAAGGCATTCACCACGTAGGAGCGAGTTCATCTCGCGATCTTTTAACCGCTCGCCGCGTAAAGCATCTCCAACCAAAGTATTCACCCAGTAGGAGCGAGCTCATCTCGCGATCTTTTCACTGCTCGCTGCGTAAAGCATCTCCTACCAAAGTATTCACCACGTAGGAGCGAGTTCACCTCGCGATCTTTTCACTGCTCGCCGCGTGAAGCGGCTCCTACCAAAATATTAACCCAGTTGGAGCGAGCTCACTTCGCGCTCTCTTAATAGCTCGCCGCGTAAAGCAGCTCCTACCAGAATGTTCACCCAGTAGGAGCGAGTTCACCTCGCGATCTTTTAAAGCAAATCAGCTACGCTGCTACTTACTTCTTCAGGCCATACCCCAACTTGTACCTGACCAATATGCTGCTTTTGCAACAGCAACATCACTAAACGCGATTGGCCAATACCACCTCCTATGGTTTGTGGTAATTCCCCCGCTACTAATTGTTGGTGCCAATCTAAGCTCAAGCGTGCTTCGTCATCGGTTAATTTAAGCTGTCTTGCAAGTGAGTCAGGGCAAACACGAATGCCCATTGATGAGATTTCAAATGCATCTTCTAGCACTGGGTTCCACACCAAAATATCACCGTTAAGCCCTTGATATTTATCGCATGTTGGCGTTGACCAATCGTCATAATCCGGCGCGCGAACGTCATGAATCTTACCATCACCAAGCTCACCACCAATGCCAATTAAAAATACCGCGCCATATTCTTGGGCAATCGCCTTTTCACGTTGCTTGGCAGTAAAATCTGGATACATAGTGCGTAATTCTTCACTGTGCACAAAGGTAATTTTCTCAGGGAGGAATGCCGCAATGCCAAACTCATCCTCAACCACTTTTTCCGTTGCTTTAATTGAGCGATAAAGGGTTTCTACCGTTTCTTTTAGTTTTGCCAGCGAACGCTCACTGTTTTCGCAAATCACCTTTTCCCAGTCCCACTGATCCACATAGACAGAATGGATTGGCGATAGCTTATCTTCGTCTGGACGTAGCGCTTTCATGTGCGTATAGAGGCCTTCGCCTTTAGCAAAACCATAATCGCCTAGTGTTTTACGCTTCCACTTAGCAAGTGAATGCACTACCTCAAACTGCGCATCCGGTAGCGTTTTCACTTTTACCTGTACCGCCTGCTCGTGGCCACTTAGGTTGTCTTGAATACCGTCGCCCAAACGCGCCAAAATAGGCGCTTGTACTTCAACTAAACCCAATTGCTCGGTTAGCTGTGCTGAAAATACTTGTTTTACTCGTGCTATCTGTTTTTGTGTCTCTTGATACTTGCTCAACATGGTTAGGTCCTCATTCCCGAATTTGTCGTTTTGTTGAGTCTATATTTAAAGAAACCGACACAAACATCAATAACCCTCAACAAAAACACCTTTACATAATTATTTTCATCAAAAATATGCTATAAATTTTATATAAACGATAATTGTTAATGGATATTTACATGGAAAATTATGAGATCGACAATCTGGATAGATCCATCCTTCACGCTTTAAAAGAAAATGCACGAACGCCCTACGCGGAATTAGCAAAAAGATTTGCTGTTAGCGCCGGTACCATCCATGTTCGGGTCGAAAAAATGAAGCAAGCGGGGATCATTGAAGGGACTCAAGTGAGCATTAATGCCAAACGACTTGGTTATGATGTCTGCTGTTTTATCGGAATAAACTTAAAACACGCTGGCGACTACCCGGGAGCCATCGCACGTTTAAAGGAATTTGAAGAAGTTGTTGAAGCCTACTACACCACGGGCAATTACAGCATTTTTATCAAAGTGATGGCGCGCTCCATCGACCACCTTCAAGATGTGCTTATTAATAAAGTGCAAACCATTGAGTCTATCCAGTCAACCGAAACGCTGATCTCACTGCAAAACCCAATTCAGCGTACCGTTATGCCCTAGCTTCTTTTTTGTTATAATCGCGGGAATTTTTTGATTAGAGTAGTAAGTAGATGGCTGAGAATAGATTCCATCGTGTAAAAAGCGTATTAGATAGACGCCAAACCGACCTCACAGTGTGCCTAGATGAAGTGCATAAGCACCATAATCTGTCAGCGATTGTGCGTACCGCAGATGCGGTTGGCTGTCACCACGTACACGCAGTATGGCCACAAGATCAAAGACGGTTAACAAACAATACCTCAGGCGGAAGCAAAAATTGGGTTGAAACCCATATGCATGAGGATATAGACCAAGCTGTTGCGACAATTCGTGAACAAAACCCAGGTGTACAATTATTAGCAACCAACCTTAGCGATAGCGCCGTTGATTTTCGTGAAATTGATTACACCAAACCTACCGCAATTATTGTCGGGCAAGAGCGTTTAGGGATCTCAGAGCGCGCACTTGAGCATGCGGATCAGCACATCGTGATCCCAATGCAAGGTATGGTGCAATCACTCAATGTGTCTGTTGCTGCAGCGCTTATTTTATACGAAGCGCAGCGCCAAAGAGATGCAGCAGGACTGTACAAACGTACAGATATGATGGATCCTGTGGTAAAACATAAGTTACTATTTGAAGGATGTCATCCAATCATTGCAACCCGCTGTCGCGAAAAAGGGCTACCTTACCCGGCACTTGATGAGCACGGTGAAATCGTTGCAGACGACGCTTTTTGGGACATTCTTAAGTTTACGCAGAAGAAATAAATAACGCGGATCACGCTAGAGGATTAGCATGTCGACACCAAATTTGGCCACTTATCCAATCACCGAATTAAAAGGCGTAGGCCCAAAAGCGGCCGAGCGTTTGGCCAAACTTGGCATTCAATCGGTGCAAGACATGTTATTTCACCTTCCGCTACGCTACGAAGATCGTGCGCGCACCTATCCTATCTGCGAGCTGCAAGCGCATAGCCATGTCAGTATTGAAGCCGAGATTGAACGCAGCGAAATCACGCAAGGCAAACGCCGCATGTTGGTGTGTTATGTTAATGATGGGACGGGGCGGATCGCGCTGCGCTTTTTCAACTTTAATGCAGCACAAAAAAATGCCATGCAAGCGGGCAAAGTGATCCGCTGTTTTGGTGAAGTTCGCCGTGGTCACTATGGCTTTGAAATGGCGCATCCAGAATACAGCATCAAAGAGACGCGCTCTGCACCGAGCGATCCGAGCCTTGCGACGCTTACCCCAGTTTATCCTACCACCGAAGGATTAAAGCAACTGAGCATTCGGGCAATTGCCGATCAAGCCGTTGAGTTACTACGCAAATATGATGTACCAGACTATTTACCAGCTCAATATCGACCATCGCAGCAAAGCCTAAAAGAAGCGCTGTTATTACTGCACCGTCCACCACAGGAAGTGGATTTAGCACAATTAGAGCTCGGGCAACATCCTGCACAGGCACGATTGGCGTTTGAAGAGTTATTGGCGCAAAACCTCAGCTTGCTTAAGCTAAGACAAAAAGGTCAAGCGGTAAAAGCGGTTGCACTACCGCCCACCAACCCACTTGAAGCTCAGTTTTTGTCATCCTTGCCATTTGCCCCCACCAATGCCCAAAGCCGAGTAGTGGCAGAGATCAAAGGCGATTTACAACATCCCTACCCCATGATGCGATTGGTACAAGGGGATGTTGGCTCAGGAAAAACGCTTGTGGCAGCGCTTAGTGCGTTAACGGCTATCGCGCAGGGTTATCAAGTAGCATTGATGGCACCCACTGAGATACTATCTGAGCAACACGGCATCAACTTCCTTAATTGGTTTGAACCTATGGGCATAGAAACCGTATGGCTGGGTGGTAAAACCAAAGGTAAGGAACGCACTCATGCGCTTGAGCGTATTGCTTCAGGACAAGCACAGATGGTGGTTGGCACCCATGCTTTGTTCCAAGAGCAAGTACAGTTTTCTAACCTTGCGCTTATCATTATCGACGAGCAACATCGTTTTGGCGTGCATCAGCGCCTAGCGCTAAGAGAAAAGGGTAAGTTTGGCGATTGCTATCCGCATCAGTTAGTGATGACCGCAACCCCAATCCCGAGAACCTTGGCAATGACGGCCTATGCAGATCTTGAAACCTCAATTATTGATGAGCTACCACCGGGCAGAACCCCTATCACAACCGTCGCCGTGCCAGACACCAGACGCAATGAAGTGATCAAAAAAGTACAAAAGGCCTGTGTTGAAGATAAGCGTCAAGTTTACTGGGTATGTACACTGATAGATGAGTCGGAGGCGTTACAATGCCAAGCCGCAGAAGACACCGCCAAAGCACTTGCCGAAGCCTTGCCAGAACTTAATATTGCGCTGGTACATGGCCGTATGAAAGCCCAAGAAAAACAGGCCATCATGGACGAATTTAAACAAGGTCATACCCATGTGCTGGTTGCCACTACCGTGATTGAAGTAGGTGTGGATGTCCCCAACGCTAGCCTTATCATTATTGAAAACCCTGAGCGCTTGGGTTTGGCGCAGCTGCACCAATTGCGTGGCCGTGTTGGTCGTGGGCAAATCGCATCACATTGTTTACTGCTTTACCATGCACCACTGTCGGTCACTGCGCAAAAGCGTTTGGGGGTGCTGAGAGAAAGTAACGACGGATTTGTCATCGCCGAGCGCGACCTTGAGATCCGCGGCCCCGGTGAAGTGCTTGGTACAAAACAAACTGGATTGGCGGAGCTAAAAATTGCCGATCTTAGCCGTGATAAACATCTATTACCGCAAGTGAGAAGCCTCGCTTTTACCGTGCTAAAAAACCACAGCGATATTGTTGACCCTATCATCTGGCGCTGGATGGGTGATAAGAGCGAACTAGCCATGGCGTAAGCCTGAAGCGTAATTATTTCTGTGTGTAGATGAGCTCAATTTCACCATCAAGCCTTCTTCCTGTCGGAATAAAACCTAATGCTTGATAAAAGTTCAACGCGTTTTCGGCCTCTGTATCCATGGTTGTAAGCGACAAACCAACTAACCCTATTAACTCAGCATACTGTTTGGCAAAACACATAGCGGCTTTACCATAGCCTTTAGATTGTGACGCTTCATCAATCATCAAACGCCATATGTATAAGTGTTGTGCCTGAAAGTGCCCATTGTCATCCCCAACCAAGCGAGGATCAATAAGCGCAATCATACCAACAGGCAAGTCATCATCGTACATGCCAAAACACACGCTGTCTTCATTAAAGCTATCCTCAATGATCCACTCGGCGTTTGATGCAATTAGATGTTGTTGTGAGTCACGCACTTTTAACTTGAGCATGTCACCTGCTACATCACTGTTTACTTTCAAAAACTGTAATCTACTCATTCGATTTACCCTATTACCTGTTTCGCTAGATAGTGTACCTACTATAGAAATATCTGCATACTTTATTTGGCCTTCACCTCAATACCCAACAATGGTCGCGCTACGCTTGCTTCTTTTATCAAAGCTTGGCTACCATCTCTCTACATCAACTAAAAAAACTCAAAAATGAATCGTTTACTACGTGCTGTATGCACCTCATTTGCTGCTTGCATGGCGTCGATCGCCTCAGCAAAAGCAGTTTACCCAGATGTACCAGAGCAGATTAATTCATCTGCCAAATATGTTTTTTACTCTCATGGCTATATCGTTGAAGGTGATAATGAAACCCCTATTCATAAGCGCTGGGGTAAATATGACTTTCCAGCCATCAAACAGGCATTAAGTGATGATGCCTATACGCTAATTGCTGAGCATCGCCCTAAAGGCGTCGCACCAGAAGCGTATACAAAAACCTTGGTTAGCAAGGTTCACAAGTTACTGGACGCGGGCGTCAGCGCCAGCAACATTACACTCGTGGGGTTTTCTCGCGGTGGAGCGTTAACGATAATGGCAAGTGATGCATTAAAAAATGATGCCATTCACTACGTGGTACTAGCAGGCTGCGCTGGGCTTATCAAAAGTAAAACCGAGATTAAACTCTACGGCAAGGTGTTGTCGGTTTACGAAACCTCAGATCAAGTGGGTTCTTGCGATTTTGTGAAAGCACGCTCTGCAAACCTCAAAAGCTTTACAGAGCTTTCGATTTCAACCGGTAAGGAACACGGCGCTTTTTATCTCCCGAGAGACGAGTGGTTAAAGCCAGTTAAAAGCTGGATTTTAAATCACTAATTAACCTGAGCTTTGGTTAATTAGCGTGGCGTTCTTTCAGAGGAACGCCGTACAGCGCATTCATTCTACTCCCTTTGATATCTTTAAATCGCATTTTCAAGCAAGCCCCCTGATTACTTATTGCACTTTTAAAAATGCTCTCTATAATTGAACCTTATTCGAATAACATTCGAATAAGGTTCAAACTCTAAGGAGAAACGATGGCACCGGCACCTAAATATGATAAAGAAACCCAGCAACGCATGATTTTAAACGCTGCGGAACAATGCATTAATGAGTCTTCAGTCACTGACTTTACAATGGCAAAGGTCTCTTTGCTTGCAGGATTGTCTATGGGCTCAATCTATAAATTTGTGCAGACTAAAGAAGACCTAGTAATGGCGCTGGCCTATGAGTCTTTTACCCATACATCCAGTGTTTTTAAGCAAGTGTTGTCGTTACCACTTAGCACGCCAGAACGCATGCTCGCGGTGTGTCTTATCTCGCCACAAAAGCTAAAACGCTTCTCTTTTGATTATGAATTGCAGTCCTACTCTACCAATGAGGCGGTGATTAAAAGGGCTTCTGAGTTTTGGACCAATAAAATTATCGAATCCTGTGGTGGCTGTGAAAACGTGTTTAAACAAGCGCTAATTGATGGCATTGAAGCAGGTGAGTTGCAAGCTACACCAGATCTACACGACATGATAGAAGAAATTATCATCACCGGCTGGGCGCTTACCGTGGGATATGAGCAAGTACTGCGCTTGCAACAAACTAAGCAAATTGTTGAGGGCACAGCTTCATTGCTCGCACCACTTGAGCTTAATGATCCTGTTATTCGCAGCACGGTGAGGCTACTTAACAGTTATCCATGGCAACAACCTATCACTCAAGACTCTCTGGTACGTATAGAGAAAGAATTGCAAGCGCTCGAGCTTCGTTAACTTAAGGAAATCACAATGAACATCAAACGTTGGCTTATGGCCGTTGTCATCATTCTCATCGTTATTACCAGCCTTGGTTTTGTGAAGTTTACACAAATCCAAGCGGCAATCGCCTTTGGGGAGTCTTTTCCGGAGCCTTCGGCTTCGGTAAAAAGCACATATGTATCAACCACTGAGCATATTAAATCGGTTAAGGTTGTAGGTCAGCTCCATGCCAAGTGCACCGTCACTATTAGTAACGAGTATCCTGGTCTTATCACTTACGTCGGTTTTAAACCCGGTGAACAAGTGGAAGCGAACCAAATATTGTTGCGCTTAGATAGCAGCATTGATGAGGCAAATCTATTAGCGGCTAAAGCTCGAGTAAAGCTTGCTAAATCAACCTATCAACGGGTTGCCAAATTACTAGAACAAAAGCGGATCAGCCCAGATGAGGTGGACAAAGCCGAAGCCGAGGTGGCAATTAATCAGGCAGACGTAAAACGACTAACCACATTAATCGAGAAAAAAACCATTCGTGCACCTTACCCGGGTCAAACGGGGTTAGAACAATATCAAGTTGGTCAATTACTTGATGCCAATAGCGAAATCACTTTCTTGGTTGGGTTAGAGGACAGCATTTGGGTGGATTTCAAAATTCCACAAACCTTACCACAACCTAATATAGGCGAAGACGTTAGCGTGGCAATTTCTAATGCTAGCGGCCAAATGCCTGCTCGCGTATCAGCCAAAATGCCAATGGTCGATGTCGCATCGCGTCAACAAAGTTATCGTGCTGAACTACAAAACAGCAATGGCACACTCAGCCACAATCAAATGGTGTTAGTCAATGTACCAACCGAGATTGTGAACGCCGCAGTTGTGCCAACCAATGCAATTACGCGCAATCACTTTGGCGAATTTGTTTATGTACTTGAAAAGGACGACAGCCAAAACTGGCGAGCAAAACCGGTAAAAATTACTTTAGGCGATAAGGTAAACGATCAGCAACTTGTACTATCTGGCCTGCGTGGTGGTGAATTTATTGCTGCTGAGGGGGCATTCAAGCTACAAGAAAATTTACTGGTTTATACCGATCAGGTTGCCGCTGTTGATGGCAATAACGGAGGCCAGTAATGAGCGCATTACACGAAAATAAGCCGTCTATCATGGATATTTTTGTTAACCGGCCGGTACTAGCGATCGTGGTGTCATTGCTTATTGTGCTAGCGGGTTTTAATGCCGCCCGAGATATATCGGTGCAGCAATATCCAAAAATAGAAAGTGCCTCACTGGTGATCAATACTGTCTATACGGGCGCAGCCGCAGACGTCGTTAAAGGCTATGTGACCGAGCCTATCGAGCGAGTGGCCTCTACTGTCCCGGGTGTCGACTATGTAGACTCGATAACTACCTCGGGACTTAGCAAAGTCACCGCTTGGCTTGAGCTTAATCACAGTACCACCGATGCCTTGGCTGAGCTGACCACCCGATTAAACCAGATTAAGTTTGAGTTACCCAGCGGAGCGGAAGATCCAGCCATTCAAATCGTACGTGCCGATAGTCCGTATGCGGTATTCTATCTCGATGTGGAATCTCAAGGTCTGCCACGTAATAACGTGAGCGATTATTTGATCCGAAATGTTGTCCCTTCTATGTCTGATATTCCCGGTGTACAAAAAGTGACGCTGGAAGGTGGCCGCGATCCAGCAATGCGAATTTGGCTCGATACCGAAAAACTCGCTATCTATGGCGTAAGTGCTAGCGACGTATTTGCCGCACTACAAGCAAACAACACCATTGCCACCTTAGGTTACAGTGAAAATAACAGACAACGCATCGACCTAATGGCCAATACCTCGTTAAAAACGGTAGCAGATTTTAACAACCTAGTGGTAAAAGAAATCGATGGCACGCAACTCAAGCTTGGTAACATCGCCACGGTAGAACTCGGTGAGGCCGAAGGCATGGTAACCGCACGCCTTGATGACCACGATACCGTATTCTTAGCGGTGTGGGCATTACCAGGTGCCAATGAAATCGATATTGGTGACGCGCTGTATAAAAAGATTGATGAGATAAATACCATCTTACCCGACGGCATGCATCTAAGAATTGGCTACGATGGCACGCTTTATATGCGTGATTCCATAAAAGAAATCTTCACCACGCTTGGGGAAACCGTCCTACTTGTGGGGATTGTTGTACTCGCGATGATGGGCTCGTTTAGAACCGCCATGGTGCCGCTGGTTACCATTCCTATCTCGATTTTAGGCGCAATCGCGGTGATCTCAGCAATCGGCTTTTCGCTCAACTTACTGACTATTTTGGCTATCGTACTTTCTGTTGGGTTAGTGGTGGATGATGCCATAGTGGTAGTTGAAAACGTTGCGCGTCATATGCGCGAAGGCAAACCCAGATTACAAGCCGCGCTTATCAGTTCACGTCAATTACTCGTCCCAATCATTGCCATGACGCTGACCCTTGCAGCGGTCTACGCGCCAATCGGATTTTTAACAGGTTTAACGGGGTTCTTATTCCGAGAGTTCGCGTTCACCCTAGCCATTGCGGTATTAATTTCTGGACTGGTTGCTATTACCTTATCGCCCATCATGAGTGCTTACGTTAATCCCGAGGGCGGTAAAGAAGGTAAATTAACGCAAAAGGTCAATGGCTATTTTGATCGATTACAAACGTTCTATTTTCGTGCACTCGATACCTTGTTTAAGTGGCGTCCACAGGTCTTTTTTGTCGCTATCGTGTTCTCTTTATTGTCGGTGCCGTTTTACCTGTTATCACAAAAAGAGCTAGCCCCTATCGAAGATCAAAGCAGTATCCAAGTCGTAGTGGAAGCACCACCTGAGTCTTCTCAAGCTTATACGTCAGCGAAAATGAATGACACTGCCGAGGTCATGAACGCCACTGAAGGCGCTGAGTTTACTTGGCAGATTATTACGGCAGCAGCGGGTTTTGGCGGTGTAGAGCTTGCACCATTTGATGAGCGAGAAAACTCAGTACACGACTTGCTATACGATCTATACGGCCGGTTAGGCAGCGTGACTGGGCTAAGTTTATTCCCTATTCTACCGGCATCGCTTCCTACCGCAGGGCAGTTTGACGTTGAAGTAGTATTCCGTGCCAGTGACGATCCAACCGCGATGAAGCAGTACGCCGATGAGATTATTCAACGGGCAACCGCCAGTGGCAGCTTTATGTTCGTCAATACCGACCTAAAAATTGACCTGCCGCAAGCCGAGCTTGAAATCGACCGAGAGCTAGTTGCTGACTTAGGTCTAAACTTGTCGTCGGTAAACGAGCAACTTAGCATTTATATGTCGAATAATTTTGCCAACTACTTCAACAAAGAAGGCAAAGCCTACCGCGTCATTCCCATTGTCGGCGATGGCGAAAGGTACAATCCTGAGAACATTCTTAATATGCAAGTAAGAACGGATGCTGGCGATCTTATTCCGATTTCAGCGTTTGCTACCTTGCGCACCTTTACAAGCCCTAGAGTGCTTGGCTCATTCAATCAGCAAAACTCGTTTAGAATATTGGCAGGCACACTGCCACACATTACCAAAGAGCAAGCGCTCACACAGGTCGAGGAAATTGCAGCAGACGTCTTACCTAGTCACTACTCCATTGACTACGCTGGTGAATCAAGACAGCTAAGAAAAGAAGGCAACACCATGGTTGGCGTACTCCTGTTTGCCATGATAGTGGTGTTTTTCTTGCTGACGATCCAGTTCAACAGCTTTAGAGATCCGCTCGTGGTACTACTCGGCTGCGCACCTTTGGCACTCGCAGGTGCATTGATGCTACCGTTTTTATCACTCACGACCGTCAACATTTACAGCCAAATCGGCCTAATTACGCTTATCGGTTTAATAGCCAAAAATGGCATCTTGATTGTTGAATTTGCGAACCATTTACAGCTTGAAGGTAAATCGAAATTTGAGGCGGTAAAAGGGGCTGCGGCCACACGTCTAAGACCCATACTGATGACCACAGGTGCAACCGTGCTTGGTCACTTCCCGTTGGTATTGGTAACCGGTGCAGGCGCAGAAGCGCGCAACAGTATAGGTATTATCTTAGTCGCAGGCATGCTCATCGGTACTTTCTTCACTTTGATTGTCTTACCGCTACTTTATGAAAAGCTAGCCAGCGATCACCGTGGCGAAGCCGAAACCATTGAAACCCACCCTGAAGCGCAATTGGCAGGCAAAGTCAGTATGACGTGATAACTGGCTAATAACTAAAGGACACTAAGTGCCATGCTTAGTCGCTCCTGAAACAAATTTACAAACTGTCCGACGAGAATAGGCTGGCCATGTGGGGCGAAAACCCATATTGGCCAATACTTTTGTGGAACACAGCTTTTTACCCATGAGCTGCCTTGCTGCCCAGTTAAATGACACGCTTTCGAAAGCGATTTGACGAAGATGGGGCTGAGTCGATGTTGTCGTTACCTGTTGATACTGGTCTTAAAAGTAATACCATTAAGCCTTCAAACTTGCGAGAAGTACTCGTAGACAGTACAACCATGGAGAAAAATGTTACCCATTCAAAAGGTTGTAAACTACTAGAAAAATACTGCGATAAACTGGCTGGTTTCGCTAAGCGGGCCGAGCGACTGTTAAAGCAAGAAAAAACGAGTAAAAACAAACTCTATAGCCAACATGAGCCGAGTGTTGAATATATCGCCAAGGGAAAAAGCGCAAGGCCGTATGAGTTTGGTGTCAAAGAGAGTGCCGCAACGACATTGAAAGAGCAATTTGTAGTGTACTCTCATATGATACACAGTAATCCCTATGATAGTGACGCGTTATAGAACACGTTGAGCATAGTGGAAAATGTCAAAGATGAGCGACCTTAAAGCTGTTTTTTAGATAGACGTTGGCGCGGGCACTTTACAGCACGTTATGATGTGTATATTGCTGGGCAATAACGGAAAATGGTGCAGAGCATTAAGAAAAAGCTCAGGCGACGCAATGCGATAGAGCCAATCTTCGGGCACATGAAACAGGACGGTCACTTAGGTCTTAACCGTTTGAAAGGAAAGCTGGGTGATAGGCTTAATGCAGTGCTTGCAGGCGTAGGCCAAAACTGCCGTACAATTCTAGCCCAACAGCTGCTTTTTTATGCTTTGATTTCATATCAGTTATTAGCAGCATGAAGCACTGTGCGATAACAGAGCTTTCAATACAGATAATGCTCAGTCCAAACTGATTTAGTTCAGCAAGCTGAGTATTAATACGTCATTATTCAGAATCGACTAGATGAACAGGCCGAAGCGCTAGTCCGCTCGGAAAAAGTCGCAATAGAACGCACAGGCTGCGCCATTTACATGACGTGGCCTGTAAGTTCAATCGCTACAGCCAAAGTGTAGCGGTTGATCGGGAAGTTAATGCTGAGTAACTGCAAGCATTTTGTCCAGCAGCACAGCGCTGCCAAGCTCTGCATCATCGTCCGCAGTATCAGCAGCATGAACAGCCTGCATCAGACGTTCAAAACTGATTGAGACACCACTTTGCTCACTGCTCACAAGCAACCTGCCCGCAATATCCGTGGGAGTCAGCTGCACAGAGTCTGCAAACTGGAATTGCTCCAGCTGATAACTTGTTTGCTCGGAACCGACAAAGTAGTTGAGCACTGTGACACTGCTGCCTGGCGATATATCGATGATCAGATCCGCTTGAGATTGCCTGAACTGGACATCTGTTGAGCTAGCCTGAGTAAATATCAGCGTCTCTGTGCTCACCACTGATTCATCAAAATTGTTAATCACCACATGCCCGTCCTGAGCACCGATCACATAGGTATCATTGCCCGCCCCACCAATCAGATAGTCATTTCCACCGCCAGAGATGATCCAGTCATCACCGTTCTTACCATCGATCAGATCAGCACTAGAGCCGCCGAGCAGGGTATTTTGGCTGCCATCGCCAGAAAAACGTGACTCAAACCGCGTTTCATCAGGCAAGTTGTCATACTGTACTGAGCGCACTCGGCTTGGGTTTGTCATACCAAATGCGGAAAAGATCTGATCGGCTGAAATACTCGAGCCATCAGATAGTTGAATTTGTTCAACCACAAAATCTCCACCCAGAAACCAGTTTTTGACCGTCAGCTTGTCACCCCCAGAGCCGATATTCAGCACCAGATTGTTACCGGACTTTTGCAATCCGCGTGCTACATCAGAAAACCCAATGCCCTGCATTTCAATAACATCATCACCACCATGGGTGTTGTCAATGACATCCTGACCATCGCCAGCCCTGAACAGGTAGCGGTCATGACCGCGGCCGCCAATAAGTAAGTCATTGCCTTTACCACCAGACACAGTATCATCACCGGACAATCCCTCAATGATCTCATCGTTGTCTGTGCCATTCAGGGTATCGCTGCCTGCGGTGCCGTAACTGATTGCTGCGGCTGGCGCTTCAGGGTTCGGTAATGGCAAGCCAAAAGCGCCATAAATTTGCTGCGCATTGAACATCCCCCCGGTTTCAAACTGGAATACTTCAACCATGTTGTGGCCACTGGCAAAAAAGCCTTCTACCGTTAGGGTGTTCTCATTGCTGCCTTGTACTCTCAACACCAGATCATCACCAGATCGTGTAAGGCCAGATGCGACATCGGAAAAGGTAATGCCATTTCTGAACATCACAGTGTCAACGCCTTCACTATCACGGATCACGTCCTGGCCACTGTCGTAGAAGTAGTAGTCATCCCCTCTGCCACCCAGTAACAAGTCGTCACCCGCCCCGCCAATCAGCTCATCCGATCCAGCGCCACTGCTGAGCACATCATCGCCGTCACTGCCCGTTAGTACATCCTGTGTACCTCCTGAATTGGTCACAGAGGCACTGCTGTTGTCATTTGTTTTACCACCATCGTTCCCACCAGAGTCCGCTGTGATGCTTTGTTCAATATCAGCAATGCTGATCACTGAGCCATCTGTAAATTGTAGCTCATTGACTTTATAGTACTCAGTACCCATAAACCAGTTTTTCACCGTGATCTTGTCGGTACCTCCGGCAATTTCAATCACCAGATCTGTGTGAACCTGACGGAACACAAGGTCTTCTTTGCCTATCCCTTCTCCGAACTGGATCACGTCGTAAGAGGCTTCATGTTGCGGTTTGCGCATGCGTGGATCCCACTCGATGATGGTATCCTGACCATCTCCTTTGTTGAAAATGTAGGTATCATTTCCTAGGCTGCCGAAGATTTCGTCATTTCCTTTACCACCCTCAAAAGTACCTGAAACCCGGTAAAAGTCGTGAAAATATGCATGCAGCGTATCGTCGCCTTCACCACCGAATAGGTGATTCCCATCAAAAAAACCAGCTCTCAGTTCGTCATTACCAATACCGCCATCTAAATAGCCATTACCTTCAATGGTGTCATTGCCATCCCCGCCATAAAATTTGGAATAGATTTGGCCGTAAGAAATAATGGTGTCATTGCCACCCAAACCATGGATTTCAACGGCTGATTGCTCTTTCCCATAGAGCATGTCATCACCCTCGGTTGCAGTGTTCAATAGCTGGTAGAGATCTTCAAAGCGCAGTTGCTGGCCGTCGGAAAACTCAATGACTTCTATAGTGTAATCATTGACGCCATCACCCCAAAAATATTTATCTAGTTGTATCTGGCTATCATCTTCTTTAGCAATAATAGTCAAGTGGTTGGCATTACGTTCAAATCGCACGTCAGCCAGTGTGATACCATCTTCAAAAATGATCCAGTCATCCTTTGAGCCATACTCCTCAATGATGTCCTGGCCCCAACTTTTCGCAAAGATATACTTGTCGTTGCCCGAGCCTCCATTGAGTAGGTCATTACCAGAACCACCAACTAACAGGTCACCGTCTTTACCGCCTTCCAATACGTCATCACCAGCACCGCCAAACAGCTCGTCATAACCGGTTCCACCCACTAGAGTATCATTGCCAGCTTCTCCATAAAGCTTGTCTCTGCCTTTCCCCCCATCAAGTCGGTCATCACCAAGCCCGCCCTTTAGCTGATCATTACCATCCAATCCTCGAATGTCATCGTTACCCGCGCCGCCTTCGATATGATCAGGTTGTGCTAGACCTGTGATCGTGTCATCTCCATCTGTTGCGCCAAATGTCAACGCTTTTATCTGCTCGTAGGTGATCACGTCACCATTAGCAAAATGAATTTCATCGATGTGAGCAAAGATCCTTAGTGTATTAAAATCAACCTCAGACGTAAAAAACTGTTTCACGAGAATTGAGTCATCATCATGCTCAATGAGCAGTGATTCTTCAACACGCTTAAATGTCATATCGCTGAGTGATATGCCGTGACCAAAGGCTATAACATTGTGTGGATCATAACGCCAGTCAGCATTGGCAAACTCGCCATTTTCATCCAAATAAGCTTCAAAATACTCTCGCGGTGCAAGCAATGTGTCTTGTCCCCAACCCTGCTCAAAATAGAACACATTATCGCCATCAGTATCTTCTATGGTGTCGTTACCGATACCACCGGATATAAAATCATCGCCACTACTACCATAGATAGTATCGTCTCCCGCACCGCCATAGATGACATCATCACCACTACCACCATCCAGAGTGTCATTACCTTCGTCACCTAATAGCGCATCGTGGCCGGAGTCGCCATGCAGCGTATCTTTGCCTCGACCACCATAAAGCTCGTCATTGCCTGATTCACCCTTAAGCTCATCATCTCCACCCAAACCATACAGCACATCATGCTCGCCCCGATTACCTGTCAAGGTGTCGTTTTGCTCGCTACCATGTACGATCAATAACCGTGTTTTGATTTCATTAGCCGTCATGACAGACCCATCATGAAACTCGAACACGTCAATTTGCTGGTGCTGACTGACAAAATAGTCACGAATAGTGATGGTTTCGCCGCTGGGTAAGATAGTTAGAACGATATCTTTATCCTGCCGCGCCACCTCGATCTGATCTTTAGTCACATCCGAGCCAAAAACAATTTTATCATGAGCATTGGACCAGTAACGGGACATATCATTAATAATGATGTCGTTACCATCTCCTACATTCCACAAGTAAATATCATCATCGGCGCCACCAGTTAAAATATCATTACCTTGTCCACCTTGCAGTATATCTTCACCGGCACCGCCCTCTAGCCGATCATTTCCTAGCTCACCTTGCAATTCGTCATTGCCAAAGCCGCCATTTAGCACATCATTTCCAGCATCGCCAAACAAGATATCGTTATCTGCACCACCGTACAGATTGTCAGCCCCTTTGCCGCCAAGAAGTATATCGTTTCCCATACCGCCATAGCTTTGGCTGTCTATCTTATCTCCCACTAAAAGGTTATGGCTACTAGTTCCTTTCAATATTCGCCCATAGGAGTGCGCAGCATGTCGTACAAAACTTAGTTCTGACAATACCGCGCGTTTATGTGGGTCGCGTGCTGCAGCAATCACCTCGTCCTGAATGCGAGGGAATATGTGCTCAAAGACATCTTGGTCCGTTCTTCCTTTACTTTGCAACAGTGCAACTTCTGGGAAAAGCTCAAGCTCGCTCATAGAGCTTTCAAGAATAGATAGCAACTTACCAAAATCACCATTTTCCAGTTCTAGTCGTTTTTGTGGGTCAAGTAGTAAGATACGCAGCTCATCCTTAACCAGAGGATATATTTCAATTAACATCGACTCGCCAGGTTCTGAGTAATGATCCAGAATATCAATATATCGGAACAAATAGTCTCCATGTACCAACCCTTGCTCTATATCAACAACCAGCCGAGAGGTCGATACTACGAGGTCTACCGTGTCATCATATAAAAAGCCAAGGTAAGGCGCTAAGGTCGAAGTTGACAACATCTGAAAGTAGAACCCGTCAACCATTTCATCGAACGTGGCTTTGATCCTGTCACCGAGCCTATCTAGAGTCCATGATGTGATTTCCTCACCCCAAAGCTTTTCAAGAAACTGAACATAACCCGATTCCAGCCCTTCGCTCGGCGCATCCGCGGGGATACCAGCCCATTGCCAGATAATATCCATCAGCATATTGCGCTGAGCAACTGGCTCTCTTTCCTCAGCAAATGCCCGCACCAGAGACTTTAACTGGTCACCTTCTTCGAGCAGCATTGCGTATCGTAGTGATGCCATGTTGCCATAGCCGTCTGCATCGGGCAGCAACATCAACTCAGGAGGGATGCTTTTATCTTTACTCTGATGGATCTCAACAGGAATAGTATTTATCGTATCCCGCTCAAACCAGAGGCTTTCAGTCAACCCCTGACTTCCATCCGTGCGCGTGAAATAGCCGGCACCACGGTGATCAACCCCATTGGGATCCATGCCTGTCCCGCGTGACGTGCGTAGTGACAACTCAGTAATACTCAGCTCTGCAAGAGAGAACAGTTCACCTTCAGAGCTTACTCCATCGCTGTTCAGGTCCTGCCATACTTTAAGTGCTGCAAACTGCGTATCTTGCGCATCAATAATACCATCTTCGTTGCTGTCCAGCTCTGCCAGTGCCTCGTAACCATCTCTGGCGAAATCGCCACTCGCTAACATGGTCTCAGTACCGAAAAGCTCTCCACCACCATTTACAATCCCATCATGATTTCGGTCAAGAAATACAAAACCATCGTCGGGTGCCAGCCAACTGACTTTCTCTGCAAAACCACTGTTGTCTAGATCAAAGTGCACCCCATTTTCTAATGATTTGGTCTCTATACCATCACCATCTAAGTCCACCGCAAGCGGGTCTCTGGGGACTCTTGGCGGCGGCGGTGGTGGTTTAGGTTTATACTTAGGTTTCTTTTTACTGCCTGAACCACCATCATCATCATCATCGTCCTTGTTGTTACCATTGCCACTACCTGTTCTTGGTCTGTATGGCACATAGGTGGTACCATCGGGGTGAGTAAGCTTACCGGTGATCACATCCCGCAGTACCAAAGTAAAATATTCCACAAATTCCCCGGTGTGACTCTCTATCAGCTCAACACTAGGAGGAAGTAAATTGGTAGCTGGGTCTTTGTAGCCGCCTTTAGTAATAGAGCCATCTGGATTCACCCAGAGCTGATCGCTGGGGTGAATATCCTGGCCCATATAAATAAGATAGGGCTCTGTTGGAAAGGTAGTGTCAATTTTACATTCAAACTCACCGACCGGAAAGTCGGCCGCATCCAGCTCGGTTTTCAGCTCTTTAACTAGGTTATTAAATTTGGCGAACATGGCAGTTTTACGATCGTCCGCCAGCAGACTGTGCTCCCCCTTGTTATTGACATCGACAACATTATTGAGATAGTCATTAATCTTGCCCTTTTGCTCACTGAGCAACGCGTACAATTGTTTTTTTTGCGCCAGTGTCATTGATTCCAGCACTTTGAACGCTTCCGCAAAACGGCGCTCCTGCAACCCATATGACCTGCCATCGGCCTTGCCATCATCGTTGAAGTCCTTGGATCTATTACTGCCAAACAGCACTTCAAAAAAAGCATTATGAATGTTACCGCTGACAATCGCAGCCGACAGATTTTTGCCTACCATGGCCTCGGTACCGCCATTAAAAGCCAAAGATAACACTGTGGTACGCTGCGACTCACTCAGCCCACCCCAGTGGGCTTTGGCATCAGCGCGGCTTATTTTCTGACGGCTCGCCAAGGTGTTAATAATTTGCTTCTCATAGTCCTGCATAGCCGTTTCGAAAATAGGCTTCATGGCCTCTTTGGCTGCAGTATCATCGCCAAACTCACTAAAACTAAAGGTATCCTTCGCTTTGGCCTTTAATTCCGGATCCGTGATTTTATCCTTATACTTTTTTAGGATATCGTTGATTTTTTTGGTGTTAGCACTGAGGGTACTTTTGTTCCATTCTGAGTCATTAAAAACAGTTCTTACATCTTGCTCAAGATTGTTATAATTATCATTTAAAACAGATTCTCTATAACCAAGAGCATCGAGAACCAAATTTAGAACATCACTATTCCTAAGATTATACCCAACGCCTATTGTCGGTATCCCCTTATGATCAGGATAGATAGAATTTTCCACACCTTCATATTTTGATATGAAATCAAATACACTCTCTTCACTAGACAAAACAAACACTCCTTTTTTAAAAATCATCATTAATAATTATACCAAAAACCACACCATGAGCTCAGTTCTAGACGTGATTTACTGAAATCAAACATTGAAACTTTAATGTCTTGCTTACTTCCTACAGGGCCTGGGTTAATACTATTCATGAAGTAACCTTTTGAAACAGCATAGAAATCATTATTCATTCTAATAATTTCGTTCCTACCTTTAATGTTAAAATAACTAATAACTCCATCCACACCCAGTGTAAAATACGCATTATTGTAACCATTGCTCCTTGTCTTATTTAAAACTTCTTCATCAGGAAGAAGTTCCCATTCAGCTGCTTTATCCAACGGGCTTGCATCATATTCCCACATTTCACAATGGTAGTTAGGGTAAGAATATTTAACGATACTTTCGTTCTTTCCATCGTTATTAAGATCAACGTCAGCAATCTCCAACTTTAAATACCCACTTTGATATTTTTGCAATTGATCCTGCCAGTTGTTCTGTTTCCTGTGGTAAATCAGTGCTATTTGCTGATCCAGCTGCTTGAGCAGCTCTCCCTCAACCGGTTTAAAGGGCAGTGTCGTAAAACCAGAACCGGTCAAATCTGGAAGCTTACAGCTTCGAAAATCTTCCCTGGGTGTGCGGTTAAGCACCTTGAGGTAAGCCTGACATTCTTTATCTCCCCAGCCGTAGGTCGTCAGCCTGAAGTTGGGTAGCGGCGTGTCCTGGCCGTTGATCTGGGCGACCCGAGCCTGATAGGCACGGGTAAAGCAGTCGTTCGTCTTGCATTGTGCCAGCACAGCTTTATCCCACTGCTGCTGCTCAACCTCTAATGTCTTTTTAGCTTCTACACAGTCCCAGTCATCGTCATGCTGTAACTCACTCGCTAACTCACACAGCCATGCTCGTTGGTTGTAATAAGCAACTTGCAACGCGTTGTTTTCTATTTTGAGCATTGCCGACTTGCATATTCGTTTATCCAGCTCAGACGTCGGTTGTTTACAATTTGCTCCCACCGCCCAGACTGAGGGTGATATAATCAGCAAGCACAGACTGAGCCTGCTCAAAAATAATTCTTTTTTCATTGCTATCCTTAAATATTTTAATCAAATTAGTCTTTATAAGACCTTTAATAACCTTTATTTAAGTGGCGTAGCTCCTTAGCTACCAAAATCTATTAAACCTTCTGAAAAACCAATAAAATATAGATTCATTCAAACAACACACCTCACTGATTTATCGGCTCGATAACTCCCTCGAAATTTTTCAATACATTAATAAAAAATTTAAAGCTCTTTATAGCCGTATCAAAAATGACTGCATGGCCTCTTTGGCTTTCGACTTTCCAATATAAAAACGCCAAACTCACTAAAACTAAAGGTATCCTTCGCTTTGGCTTTTAATTCCGGATCCGTGATTTTATCCTTATACTTTTTTAGGATATCGTTGATTTTTTTGGTGTTAGCACTGAGGGTACTTTTGTTCCATTCTGAGTCATTGAAGATGTCTTTTATTTCTCTGAAAAACCCATCATAGTGTGTCACACTTAAGTTGGACGCATTATAACCCAGCTTATCCACCACCAACTTTAAAACATCATCATTATTTAGGTTATAGCCCACACCAATTGTTGGTATCCCTTTATGATCAAAGTAGATATTTTTCCTAACACCCTCATGCTCTGATATAAAGTCAAAAATATTATTCCCACTAGTCAAAACTCACTCTCCTTTCGCAATTAAAAAACTAGTAATTATACCAAAAACCACACCACCTTTCTTTTTCCCCCTTACCACTTTCAAATCTAAAGTAATCCATCTGGATATATTCCTTCCCCCCCCAGTTTTCATAATTTCTACTTGTCACCATACGATTCCCTTCAAAAGTCAAAAACTTACCTTCAAATACAACTAAATCATTCTCCTGCCAATATTCAACAGCTCCCAAAACGCCTTTCGAATCAAGATTGAAAAACAAGTTTAAATACCCATTCCTTTCATTTTTTCTCACAATCTCTTTGTCACTTAATTCCTGCCAAACAGCCTCTTTTTCGCTAGCTTCCATGTCGGCATCAAGCAAGTCGCATAGAAAACTAGGTCTCGAGTACTTAACTACCTTCTCCATCTTCCCATCTTTATCCAAATCAACTTCGGCTATTTCCAGCTTTAAATACCCACTTTGATATTTTTTTAGCTGCGCCTGCCAGTTAGCCTGCTTCTCGTGATTACGTAGCGCTATTTGCTTATCCAGCTTTTTAAGTAACTCCCCCGTAACCGGTTTAAACGGCAACGTTGTAAACCCCGAACCGGATAAGTCCGGAAGTTTGCAACCCCGGAACTCTTCTCTGGGCGTGCGGTTAAGCACCTTGAGGTAAGCCTGGCATTCTTTATCGCCCCAGCCGTAGGTCGTCAGCCTGAAGTTGGGTAGCGGCGTATCCTGGCCGTTGATCTGGGCTATCCGAGCCTGATAGGCTTGGGTAAAGCAGTCGTTCGTCTTGCATTGTGCCAGCACAGCTTTATCCCACTGCCGCTGCTCAGCCCAAAAGTCTTCCTTGGCGGCCATACAATCCCAGCCATCTTCACGGCGCAGAATCTCAGCACTCTGGCATAACCAGGCACGCTGGTTATGAAACGCCACATTCAACGCTTCATTAGCCGCTGTTAAACTAGCTGACTGACATATTCGTTTATCCAGCTCAGACGTCGGTTTTTTACAATCCGCCCCCACCGCCCAGACGCAGGGGGTCAGTAGCAACAAGGTACTGCTGAGTACAGCCAGTTTAGTGAAACCAGACATAATGCTTCCTTATTTAAGTTAAGTGTTGTGCCTTAACGCTCGCGGGCACCTTCGTCTAGGTGTTGTACAACGGGCGATAACAGAAATTCGATGATCCGACGCTGACCAGTTTTTACTTCAGCAGACACACTCATACCTGCACTAAGCGGAACAACGCGGCCATCGATTTGGATAGTTTGTTGATTAATCGCTACCTTGACAGGAAAATACAGGCCAAGCTGCTCATCCTCTACCGCATCTGTAGACACGTCGAGTACTTCACCTTCGATGATCCCATAACGGGTAAACGGAAAGCTGTCGATTTTCACCTCAACAATCTGTCCTTGGTAAGTAAAACCGATGTCTTTGTTTAATAGCCGTGCTTCTACTATCAGTTCATCTTCTGCCGGTACTATAGTCAGTAATTGTTGAGCTGGGGTTACCACTTCACCTAGTGTGCTTAGTGCCAGCGCCTCCACAGTGCCGGACACAGGTGCATACAGTTTATTTTGGTTTAACAAATACTGAGACTTTGCCAGTTCTTGCTGCGCATTCACTAACTCCTGCTCCAGCTGGTTGAGCTCGGCCTGAGCTGTGCGTATTAAAGTCGCTTTTAACGTTTCCTGTTCTTGCCGTGTTGCTTTTATGGTGGCCTGCAAGGTTTCTATGGTTGCCAGCTCAATATGACGCTGTTCACGGTTGTGAATCGCCGTTTGTTTAATTTCAAGATACTCTTCTCGCGAAACCAGTTTGTTAACTTGTAGCTGCTCCAGCGCTTGCGCCCGTTCCTCAACCAAAGGCAGCACCTTATCCAGCTGAGTTAGCTTCGCCCGCGCACCAGCCAGTTCGGCTTCAAATCTGAGTAATTGCGATGACAGCGAAGCCCGTTCACTACGATACTCGGCCAGTTCTGCTTCCAACAGCGCTTGCTGTGCAGGGTTGAGTAATCCGGTGCTAGATGGCTTAATCTGATTAAGGCGCGCAATGAGTAGCTGTTTACGACGGATCTGCTGAGAAAAGTCTTGTGTTGACAATCTGATACGCTGAAAATTTGACTCGGTAATGGCCGGATCAAAAGACACCAATAGTTGGCCTTGCTCAACCCGCTGCCCTTCATGCACATGGATCCCCCGTACCACCGCCGTTTCCAGTGGCTGGATCACTTTGACCTTTTGCTTCGGGATCAGCTGGCCCTGTGCCACAGCAACAATGTCTACCCGGCCAATGTAGGCCCAAGCAATTGCGATGATTATGCACACCAATAAAGTCCACACAATAGCCCGCGCACCTTGTGGCGGCGGAGCTGCCTCGATCTCAAGCGCGGGAGCCAAGAATTCATATAACCGAGTATCCTGCTTGCGGCTCATGGCGTCACCTCCGGCTCCAAAGAAGCGTACTGCACTTGTCCCCGATGCTGAATATGCGACAAACGGGCATAATGTCCGCCTAACCTGAGCAATTCAAAATGACTCCCCTGCTCAACGACCTCTCCTTTATCAATTACCAAAATACGGTCGGCATTTTGTACAGCGCTCAGACGGTGTGCGATAATAAAGACAGTGCGATTTTGGGCGATGCGTGCCATATTGTTGGCAATGATCTGCTCAGATTCATAATCCAATGCGCTGGTCGCTTCGTCAAAAATAAGGATGGGTGGATCGCTCACCAATGCCCTCGCAATTGCCAGACGCTGCCGCTGGCCCCCTGAAAGCATACCGCCTTGTTCACCTATCTGGGTGTCATACGCTTCTGGTAGTTGTAAGATAAACTCTTCGGCGCCAGCCATACGGGCCGCTTCTATTACTCGCTCCAACGGCATCGACGGATCGCTCAGTGCAATATTGTCGCGCACGGAGGCATTAAACAAAAAGTTTTCCTGCAACACTACACCAATTCGGGTCCTTAACCAGGCCGGCGGCAATAAGCTGATATCAATTCCGTCGATAAATACACGACCTTGGTGGGGTAAGTACAACCGCTGGATCAATCGAGTTAGTGAGCTTTTTCCAGATCCAGATCGCCCCACAATACCAACCACCTCGCCCGCTTTAATGGTCAGGTTTATGTTATTCAAAACAGGAGGTCTGTTTGGTGCATAACGAAATTCAACATCTTCAAACCTCACCTCACCACGCAGTTTTGGCAGCATCATATTGCTTGACCCCTGTGTTTCAGTGGGAGTATTGAGTACATCCCCAAGACGAGCCAAAGATATTTTTGCCTGCTGAAAGTCCTGCCATAAGTTTGCAAAACGCATGATCGGTGCGGCCACGCGCTGTGCTAAGATGTTAAATGCAATGAACTGGCCTATCGTCAGCGCGCCACTTGTAACACTAATGGCACCAAAATAGAGGATCAGTAAACCCGTTACTTTAGTCACATAGCCCGACAACTGACCATAAATATTATTAAGCTGAAATGCCTGAAATGACACACGGACGTAATTTGCCAGCTTTTCATCCCAGCGTTGCCTGAGCTGAGGTTCAACCGCCAGTGACTTAATGGTTTCGATACCATTGACTGATTCAACCAAAAACGAATGGTTTTCTGCACTGCGCTGAAACTTAGCTTCCAGCTGGGTTCTCAGGGCGGGCCCCATCAATAACGCTATCACAAAATAGCATGGCAGGCTGGCGACCACTATCCATGCTAGCGCGGGAGCGTAGTAAAACATGATGGCAAAAAATACCACGGTAAAGAACATGTCGAGTACCACGGTCAAAGCGGAGCCGGTCATAAACTCGCGAATGGTATCAAGCTCTTTGATCCGCGCAACAGTATCACCGACCCGACGGGATTTGAAATAGGCCAGCGGCAGCGCTAGCATGTGCTGATACAACTTACTACCGAGGCTGACATCCACCCGGTTGGTGGTATGACTAAACAAATAGGAGCGCAGACCGGTTAACACCACTTCAAAGGTAATGACAAACAAAAAACCGATCGCCAACACATCAAGTGTTGTCATCCCTTTATGCACCATCACTTTATCTATCGCAACTTGAAAAAATATAGGCGAGGCCAGTGCCAGCAACTGGATAAAAAATGAAGCCAGTAAGACATCGGTAAAATACACTTTGTACTTGGCCAGTGCTGGTATAAACCACTTAAAGCCAAATGCCACTTTACTAACGCGATCTAAAGCGCGTGGAGTCAGCATCAGCAGCCGCGATCTAAATAACTTCGCAAACTGAGCATATGGAATCAACTCAGGTGGCCGCTGTAGATCAAAATGTTGAATAACAGCCCCTTCAGCGGCTACTTTTGCAATCACGACAAACTGGCCATCAGATGTCTCGGCCATGGCTGGCAGCAGCTTATCATTGAGGTTTTCTAACCTTACATTTCTGAATTTGGCTTTATAGCCTACCGAACGGGCAGCTCTAATGATCTGAACATCAATAAATTCATGATCATTTCGCTGTTCTAAAGGAAACTCATGACTAAGATCGGTCGTATTAATCGGTTTTTGGTGAAATTTACCTATCAGTGACAGACAAATGAGCGCCTGTTCAAAACGCGCTTCCGGGCTGATTTGTGTATTACATTTTTTAATGGTCAATTTGAAATTCCCGCTTCCCCTAAATAGGGACTATCCTTTGTCGCGGAATATAACAATCAAATATTTCAACTTCAATGAAAATAGTAAGATATTACAGTCAAAACTCACAAAGCCGCATTAAGTGATCTGCTTTAATCAAAAAGCAGACACTTTGAGAAGGGAATATAATCCTACTATTGAGGTGTATGTATATGACAAAAAGAAAAAATAGAATTTATGTCAATGAGTTCAAACAAAAAACTGTGGTATCGGTAACGGAGTATAGCTATAGAGTATCTAAGACAGCAGCTTCTCTAGACATTACACAAATGATGTCTCTGCATATATGCGATATTACAACTTAGATCGGCTTCATACTGCCAACAACAATATGTCGCCAAACAACTATGAAAATTCCTTTAGGAGAGTCTCCGGTTTAACTTGAGCAGAACAAAAAAAGCCTGTTGTCATTAACTCAGGCATATCAGTTCTCTTACAACTAGATGAGTAACACAAATTGCAGACACTACTTTCTGTGAAATACCTAACTTACCAAATTCAGCAATATGAAAGATTCAGATTCTATACCTTATAAAAATAATGATATCGCTTTACTTTTCTTCCAAATGCTGTTGATTTGTTCCATCTGAACTGAGGTCTTGTATTCGGATCCATGGCTTATAGCTTTCTTCATTTACCAATCCCATACTTATTTTTAAGGGAGTGATTAAAATCTTCAATACTCGCAAGCCGCCTACTTTGCGCCATTCGTTTTGCCTACTTCAATAGCCTTAATTATGAAATATAGCTCCGGATTTGCTACGGGCAAACTCTATTATCGCTACATAGCTAACAAGCCTGTCCGCATGCCCAGCCGGAGCTCCATGCATATTGGAAGTTATAGCCCCCGAGCCATCCGGTGACATCGGTTACTTCGCCGATAAAGTACAGGCCTTTTTGTTTTTTAGCTTCGAAAGTTTTTGAGCTTAATTCGTCGGTATCTACACCACCTAACGTAACCTCTGCGGTGCGATAACCCTCTGTGCCATTTGGTTTTATTTTCCAGCTAGTGAGGGTTTCTGTCAGTTTTTCAATCTCTGTGTGGCTGAGTTGGTTGGCGTTTTTATCTGGGATGCTGCCGTCGCTTATTAAGGCCTCAATAAAGCGCTTTGGTAAGATGGTCGAAAGCAAGTTCTTCAGGCTCTTTTGCCCTTGCTCACTACGCCAGTCATGGAGTTGTGCTTGCACATCTAAGTCAGGTAGTAAATTGATGCTAACAAACTCACCTGCTTTCCAAAATGAGCTGATCTGCAAAATTGCGGGGCCAGATAAGCCTCTGTGAGTAAAGAGAATATTTTCTCTAAATTGGATACCGCTTTCGCTAGTCACTAGGCTATCTACGCTAATACCAGACAAACCATCAAAGCGTGCTTTGTCGTGATCATGAAGTGTAAATGGTACAAGCGCTGCCGTGGTTGGTAACACCGTTAAACCGAATTGCTCCGCTATTTTGTAGCCGATTGGCGTTGCGCCAAGTTTTGGCATGGTTAGGCCACCAGCGGCGATCACCACTGACTCGCAGTTGAAGGTTTGAGTTGTGGTTTTGACTAAGTAGCGGCCATCGCTTTGATGCTCAACCGCTAATACTTCTTGACGTAAATGGAGTGACACGCCCGCCCAGTCACATTCGGTAAGAAGAATATCTACAATGTCTTGCGCGCTATTGTCGCAAAACAATTGTCCAAGCGTTTTATGGTGATAAGCAAGGCCATGGCGGTCTACCAATTCAATAAAATCATGTTGGGTATAGCGGCTCAAACACGACTTTACAAAGTGTGGATTTTTACATAGATAGTTAGCAGGTGAAGCATTTTCGTTGGTAAAGTTACAGCGGCCACCACCACTGATCAAAATTTTACGGCCAGGCTTTTTCCCCATATCAACCACTGCAACTTGTCGCCCTCGGTATCCAGCCTGTGCAGCACACATCAATCCTGCAGCACCTGCGCCGATAACGACTACCTCTATTTGTTGCATAAACTCACTCAACTTTTTATCTAAGATTTCTACACTTACCGTTTTGCCAACAGTTTAGCTTTAAACGGCAAAATCGCGACCAAGCGAAAATTATACCTAGATTCTTTATCTAATCACAGCGACGAATAGAAGAAGCAACTCGCATACCTTTCAAACACTTGTAAACATTATGTCAGCACTATCATTTCTCAAACCTTAAAAAACAAGAAAATAAGATTATAATAATAAAATAAAACCAACCTTTAGAACTAACCAAACTCCCACTCTACTGGCTACAAATGCTTCACAAAGTTAAAAACACTATTTTGTTTACAGTCATTTACAATGTAACTGAAATTTATTCGCTCTCTCACAAAAATGAAAAATATCGATTAAAAACAATACAATAAGAATTTTTTATAGCCATTTATCCGTCCACATATAACTAAAAAATTAGTGCAAATAACAAAACAGCGCTTTCTTTTTTTTAACCATGAGTTTACTTTCACTGACCATCAGCTTTTTATTAACAGCTGAACAACAAGTTAGAAACTAGGGAAACATTATGACAATCAATAAAAACTTTAAGCGCGCTGCACTAAGCATCGCAGTGAGTACATTATTCACTGCAACAGCAGTTACAGCCGCACCAACACAATCAATCGGTCAAGATGCAGCACTTGCAGCAACGGCACAAAAACTATCATCACAAAGCACGCTTGGTACACAGTTCATCATCAAGTACAAAGATGCTAGTTCACAAATGATCAGCCTTTCAGCTGCAGATCTTGCTCCTGCTAAAATGCAACAGCGTGCAGAAAGCTTTGTACAAGGCTTTAAGAGCAGCAAAGCGAGTGCTCGCGCTAAGTACGTACGCCCAATGGCACTTAGCAATCACCACGTTATGCGTGCTGACAAAAAGCTTTCAGCAAAAGAAGCACAGGCGTTCATGAACGAAGTGATCGCTTCTGGTAATGTTGAATACATCGAAATTGACCAAATGTTAAAGCCATTCGCAACGCCTAACGATCCGCGTTATAACGATCAATGGCATTACTACGAAGCTGCTGCTGGTATTAATGCCCCAGCTGCGTGGGATAAAGCGACAGGTCAAGGTGTGGTAGTTGCGGTACTAGATACAGGTTATCGCCCACATTTAGACTTAGATGCCAACATTCTGCCTGGCTATGACATGATCTCTAATACCTTTGTTGCTAACGATGGTGGCGCACGTGACAACGATGCTCGTGACCCTGGTGATGCGGTCACTCGCGGTGAGTGTGGAACTGACTCTTCAGGTCAACCTGTGCCACGCGCAGATCAAGACTCAAGCTGGCATGGTACGCACGTAGCGGGAACGGTTGCTGCAGTAACAAATAATGGCGAAGGTGTAGCTGGTGTTGCTTACGACGCTAAAGTAGTGCCTGTACGTGTTCTTGGTAAATGCGGTGGCTTAACTTCTGACATCGCTGACGGCATCATATGGGCATCTGGCGGCTCGGTATCTGGTGTGCCTGCAAATGCTAACCCAGCTGATGTTATCAACATGAGTTTAGGTGGTGGCGGTGCATGTAGCGCAACTACACAAAATGCAATCAACCAAGCACGTAACAACGGTACAGTCATTGTTATTGCGGCAGGTAACGACAACGATAACTCAGCAAACTACAACCCAGGTAACTGTAATGGCGTAGTAAACGTAGCATCTGTAGGTCGTGATGGTAGCCGAGCTTATTACTCAAACTATGGTGCAAACATCGACGTTGCCGCTCCGGGTGGCGCACAAAGTTTTGCGAATGATCCTGAAGGTATCCTATCTACCCATAACTCAGGCTCTGGTGCACCTTCAAATGATAGCTACCACTATTCACAGGGTACGTCTATGGCGGCACCTCACGTTGCGGGTGTTGCAGCGCTAATCAAGCAAGCAAAACCATCTGCTACGCCTGACGAAGTAGAAACTATCTTGAAAAACACTACACGCAGCTTCGCGGGTAGCTGTTCAAACTGTGGTACGGGTGTTGTTGATGCAGCCGCTGCGGTAAATGAAGCTTTAGGCGATGTTGTCACACCACCTACAGGTAATACGCTTGAAGATGGCGTAGCGAAAACAGGCTTAAGTGGTGCAGCTGGTAGTGATCAGTTCTTCACTTTTGATGTACCTGCAGGTAAAACCAATGTTACCTTCACCATGAGCGGTGGTACTGGTGATGCTGACCTTTATGTAAAGCTTGGCAGTCAACCAACTTCAAGCAGCTATGATTGTCGTCCTTATGAAGGCGGTAATGCCGAAGTTTGTAGCTTTGACGCACCTCAAGCTGGTACATACCATGTAATGATTAACGGTTATAAAGCTTATTCAGGCGTAAGCTTGGTTGCTGCAACTTCAGGCTCTAGCACAGGAGGCCCTCAAGCGGGTGGCGGTACCGTTGAAGATATTTCAGCGTCAAGCGGTCAGTGGGTGCACTACACAATCGAAGTGCCTGAGGGTATGAGCGACTTCACCGTGAAAACATTTGGTGGCTCAGGTGACGCTGACTTATTCGTTAAGTTTGGCTCTCAACCTACAGCAAGCAGCTATGACTGTCGTCCATATGAAAATGGTAATACCGAGACTTGTGTTATCACTAATCCGCAAGCGGGTACATGGCACTTAAGCGTTAATGCTTACCGTACGTTCTCTGGCCTAACGTTAGACGCGCAGTACAAGCCATAAGCAAAAATTAGTAGGCTCAGATTGAGTCTTCTTTCCCCAACGAGAGGCCGCATTTGCGGCCTTTTTTAATTATTTCGAGTTTAGTTTGTGGGAACGAGTTTACCTCGCGATCTTGTAACTGCTCGCCGCGTGAAGCGGCTCCGACGTTTCAGCTTATACTGTCGAGATAAATCTCGACCTACGACACTCGCTGGTAGGAACGAGTTTACCTCGCGATCTTTTAACTGCTCGCCGCGTGAAGCGGCTCCTACGTTTCAGCTTATGCTGTCGAGATAAATCTCGACCTACAAAACGCGCTGGTGGGAACGAGTTTACCTCGCGATCTTTTAACTGCTCGCCGCGTGAAGCGGCTCCTACGTTTTGGCTTATGCTGTCGAGATAAATCTCGACCTACAAAACGCGCTGGTGGGAACGAGTTTACCTCGCGATCTTTTAACTGCTCGCCGCGTGAAACGGCTCCGACGTTTCAGCTTGCAGCAGTCGAGATAAATCTCGACCTACAAAACTCGCTGGTGGGAGCGAGTTTACCTCGCGAGCTTTTAACTGCTCGCCGCGTGAAACGGCTCCTACGTTTCGGCTTATGCTATCGAGATAAATCTCGACCTACGGCACAATCCTGATTACCGCAGGCCTAAGGTACCCCTAATCTCCCGCATTTTCTCTTTAAGGCTTTGCTGGATTTGTTGCACTTGCTCATGTGAGCTATTAACCTGACCTTTCATGCTGTCCATAGCGTGGCCAAAGGTATCTAAGAGGTCTGATTGTTGATTGGCAAGATCCATTGCATGGGCGGCAACTTGGTTGGCGCTCTGTGCGCTCTCTGCCACACCTTCTGAATTGCGTTTCAACTCTTGTGCATGACCAGTTTGCTGCTGTGCCTCATCTGCCAAAGCCGAGATTTGTGTAGATACTTTGTTTGAATTATCACTCAAAACATTTAATTGCTGGTGGATATCAGTCAGTGAGGCTTGTGTTTGCTGTGCAAGCTTTCGTACTTCATCCGCAACGACCGCAAACCCGCGGCCATGCTCTCCTGCGCGCGCCGACTCAATCGCCGCATTGAGCGCGAGTAGGTTCGTTTGTTCTGCGATGGAGCTGATCATATCAATCACTTTACTTACATCTGAAACACCATTAAGTAATTCATTTAAGCTCTCTAATCCCTGCTCTACCCGCTTTTGCGTGGTCGATGAAGCGCTCAACATAGCATCCGCATAGGACACACTTTGTGTCATTGCTTCAAAGGTGTTATTGGCATTGTCGGCAACTTGCGCGTTGATTTGATTGGCATCCGCCCCAAGCGCTCTAAGCGAGTCAAGCTGTGCTTGGTTTTGCTCCACCTGCTCAAACGTGTCTCCAGCTTGTGCAGAGATCTGCGCCAAGTTAGTGTTCATCTCTTCCATAAAGGTATTGATCACACTCAGCATTTCTGAGCGTTCGTCCGCTTCTGCTCGCTGCCTATCAATTAACTGATTAAAGTAACTCGCAATTTCGCCAATTTCAGTGTCTTGGTTTTTACTTTCAATATTGCGTAACTCATTGCTTTCGATTAGCTGAGCAAAGCCATCGCGTAGTTGTCTTAGCGGAGTTAACACTTGATTGAACTGTACAAAATACACACCACCCGCAAGGAGTACGAGTAACCCAATGGCCACACCAAACAGCATAAACACATTGGTTTTTACGTCAGCCTGCTCTGTTTTTAAGTTGGTTTCTGCTTGCAGGATATTCTCTGAGATTGCTTTAATATCACCTCGCAGTGCTAGCATGCCAGCTTGGCGTTGTTTGGACTGCTGTAAGGTATTTTCTAAGTCGCGGGCAAAACGTTTAGGCCAGCTCACAAGCTCCGCTTTTATTTCTAGCGCTAAATCTTCGACTTCGGCACCTAAAAATAGCTCGTCTTCGTCTACCTCACTCATTACCCCTAAGTTTTCGAGTCGGTCTATTCGCGCGGCAATATCCTGCAACCGGCTTAAGCTCGACATCAAACTCTGTTCGGTCTGCTGTTCGTAAGCCATGACTAATTGGTAGGTATATAAGCTCAAATTCGAGACTTCGCTAAAGTAGTCTGAAGCAAGATTAAAGTAGGATTCTTTGGCGGCACTATCTTGTGCTTTAATTGCATACTTAACGAGGCTCGATGCTGAACCTGACATTTGCCTAAGCGCATTATCCAACAACGCAAGTTCGTTACCAGAAAGCTTGCCGAGTGCACGGTATTTGCCTGCAATATCTTGTTGTAGTTGTATGAGTTTAGTTTTAAGTTGCTCAGCAAGTGCAGGTGGCAACTGCTCTACACTTTGCTGTAATGCTTTGATTTGTTCATCGGCCTTATTTAAATACTGGCTATCGCCCGCACTCAAGTAATCTTCTACTGTACCCTCAAGCTCGATGATCACCGCATTTTTAACTTGATTGTAAGCGGCGTCTTGCGCATCAAGTTCAGTTAATACTTGGCTCGCCCAAAACAGACTCACCCCAAGTAGAATACTCGCTGTCGTCAATAATATTGCCAATAACCGAGTAAAAGTAGACACGCGCATAGAATCACAACCCCTTTATCAAAATGCTCCGCAAGAGTATTAAGGATTTATGACAACTTGATTAAATCTGGTTACCTTTCCTGAGCAATAGTACAAAACCATACTTTTTGCGTATATCCATCTAGATATCTGCTGCACAAAATTAAATCAGGTAGTGGTGTGCTATTTCATTGCAGAATTAACATAAACGTCAAAGCGGTTTTTCTTGGTTTTTATTTGCATACTTGGCGTTTTATCATTTAAAAATCCAGCGTAGTCTGGACGTTTTACCACCACCCTTTTTGTGGCTAACTGCAAAGCAAAAGGCAAAAGTGCATCCGCATCCAAGTCATTGCCAACTAAATCTTGGAATACACGCATTTCTTTTTTCACTTGCGCCGATTTTTCACGATGCGGGAACATAGGATCAAGATATACTACGTCAGGGCGCCAGCCCGCTTGCTCTAGCAAGTCATGGCTGGAGCCAAACTCCAGTCGCATAGTTGACTGTACCCATTCGCCAATTTCAGCATCTTGATAGGCGCGTTGCAAGCCATCGTATAACAACGCTGCGACTACCGGGTTACGCTCGTGTAGCACGACTTTGCAACCCATAGACGCAAGTACAAAGGCATCGCGTCCAAGTCCTGCTGTCGCATCCAAGACCGTAGGCACAGCACCTTTATTTAAGCCCACCGCTTTTGCAATTGCTTGCCCTTTACCACCACCAAATTTGCGTCGATGAGCAACTGCGCCAGTCACAAAGTCAACACGGATAGCGCCGAGCTTTGGTTCATCTTTTTTGAATAATTGTAAGCCTAGCTCATCATAAACCAATTGAAACTCCGCCTCGTTAATATTAAGCGCGGATAAATTAAACAGCTTAGTTAGCGTATTTAGGTAGGATCTGTTTTCTTCAAAAGGGGTGTGAATATACAAGCTAAGCTCCCAAGGGTTACCAACCGTGGCAGTATACCCCTTTCCCTTTCTAGTGTCTTTGATTATCCAGTGGCTTAAAACAGTTCAATATCAGCCTGCGACGCCACTTCATCCTCACCCCAAGGTTTCGCTATTTTGTTTAAACTCTCTATAAGCTGCTGGCGTACCTCAGTCACTTCTCCTAACTTATATTTAATTATGGTTAGCTCATCGCTTAAATAAGTGAAATGCTCATAGAGTTCTTGCAACCGTTCTCTTTCACTTGGTTCTAAGACTGCAAGCTTGTCGCTTTCCAGCACCGTCTGAAACTCAGCAACTTTGCCACTGTAATGATCGCCAACGCCGCTTAAATGATCGCTTAGCTCAGCAAATACTTGCCCTATATGCTCCACTTTCTTAAGTGCATCTTCACTGACTTCCATGTCTCTGATTTTGGCATCAGTGGCTTCCAGTATGTGCGGAAATAAGTCTTTATAACGACCATAAACGGCAACATCGTCCACTGGCATGTTCTTAATCAGTAAAGAGACTTTAGGATAGTTAATTATGGTTCTGCGACCAAAATCAACAAAACGACTGCTATCTTTGTGTTTCTCAAATAGCTCTTGCTCTATCGGTTGGATCGCCCCTTCACTGGAGTAAAACATCGCGTCTTGGTGATACCAAAAAGCCACCGCAACATCGAGCTCCATCGGCATAAAAAACTCTAAAAAATGAGCGCTCAACGTATTGAGATCATGCGCGTGATACGACTGCCCAACATAGCGCATTATACGGCCCATATCACCAGAGTCAGTCATGGCTATTTCAGCTGTGGTTTGAGCGCGCTGTACATCTTGTTTTAGCTGCGACGAGATTTTTCGATAGTCATCAAGGACATTAATACGCGCTAACAACTCTTCAGCGTTAAAAGGTTTGACTATATAGTCTGCGGCACCAGCGTTATAGCCCCGCATTCGCTCTGAAATATCGGCACGAGAAGACAAAAACATAACAGGGATCTCTGTAGTGTCCTCTAGTTTTTTGAGTTGCTCACATACCTCAAAGCCCGACAGCCCTGGCATCTCGACATCAAGCAAGATAATATCCGGACGATATTTTTTAGCCAACCGCAAGCCTTCCTCACCATTTTTCGCATGTAATATTTTGCATGTCCGCGATAGCGCCTCATCAACAATGTGATGGACGAGTTTGTCATCATCAATGGCAAGAACCAGTTTCGTCATGTGGCTTTCCCTATTAATTCATATCTTTATAGAATAGTCAGAGATATTGAATTTGCTAACAAAAAGTCACACTTTCTAAGACAAAAAAAACGCCTTCAGAAGAAGGCGCTTAGAGTGGAAATATAACTAGGCGGTGATCCCGCTGTGGCGTAGTAACGCATCCACTTTTGGCTCTCGACCACGGAAGCGGGTAAACAGCACCATTGGCGCTTCCGATCCACCCTTTTCAAGAATGTGATACATAAATTCACGCCCGGTTTGTGGGTTGAATATCCCTTCTTCTTCAAACTTAGAAAACGCATCCGCAGACAACACTTCTGCCCACTTATAAGAGTAGTAACCCGCGCTATAGCCACCAGCAAAAATGTGGCTAAAGCTATGCTGGAAGCGGTTAAACTCAGGCGCTTTAACAACCGCAGTACGCTCACGTACCGCATTAAGCGTTGCTTGAATTTGGCAATCCGTGTTTGGCTCAAAGTCTGCGTGAATATGAAAATCAAACAACGAAAACTCCAACTGACGCAGCATTTGCATGGCTGATTGGAAGTTCTTTGCCGCCAGTAACTTGTCTAACATTTCTTTTGGTAACGGCTCACCCGTTTCATAGTGTCCTGAAATGAAGTTCAGCGCTTCTTCTTCATAGCACCAGTTTTCTAAAAACTGACTTGGCAGCTCAACCGCATCCCATGCCACACCATTAATACCAGCAACCGGCGCGGCATCTACTTGCGTTAGCATGTGATGAATACCGTGACCAAACTCATGGAATAAAGTGGTTACTTCATTATGGGTAAATAGCGCAGGTTTATTGCCAACAGCTTTATTAAAGTTACACACTAAATAAGCGACAGGAGTCTGCAACTCACCATTTGCGCGTACTTTTCGGCCCATGCAGTCATCCATCCAGGCACCACCACGCTTATGTTCACGAGCATATAGGTCGAGATAGAAATGACCACGCAACTCACCTTTATCATCATGAATAGCAAAAAAGCGTACATCAGGATGATAAGTATCAACGTCTTTGACTTCGCTCACGTGGATCCCAAACAAGCGATTTACGGTTTCAAATAAACCGGCAAGTACCTTATGCTCAGGGAAGTAAGGGCGCAGTGCTTCATCAGAAATAGCATACTTGGCTTGTTTTAACTTTTCGCCATAATATGCGTAGTCCCAAGGTTTTAACTCAGTTACACCGTGTTCTTTATTCGCAAAGTCACGTAGTTCAGCCACTTCTTGCTCGGCTTGTGGTTTTGACTTAGCGGCCAGGTCATTCAAAAACGTAAATACTTGCTCTGGCGTCTCAGCCATTTTGGTTGCCAATGATTTTTCTGCAAAACTAGAAAAGCCAAGCAACTGAGCCAGTTCGTGTCTAAGTGTAAGTGCTTCATGCATAATCGCTGAGTTATCAAACTCTCCAGCATTAGGCCCTTGATCAGAAGCACGGGTTACAAACGCACGATAAGCCTCTTCACGGAGCATTTGGTTATCTGCGTAAGTCATCACAGGAAGATATGAAGGGAAATCTAGCGTAAATACCCAGCCTTCTAATCCTTTGGCTTCAGCAGTATGAGCGGCAAGCGCTAAAGCCGACTCTGGTAGCCCTGCTAATTCTGACTCGTCAGTAATATGCTTTTGCCATGCCTGAGTGGCATCCATTACATTGTTGCCAAACTTTGATGCCAGCTCCGACAGCCGTGCCACTATTTCGCCATAACGCTTTTGCTTAACTGGCTCAAGTGCAATGCCCGACAATTGGAAATCACGTAGGGCATTATCTACAGAGGTCTGTTGAGCAATCGTTAAGTTACCAAATTCAACCGATTCTTTTACCGCTTTATAGGCTTCATACAACCCTTGGTGCTGACCAACATAAGTAGAATATTCAGAAATTAATGGTAGACACTCATCATAAGCTTTACGTAACGCTTCTGAATTTACTACTGAGTGCATATGTGAGACTGGTGACCACATACGATTCAATTTATCGTCTGACTCTTCTAAAGGCAGTACAAAACTGTCCCACGTATAGCTTGGTTGTGCTAAAACAGTGTCGATAGTTTCACGACAGTGCGCAATGGCAGATTTTAATGCTTCAACAATATGTTCAGGCTTAATTTTCGAAAAAGGAGGCAATCCTTCTAGCCCGATTAATGGGTTACTCATGGGCACGCTCTTTATTTTCTAATCTAATATTGAGGTTGAAATAAGGGTGAATGACCGCATTTACAAGTATCTGAACAGATTTTTGCTTAATATCGATCTTCGGTTGTGCACTTGTGCTATTTAAAGTAGTAGGGTTTAAGCAAAACAAATAATTGGCGAGGAATTTTTATGGCTCAACATTTTGACTATATCGCAATCGGTGGTGGTAGCGGCGGGATCGCATCTGCAAACCGAGCTGCGATGCGAGGTGCCAAGGTGGCATTAATAGAAGCAAAGCACTTAGGCGGTACTTGTGTAAACGTGGGCTGCGTTCCAAAAAAAGCGATGTGGCACGGTGCTCAAGTTGCTGAAGCCATTAAACTATACGCACCAGATTATGGTTTTGATGTTGAACTAAAGAACTTCGATTGGGGTAAACTCGTTGAGAGCCGCGAAGCCTACATTGGCCGTATTCACCAAGGTTACAACGGCTACCTAGCGAAAAATGGCGTCACCGTGATCAATGGCTTTGCTAAGTTTGTTGATAACAACACCATTGAAGTCAATGGTGAGCACTACACTGCCGATCATATCAATATTACCGTAGGTGGCCGCCCAACGATCCCTAATATTCCAGGCGCTGAGCACGGTATCGATTCAAACGGTTTCTTTGAGCTTAAAGAGCAACCTCGCCGCGTAGCGGTTGTGGGCGCGGGTTATATCGCGGTAGAGCTTGCGGGCGTATTGCACAGCTTGGGCACAGAAACCCATCTATTTGTTCGTAAGCACGCCCCTCTTCGTAACTTTGATCCTATCTTGGTTGAAACCTTAACTGAGGTAATGGAAAAAGAAGGTCCAACGCTGCACACTCACGCAGTGCCACAGTCAGTGACCAAAGAAGAGGATGGCTCAGTCACCTTACATCTTGAGAATGGTGAGTCTTACACCGTAGACAAACTGATCTGGGCAATTGGTCGTGAACCAATGACAGATCTTATCAACCTCGCGGCCACTAACGTAGAAACCACACCTAGCGGCCATATTAAAGTCGATGAATGGCAAAACACCTCAGCCAAAGGTATCTACGCGCTCGGTGATATTATGGATGGTGGTATAGAGCTTACTCCAGTAGCCGTAAAAGCAGGTAGAATGCTAGCCGAGCGCTTATTCAATCCGGAATTGCCAAACGCAAAAATGGATTACGATCTAGTCCCTACCGTCGTCTTTAGCCACCCACCGATTGGCACCATTGGTCTAACAGAGCCAGAAGCGGAAGAAAAGTACGGTAAAGACAACATCAAGGTCTATACCTCTACCTTTGCTGCAATGTACACCGCGGTCACTCAGCACCGCCAACCGTGTCGTATGAAACTTGTATGCGCAGGCCCGGAAGAAACCGTAGTAGGCCTACACGGCATCGGCTTTGCCGTAGATGAGATGATCCAAGGTTTCGCCGTTGCAATGAAGATGGGCGCAACCAAAGCAGACTTTGACTCGGTAGTCGCGATACACCCAACCGGCTCCGAGGAGTTTGTTACTATGAGGTAACAGACTGATTTAATTATCAAATAATATTTTAAATAAAAAACGCGAGCCTCAAACAAGCTCGCGTTTTTTATATGTTAATTCAACGCTTCAAGCGCTCATCTAGCAAACTGGATTGGTGTCATTGGCTCGCAAGCTCAGTCAATGCCTGTTTGATAAGCTCAGGATGGGTAAATGGGATCAGATGCTCAGTTGATGATATTGGTAAATACTGCCCACCGCTGGTTCCTGCAACTTCTTGCGACCATTTTGTCCCCTCAGCCTCCCATTTTATTAGATTGGCTTTCGCTTCTTCAGAGTCTGCATTTGCAATATCTAGTTTTTCAAACTCACTGTCTATCACTGAAATTGGAATGCTGCTGTCTGGCTGCCAGTTTCTTACTAACTCCAAGTCATCATGGTAGTTCATCATTTCGTGTACTCGAGTAAGTTGAGCTGCGACACTGTGGCGGGTTTGCATTATGTGATTGAAATATTGCCAATCCATGTAGTCTGCAAACTCGCTTCCTTCAAGCAGTGTTTCAATATGCGTCTGTTCTTCAGCTATTTTTCCATCCATTTTTTCTTGCCAATTACCTGCAGCAACATGATCAACCAAGTCTTGTCCGTATTGACGATAAACATCAACTGGGTAACCTTGATACTGAGCAATAGAATGTGGCAGTAAAATATCTGGGTCTAACCACAACATGCTTGCTATCTTTTGTTGAAACTCCTGTGATTTTTGCATCGCAATTAGCGGCACTGAATTACTATTTGCGTAACTCAACAAATGCACATCACTGAGATTGAGCTTTTCAAATAGTACAGGGAGGTCGTGTGCAAATTTATTCATGGAAGGCGCGTCATCAACACTACTTAATCCCTGCCCTAGCCTATCAATGACGTAAACATTAAAACTCTCTGCCAAGTAAGGCTGTAGTAACGCGAACCAAGCACTATCACTATGAAAATGCATATTCGCACCCGAGAGCATGACCACGGTTGGCTTATCTGCATGCTGCTTTAATTGCCGAACATGGTAATAATCGTTGTTTACTGCGATAAGATCAGAACCTTGGGGCAGCACATAACGGCTTGTCGACTCAAAAAATGCCATTATCGATTCGGTGGTTTGAACAGGTGGTAAATTCCAACTATGACGAGCACCGTCTACACTAATGAGCTGCGTTTGAATATTGCGATTAGGATAGTGAGTTAACGTCACGCCTTCCGCTATTTCTTCATCAACAGATAAAGCAGCCTCATAGTTTAGATTAGCAATAATTTTAATCGCTTGAGGTGACGAGAGTAGCCCAAAATTTGCGTGACTTTTGCCATTATAGGGCAATACTGAGTCTGCTTTACCGTGCATAATTCGGTAGTTTGTAGGTGTCGAAAAGTTACAGCTATCACCTAATTGGTAGGACATAGGTGCTGCAACCGTTACTATCGCATTAAACGTCTCCGAGCGGTTACATAATAAGTTTTGTACAAATAACCCGCCTTGAGAAAAGCCGGTCGCATAAATTTCACCGTCAATGACATCATATTTGGCTTTTATTTCTGCAATCATCTGATCAACAAAGCCTAAGTCATCTACACCTAAACGATGTGCCTTGTTACAACCACAGCCTTCATTCCACTCTTCGTTTTTTGATTTGGGATAAACAACAATATAATCATCGCTTTGCTCATGTAGCTTGGTTAAACCTGCCATACCGTAAGCAGTGCCTCCAGAACCATGAAAGGCTAACATCAGCTTGTACGCTTTATGTGGCTTTTCAATCGGCTTCATATAATAGTAACGCTCATTGAGTTGATGAACCTCCAGACCATTTACGGGCTTTAACACTCCATCGTCATTGCTTAACGCCTTTTTGCTGTCGCTACTGCTGCCACAGCCCGCGACTAAAGCTGCGAGTGTTAAACCTAACGCCTGTTTTAAAAACATTCGACTTGTCATGTTGGCCATTCCTATTTTATTGTTTTCATGTACTCTAAATACTTTGAAAAAGAGCGCGACGAATTCACATGAAATCGTTGTGAGGAATTCCTTACCAATAAATATAAATAATACAATCAAAGGGATAATAAATGCGCTATGAGATTGCAGCCATTCGGTTTGATACGGTTAATCGAACGCTGACGAGTAGCACAGACTCCATCAGACTTGAGCCTAAGCCATACTTATTGCTACAAACCTTAATTGCAGCAAATGGTAATGTTGTTTCGCGCGATAAACTCATTGCAGAAGTGTGGCAAAGTCGCGTAGTCACAGAGAGTGCAATCAATAAAGCCGTGTCGACATTGCGCCAGTATATGAATAAATTAGATGGTAAAACTGAGTATATAGAGACTATCCCTACTCTTGGATATCGACTTATTCCCGCGGCCACAAGTCATACTCCGGCTACAATAAATAAGACCAGCTCCCGGATCGCGCCACTTTTGGGTGTTTCTCTACTTATTACCAGCGTATGTGCGTTTATTGTCTATCAGTTCATGCAGCCAGCGCAAAATAACGAACCACTCCTACCACAAAAATTAACGAGCCAGAGCGGTATCGAGCTACAGTTAAGTAGCGCGCCTCAATATAAAAGCTTTAGCTACCTGCATCCTACCGGCACTCAGCAATCGGAGTTATGGCTCAATCACAGCAAGCAAAATAGAAAGCTGTTTTCTGGCAACATCAGCACACAAGCCTTAAGCTCAGACGCCAAGCACATCGCCTATATTGACGATGATAATGGCTGTACCGTAAAACAGTTTGATATCGCGCAGGCACGGCACACTACGCTATTCTCTTGCCACCCTATCGAAAGCATTAAACTAATATGGGGCGCAAATCCGCACGAAATCATTTATCGAAAACGCACAAATATACATAGTGGATACGGCCTTTACCGTTTCGACTTGAATACAAAGCAGCATATCCAGTTAACGCTTCCTCCAATCTCAGGAAACCTCAGGGGCGACCATCTATTTAGCTTATCCACAACTAAAGACCAACTCGCCGCCGCGCGCTATCTTGGAGAAGATAAGCACGAACTGACGGTGTACGATTACCCAAGCATGTCAGTTAAGAGCACCGTTAAGTTACCTTATAATCTCACGGCACTGACTTGGTCTGCTAGCGGTCAATCTATTTACTTTAGCGCAGGCAGTAGCATTTATCGCGCTGATATAAAATCGAGCAAAGTAAAACTGCTTCACAAGCTCACAGCACCAATCGAAAGCCTAGTATTACAAGATAACAATGAGACCCTGCTCTTTAATCAATATAAGTTAACTAGCCTAATTCACCTTTTCGACGTATCGGAGCAAACCTTTTCACCACTTGTTGATAATCAGGCGTTGAATCGCTTACCTCGCGCAAATCAAATGCCGCAAGTTTGGTATATTTCGGATCACGGCGCGCATTCCGCTTTATGGTCTATCAACACTGAAACACAACAACACACTCAAGTTCACTTGCCTCACATTTTTAACTTTCAACGTTATCAACTCAACAATGACGCTTCTAAAATACTTTTTGAATATCAAGACGCCATTTACCAGTTTGCTATCAACAGTCAAAAAACAATGCAACTTATAGGTACTGAGCTTAAGCCTTACGTTGCCAATTACAGCCAAGATGACCATGAAATCATTTACAGCAGTGAACGCTCTGGTAGTTGGCAGTTATGGTCTCTAAATCTAATAACAAACCAACATCAGCAACTTACAACACAAGGTGGCTACAGCGGCTACAAGCTTAATAATGTGTTGTATTTTACCAAGTTTACACAGCCCGGAATTTGGCAACTGGAAGACGGGCAAGAGTCTGTAGTTGTGACGGATGTACCGGTGAGAAATTGGCTGAATTGGCGGCTCAGAGATAATGCGCTTTACTATGAAAAAGACAAAAGTATTTGGCGATTTGACCTGAAGACTAAACAAGAAAAGTTGTATTTCACCCCGCCACAACGATTTATTGGGCAGTTTGATATATTGCAAAACGGCGATGTGGTTTTCAGTGAGCTGAAGCAACCAAGTGGAGAGCTTTGGCAATTAGCCGTAAAAAATTAAAGCACAAACACAAAAAACCCAGCCGAGGCTGGGTTTTTATTGATTCTTGAAACGAATTACTTGATTTTCGCTTCTTTGAAGATCACATGTTTACGAACCTTAGGGTCGAACTTTTTGATCTCCATTTTTTCAGGCATGTTACGCTTGTTCTTGTCGGTAGTGTAGAAATAACCAGTACCAGCAGTTGAAACTAAACGGATCTTATCACGCATGATTTAAGCTCCTTAAATTTTTTCGCCGCGAGCACGGATATCTACTAATACCGCGTCGATGCCTTTTTTATCGATAATACGCATACCTTTAGTAGTAGTGCGTAGAGAAACGAAACGCTTTTCGCTTTCAACCCAAAAACGGTGTGTTTGTAGGTTAGGTAGGAAGCGACGCTTAGTAGCGTTGCGCGCGTGCGAACGGTGGTTACCAACCACTGGGCGCTTACCTGTAACTTGACAGACTTTAGACATGTCTATGTATCTCCAATAACTTCGCTCGAGCTTAATTTTCCCTTAAAGGCCTTTTAACTGCGTGCCCTAGGTAAAATCAAAGGGCGCTCTTTATACAGTATCTACAGGCAGAGATCAAGGATCTGATCCTACTGAAATCAGCTCATGGGTAAATTTGATAGCGGCCAATTATAATGATCCGAAGCCCACTAGGAAAGTAAAAACTGCATTTAAATTGAACTAATTTATAAAATTTATACAAATATGCTGATTTAACGAGCAAATTTCTTTTTTGGCCCTTTCTACATCGTAATTTTCACTGTTTAATTTTCGTGCTTATACGTATATTTGGGCTGCAACACTCCACCAGCTACCTCACACTTCGAGTAAAAGCTGAGTGATCAAGCTCTATTCCATTTTGCTCAATTCAAAAGGACAACTTGAGAAAGCGAAACCCACCTGATAAAACAGCAACTCAGCTTAAATCAGTCCTCGTTCGGCAAACGAAATACAATGACTTCCGGCGACGATTAAATGGTCAAGTACATTAATATCGACCAGTGCCAAGCCTTGCTGCAATTTTTTCGTGATGAGTTTATCCGCTTCGCTGGGCTCTGCTACGCCCGATGGGTGGTTATGGGCAAAAATCACGGCTGCACAGTGGTATTTTAGTGCCGCCTTTACTACTTCTCTTGGATAAACCGAGGCCGCGTTAATTGTACCGTGAAACAACACTTCATCTTTTATCAGGCGATTTTGGTTGTCTAGATACAGCACCATAAACACTTCATGCCCAAGCCCCCGTAGTTGAGCACTCAAATAGTCACGTACCGCTGTCGGGTTTTGAAATACCGTTTCTCTTAAGCACTCTTCTTTTAGATAACGCCGGCTTAACTCCAAAACGGCCTGTAACTGGGTGTATTTGGCAACGCCTAAGCCTTTTAACGCTGAAAACTCTTCTAATGAGGCATTGAATAAACGCTGTAACGTTTGCTGTTCTTGTAACAGGGATTCGGCAAGCTCTATGGCATTTAATCCTTTGATCCCAGTGCGTAAAAAGATAGCCAATAACTCGGCATTTGATAATGCCTCAGGGCCTTGCTCTATTAACTTTTCCCTTGGTCGTGCGGATTTGGGTAAGGCTGATATTTGCATCCTACTATTCCTTATATTTGTATGTCTCCTTGACTAAATTAAGCTTAGCGGGTGATCACGATTATTCAAAAGCAAACACAGACTGTGATATCTTTAGTTTATTGATACTGTGATCGTATAAAACAAACATGCAAAGAAATAAACGCCTCTTACTTGGGATCAGCGGTGGTATCGCTGCTTACAAATGCGCAGAACTCGTTCGCCGCCTAAAAGAACAGCAAATAGATGTCAAAGTGGTGATGACGGAGTCTGCTAAGCACTTTATCACGCCACTGACAATGCAGGCGGTCTCTGGTGAAATCGTTTCTGACTCTTTGCTTGACCCACAAGCAGAAGCATCAATGGGCCATATCGAATTTGCAAAATGGGCAGACCTAGTGCTGGTTGCTCCAGCGACCTCGAATATCCTCGCCAAAATGGCGGCGGGTATTGCGGATGATTTACTGACCACATTACTGCTCGCAACGCCCGCGCCTGTTGCCGTAGCGCCGGCAATGAATCAACAGATGTATGCACATCTATCGACTCAAGCAAACCTCAATACCCTTGCTTCACGCCATGTCCAAATCTGGGGACCCGGTAAAGGCGAGCAAGCCTGCGGAGATGTAGGCGCAGGACGCATGCTTGAACCCCATGAGTTGGTGCAACTGTGTTTAGCTGCACTTCGCCCTACTGAGCAAGTATTAGCAGGAAAAACGGTAACTATCACCGCAGGACCGACGCGCGAAGCATTAGATCCGGTGCGTTTTATTACTAACCACAGTTCAGGAAAAATGGGCTTTAGCCTTGCTGAGGCGGCAAAGGCTTTGGGTGCAAGCGTAAATCTGATCGCAGGCCCAGTTTCACTGAATACCCCCACTGGAATTAATCGACTTGATGTAGAAAGTGCTGAGCAGATGCAACAAGCTGCACTCGAATATGCCGTACAATCGGATATTTTTATCGGCTGCGCGGCGGTCGCTGATTACCGTGCAGCCACCGTTGCCGAGCAAAAGATTAAAAAGCAAGGCGATGAAATCACACTTACACTGGTCAAAAACCCCGATATTATCGCCACTGTCGCAGCACTAAAACAGTCTCGTCCTTATACCGTTGGCTTTGCCGCTGAGACGCAGAATGTCGCCGAATATGCGCAAGGAAAATTGGTCAATAAAGGGTTGGATATGATCTGTGCGAATGATGTGTCGGATAGCACAGGTGGTTTTAATTCTGATAACAACACATTGACCCTATATTGGAAAAAAGACCGACTTGAACTCCCTCACTCTAGCAAAAAAGAGTTAGCACTTACTGTCATGCAAGCTATTGCCGAAAAGATAAAATAACCTTCATGTAAAAGACTGGAAAGAAACTGAATAAAACATTAACATGATACCCCGATAATGTGTAAACAAGTCGGGGTTTGCACTTCTGCGCATCACTCTCTGTGCTTAATAAACCCGACAAAAATAATATAACAATTAGAAAAATAAGGGAAATTTCATGCCAGCGACAAAACGTAGTAATCGCAAAGAGCAAATTCTTCAATCACTCGCACAAATGTTGGAAACCAGCCCAGGACAACGTATCACCACAGCTAAACTCGCTGCTGAAGTCGGGGTTTCAGAAGCTGCGCTTTATCGTCACTTTCCAAGTAAAGCGAGAATGTTTGAGGGGCTTATTGAGTTCATCGAAGATACGTTGCTGTCACGCATTAATTTAATTCTAGAAAACGAAAAAGAAACTCGTAACCGGATCTACAACATTCTTACTCTACTCCTAGCCTTTGCAGAGAAAAATCCTGGCATCACACGTATCTTAACGGGAGATGCACTACAAGGTGAGCAAGAACGTTTACGTGAACGAGTTCAAAGCTTATTTGAAAAGCTTGAGACACAATTCAAACAAGTTTTAAGAGAGCGCAAGCTGCGAGAAGGTAAGGCATTCACGAGTGAAGAAAGTGTACTGGCTAACTTATTCTTAGCTTTTGTTGAAGGTAAGATGAACCAGTTTGTAAGAAGTGACTTTAAAGCAAAACCAACCGCGCAATTCGATAAACAGTGGGTTGAGCTTGAGAAAATCTGGCTTTAAACACCTGCGGCTAGCCGCTTAAATACATCCGCACACCGCAGAGCATTTTAGTTTCACTGTTAAAAGTGATAAAAACACAATAAATAAAGACTAAAATGCTCTAGATATGACTCTAAAACTCTCTCTTCTAAGTGCGGCACTTTTTAGTGTAAGCAGCTTAGCAGCTAAACCCAGCCTTGAATTTAAAGACGTTTTTGATTTTCGTTACCCACAAGGTACAGTAATCTCCGAACAAGGTACATTCCTCGGCCTAAGTGCAAAGCCTTACCGTGGTGACAGCGAAGGCCAAGTGTATTCTCTCGACAATAAAGCACTGATTGCATCAGTTCCCCGTGGTACAAATCCAGTTATCAATAAAGGCGCTCAATGGGTTGGTTTTACCCAACGCCCTACCCTACTTGAAAAAGAAACTGCAGATAAAAAGAAGAAAAAAACGCTAAAGAACAACTTAGTGTTGGTGAACACCACAACCAAAGCACAACAAACTTTTAGCTCAGTTAAAGATTATCAACTTTCAGATGATGGCCTGTGGTTGGTGTATCGTGAGGATGCAAAAAAAGGCGACAAAAAGTCAGACGCAAAAGCGAATACAGACGAGCAAACTGATGAACTCAAAATCAGTGCAGATAAGGGTGATGACGCCTTAACGCTTGTAGTGCTGAACCTTTCTCACAATAAAAGTACTCGCTATGACAATATCGCAGCATACAAAGTTGCACCAAATAGTAACGCAATACTGGTCAATCAGCGCAGTGAGGACGGCAGTAAAAACCGTGTTGCTGTTATTGACTTAGCAAGCAATCAAATCACGAGTCTTATTGATGAGCCTGGTGTCACTTTGGGAGACATTGCTTGGCAACCTAACTCACAACAAGTCGCTTTTTATTTGGGTAATTATGTCAACGATGACAAACGCCGTCGCAACTACCAGCTCAAATTATGGTCTCCAACAAGCAATAAAATTACCGACATCCACAACCCAAGCGGTTGGTTTTCAGGCAAAACAGCATCAATCAAATGGTCTGAAGACGGCTCACGACTGTTTTTTGAAAATCGTCCACAGCTTGAAGAAAAAACCAAAGTACTCAAATACACAGATGAAAGCTCGCTTTTTGATTACGATACCATTCGCCAACAAAAAGGCTTAAAGGTTTGGCACAATGCCGATCCTGAAATCAAAACTAGAGAAATAAAAACATGGAACGAAAGCCGCCGAGATCAACATTATCAAGCGGTTTACCACGTAAATGGCGAGCGTGTAGTACAGCTTGAAAACCTTCAGGTGCCTTCTATTTCACTTCACACAAACGCAAACTTTGTGCTGGGTAGTGACGATACACCATATCTAAAGCAAATCATGTACAAAGGGTTTTATCGCGACTACTACAGCGTTGATATCGATAATGGTGATAAACAACTCATCGTTAAAGAAAGTTCAAACCGCCCTACTGTCGCGCCTGACGGTAAACATGCTGCCTATTTCGACGGTGAACAAGTCTGGTTGAAGTCGCTATACACTCAACAGCTTACCCCAGTAAGCAAAGCGGTTAAAAACGCACTATTCGCGGATGATAAACATGATAAGCCAGAACCAAATAAAGGGTTTGGATTTGCTGGTTGGCAGCTCGATGGCTCGACGCTCTACGTCTACAGTAAATATGATATTTGGGCATTTGATACCAAAACAGCAAAAGCAACTCGGCTAACCGACGGCTATAAGACCCAAACACAATACCGAATTGAGTATAAAGATAAGGACAAACTAAGCTTTAACCCAGACGATACCTTACTGTTAAGTGCGCACAACCTCGAAAATAAACAAACGCATATTGCAACGCTTTCCCTACAAGATAACAAGTTGCAAACTGTTTTGTCTGGCGAAGCTAAATATAGTGTAGTGAGAAAAGCCAAAGAGGCGGACACTTATATTTTCACAAGACAGTCTTATCAAGAATTTCCTGATTATTGGGTCTCAGATAGTAGCTTTAATAACCCGACAAAGCTCACAGATTTAAATCCACAGCAGCAGACATTTGCTTGGGGCCAAAAACCTGAACTTGTGAAGTACAAAGGCTACGATGGCGAAGATCTTCAAGGCGTGTTAATCAAACCTGCTGATTATAAAGCTGGTGATAAAGTGCCTGTGGTGATTTACTTCTACCGCTATATGAGCCAGCGCATGTATGACTTCCCGAAAATGGTGCTAAACCACAGACCAAACCTGCCAATGTATACCTCAAATGGTTATGCGATATTCTTGCCTGATATTCGTTTTGAAATTGGTCACCCTGGGCGCTCCGCAACACAAACAATGCTCAATGCAGCGCAAGCGCTTATTGATAGAGGTGTTGCTGATCCAGATAAAATTGGCTTGCAGGGCCACTCTTGGGCTGGTTACCAAAGTGCATTTATGATCACACAGACGGATATGTTTAAAGCGGTTGTCTCTGGCGCACCAGTATCCAATATGACCTCTGCTTTCAGTGGGATCCGTTTAGAATCAGGTCTTGCAAGACAGTTCCAGTACGAAACAGGCCAAAGCCGTATCGGTAAACCGTTAACGGAGGCGCCTGAATTATACATAGAGAACTCTCCGGTATTTTACGCGGATAAGGTAAATACACCTATTTTGATCATGTTTGGTGATAAAGATGGGGCGGTTCCTTGGCAAGAAGGTATCCAATACTACTTAGCCCTAAGAAGACATGATAAAGATGCCATTTTCTTACAATACGAAGGTGAACCTCACCATCTGAAAAAGCTGCCTAATCAGTTGGACTATTCAATTCGCATGAAAGAGTACTTTGATTACCACCTGAAAGGGTTGCCACCAGCAGCGTGGATCAAATCAGGCGAGGCATTCATTGCTGAATAGTAATTATTCTGGGTACCTTTGAGGTACCCTTTTTATTTCTCAAAAATAGGTTATTTCAACTTATATCTTTATAATTTTGCTATAAAAACCTACCCCACGGCTCCTCCTGGCTACTTTACAGTCTAAGTGTTGAAGTTTATGTAAATGCAATGTAAGTTCTATGCTGCAGGGAAATTTTCCTATTCTGCTAACAAAATACATAAGGAAATAAGATGAAACTTTCAAACCTATCAGCGAACATTAGGCTGTCTTTACTTGCCTGTTCAACGCTAACAGTGGGTGTATCTGGCATCGCTTATGCTGAACAGTCAGGCACCACAACAGCGAATACTGTCGAACGAATTGAAGTAACCGGTACACGAATCAAGCGAGCAGCAATGACTGGCGCGAGTCCTGTGACGAGTGTAACCGCTGAAGATATAGAAATCGCGGGCATTACCCGAGTTGAAGACCTATTGAACAACATGCCTGCGGTATTCGCAGATCAGACTTCAGGTACAGCAAACGGTGCTACTGGTACAGCAACCGTTGACCTTCGAAATTTAGGCCCTTCTAGAACACTAGTTTTAGTCAACGGCCGCCGATTACCCTCAGGCTCACCAGCTGGAATTGAGGGTGTTGGTGCCGACGTAAACCAAATCCCAGCCTCTTTGGTTGAGCGCGTAGATGTGCTAACCGGTGGTTCATCTGCAACATACGGCTCTGATGCTGTTGCTGGTGTTGTAAACTTTATTATGAAAGACGACTTTGAAGGCTTTGAAGTCGACTATCAAGGAAGCGTTTACAACCATAAAAATGACCATAAAGACATGCAACGAGCACTAACTGCCTCAGGCTTCGACATTCCTGATTCCTCAGTTACTGACGGTGATACTCATGATATATCTATGATTTTTGGTATCAACTCAGCTAACGATAAAGGCAATATTACAGGTTACCTCACTTGGCGTGAAATTGATGAAATCCGTCAGGACTCCCGTGATTTTAGTGCCTGCTCAATGAATATCAATCGTAGCAGAACGAGTTCAGCTCCAGGGCAAAGAATATGTCGAGGCTCTGGCACAATACCTGACGGTAGGATCACAGACCAAGCTAGCTATGACTTTAAAGTCGCAGGAGATGATCTAGTACCAACGGGTAATAGTGTCTATAACTTTGGCCCACTTAATTACTTCCAGCGTCCGGACAAGCGTAAAACATTTGGTTTGCTTGGCCATTACAATTTTACCGATCAACATACCTTTTATGCTGAATTGAACTACATGGATAACCGTACCGTGGCACAAATTGCGCCATCTGGTTCTTTCTTCAATGAAGTCGATATTAAATGTGATAACCCGCTTCTTTCAGCAAAACAACGAGAAGTCCTTTGCGGTGCCAATGGGCCTGCGGTCGATGGTGTTGTATCTGGCGCATTTATCGCAAAACGAAACGTAGAAGGAGGCCCTCGCCAAGATGATTTACGACACACCTCTACCCGTTTTGTATTAGGTATGAGAGGCGAAATTGATGATAACTGGACTTATGATGCATTCTTTAACTACGGAAATGTGTCTTATGAACAAACCTACCAAAACGACCTATCAAAACGTAAAATTGTTAGAGCCTTAAAAGCAACCACTGATGACAATGGCAAGATTGTCTGTGAGTCAGTTATTGATGGTAGCGATCCCGACTGTATCCCTTGGAATATATTCGACCCAGCAAATATTACCCAAGAGCAAATTGATTATCTTACCATTCCACTCTTTGCTCGCGGTGATACACGTTCAAAACAAATCAGTGGTTTCGTCACTGGGGACTTAACTGAATATGGCATAGTCGTGCCTGGTACTTCAACAGGCGTCGGTATTGTATTGGGTCTGGAACACCGCAAAGAAGCTATTGATTTTAATCCGGACATTAACTTCATTTCTAACGATGGCGCAGGTCAAGGTGGACCAAGAAAACCCGTTTCAGACCAGTTTGATGTAAATGAATTCTTTACTGAGCTAAATATTCCATTAATTGAAGATAGCTCATTTGCGGATTACATTACATTAGAACTCGCTTATCGCTATTCTGATTACTCAACAGATAAACAAACAGATACCTACAAAGCAGCGTTTGATATACGCATTAACGATAGTTTAGGTTTACGTACAAGCTATCAACGAGCAGTGCGTGCCGGTAACATTCAAGACTTGGCGAGACCGTCTTCACTTGCCCTAGTAAACTGGGACGACCCTTGTGCGGGAGCTAATCCAGCTTATACACTTGAGCAATGTATGAGAACCGGTGTTACAGCAGACCAATATGGTTCTGTTTCTTCAAATCCAGCGGGGCAATACAATGCGATTGAAGCAGGAAACCCAGACCTCAAGCCTGAGAAGTCTGATACCTATTCATTTGGTATTCTTTACTCTCCTGAGTTTGTTGAAGGCTTAGATATCGCTGTAGATTACTTTGATATTACCGTTAACGACGCCATTCAACCTTTCCCAGTACAGTATATCGTAGAGCAATGTGCGATAGACAATAACGAAGAGCTCTGTGGCCTAATAAACCGTGGTGAAAAAACCGGTTCGCTTTGGTTAGGAGAAGATGCCGTAACCGCTACAGATACCAACATTGGTAGTGTAGAGACTTCAGGTATTGATTTTGATGCATCATACCGTTACACGTTACCTGAGGATATGGGTCTTTTAAGATTCTCTCTAATTGGTACATGGATGGAGAAGTTTGATACACAAAACGCACCAGGTGGGATTGTTGATAAGTGTGCCGGGAAATGGGATAAAAATGTATGCGAAAGCCCAGTTCCCGATATGCGTTATAACTTTAAAACAACTTGGGTAACTCCATGGGATGTGAATATTACAGCGACCTATCGTTACGTGAGTGAAGTGGAAGAGTTCTATCGTCCTACAGCTGCGGAATTGGCTGACCCATCAAAATCACCAATACTAGTACCATTGAGTGCAAGAGATTATGTTGATATTGCTGCAACATGGAACGCAACTGAAAACCTCTCATTCAGAGCCGGTATCAATAACGTGTTTGACAACACGCCACCGCTCGTTCCTGATGGCCCTACAACCTTCTCTAATGGTAACACCTATCCGGGGTTCCACGATATCCTAGGTCGTTACATCTTTGCAGGATTTACATTTAGAATGTAAGCACTTTAAATAGTAAATGGCTAATTGCTAGCCATTTACTATTATTTAGATGTCATTTCACTCAGTTTTTATTACATGTCGGGCAGCTAGGTGGACGAGTTGGCTCTCCAGGTACCATAACCATCCCTAGCTTTTTAGTCTGACCATAATTGCCATCATTCATAAATGCTTCCACATAATACGGTCCACCACCCATCGAAAATCTCATTCTTACCACAGCACTTCCAGTAAGTTGATTCTCCGCATTGTAAATTGCTTTGGTTACGCGCTTAGTGCCTCCGCTAAAATAATCACTTTTTGTCGTAACACCAACAATTACAGGTACACTAGGATCCAAAGCAGCTTCAGAGAATTGATCTAATTCAAAATCAATTTTTACTTCGTATTTATCACCATACGGATTTTTAACGGCTTCCATTTTGGGCATATCTTGAACAATTACACCTTTAGCAGAGCACTCATCACTCACTGTTGACCAGACTAAGCCTGCACCATATGTAGAATTAAACGCCAGATTAAAGTATGAATTTGAGTCCCAATTACTTCGGTCATTACCTAAACGACCCCTTTCAGAGTTGTAGTAGGCGACATCTCGAAGCATGTCATTTGGATTACCTACCTCTAGATCTGTTTTAAATCTGTAGCTCTGATTACGTAGAAGATAAGTAGGGCCTGATAATTTTGCAGAAGAGCTTGAATTTATACCGGGTAAAGATCTCAGAAATTCTACGACCGTGTAAAAACTTGGGGCTCGATACAAGTTCCAACCAGCTTCGATAGTAGCTGGTAATTCAAGTAAATTAAGCTCGTGTATTGTACTCTCTTCATATTTACAGCCGCTTGGAACTCCAACTGCAAATGCACTTCCAGAAAAAGTACATAGTAATATTATAATTTTTTTCACTTAAATATCCTTCTATGTGTTTAAAGAGATCAAAATTTAATCAACCTCTATGCAACGTTAGCAAAAAACACATTTCAGGTACAAGTTATTTTGGTAATCTTTATAAATGAGAATTTCAGCTGTAATCGGAAACTAACCTATGGGAACCATGTAACAGTGTCTTAATCAAAATACCGTTGTTTTTTCATGTGAGCATCAATTTGTTTGTGCAATATTCGCCCTATTTTGGATTTAGACTGAGTTGAGCTTCTGCACTAACTTCCTGTGTTGTAGATATCACAAACACATATTTCACTCTACACCCTTAGGCTAAAATCGAAAAACTTTCCAAAAGCGACCCTCATAACAGATCATCACTGCACTTTTTAAAGGTTGCTTCATCAACGTATAAGACAAGTAATATACTTGTCTTAGGTCACTACTATACACTGTTCTGATTATCTAAAAACTCAAGTAACTCCTTTTCAGGCATAGGCTTTGCGAGTAAAAAACCCTGTACTTCATCACAGCCGAGCTTTTGTAACACCGTCATTTGCTCTTCTGTCTCAACGCCTTCCGCAATTGTTTTTAGGCCGAGATGCTGACCTAAAGAAATGACAAGATCGGCAATTGCACCGCTGTCATCATGAGGGATATCTTTGACAAAAGCACGGTCGATTTTAAGCCGTGCTAAAGGTAGTTTTTGCAAATAGCTCAAAGAAGAAAATCCAGTACCAAAGTCATCAATGGCCACCTCAACACCAAATTCCTGGAGTTCTTGAAGTGTATTGATCACCGAGTTTACTTCGTCCATGACTACACTTTCTGTCACTTCGAGCTCTATATGTTTAGGCTCTACATCAAATGACAAGATAGTGTCCTTAACCTGCTGTGCATAGTTTGGCACCTTAAACTGCGGCACAGAGACGTTAACAGCAATGCTAAGCTCACCGAATCCCTGTTGCTGCAAAGTTGCCTGCAACTGACAGGCTTGTTCTAATACCCATTGGCCAATTTCGACAATAAGCCCTGCATTTTCCGCAAGCGGAACAAAAATCGCAGGGGAAATATAATTCCCATTTCCAGAAGGCCAACGTAATAAAGCCTCACAGCCAATCACCTTGCGATCAACAATGGAAAACTGAGGCTGATACCAGACCTCTAGTTTTTTCATCTCAAAATCTTGCCTGAGCTGTCTTATTAATCCCAGCTTCCAAGCCATTTTTTCTTCTAAGTCTGGGGTATACCAATCTAGTGGAATACTCGACTGCTTTGCTTGGTTAAGTGCAATATACGCGAGTTTTAAGGTTTCTATACCTTGCGGTTGGAAGTCTTCTTGACGACACACTCCAATATGAAAGTGCATGGTCAACAAATGCTCCCCAACATGGTAAGGAACACACAAGTTATCAATAAAAGACTCTTCATCAAACTGCGACTCAGGCATTAAAAAGCCAAACACATCTGCACCAATACGTGAAATTAACTGGGCCTCTGGAAACTCAATACTAATTCGCTCGGCAACCCCTAATAACAACAAGTTTCCAACTTCTTGGCCTAAACCGTTATTGATGTCAGAAAATTGGGCAATATCAACAAGAATAAAAACGAGAGATTGCTGCTGGTTAAAGTAAGACTCTATTTTCTCAATAAAGTTAGCGCGATTGGGAAGTTTGGTTAGATTATCCTTGTAAGCAACCTCACGCAACTCATTGAATAGCTTGATATTATCAAGACCAACACCAACGTTAGTCAGAAATATTTCAGCAAACTTCAATTGCGCTTCCGACGGCTCGCCCTCTAGCTCTAAATAAATGGCTGCCTTTTTGTTTTTGCTTTCAAGTAAGAAGGTAATGTCATGCGCGGTAGATTGGTGGGATTCGGTATCAATACAGTTTTGCACTTGCATGATGACACGACCATTATCAAGCTGCTCTATACCATGACCAAAAAATTCACGGTACTGCTCACTACCGCCAAACACCCTTAAATGCATATCATCATCTAGGTAGCCACTCACTAAGCCTTCGCCTGACGCATCTAAAATATTTGCCAATTGAGCGACAACTGCCGCTGCAAAGGAGCCCATATCGGTATGTCCGAGTATGGCACGAGAAGCTGAAAGGATCTGCTCTAGTGCGTGGCTTTGCGCTTCGAGCTCACAAATTTGTTGATAAGAACGGATAGCGGTAAGCAACGAGGTAACCAGTTTGCTGCGGGTAAGCTCTGTCTTCATTTTATAATCGTTAATGTCGAACTCACGAATGACCTTTTCTTCCGGTGCATAACCCGGTTGTCCTGTGCGCATAATAATACGTACTGCCATATTTTTTATTTCTTCGCGCACTCGACGAACGACATTAAGACCTGCGTCATCGGTTTCCATCACCACATCAAGTAATAGGATGCTGATATTATTTTGTTCTTTTAAAATCTCAATGGCTTCTTTGCCAGAATAGGCGTGAAAAAACCTGAGCTTTTTACCCCAAAACTCTAAATTAGACAGCGCAAGTTTAGTAACAGAATGGATCTCTGGATCATCATCAACGACTAAGACATCCCAAAAAGCACTTGTCGTTTCTTCTTCTTGAGTAACTTCTTCGTGCTCTGCAAACAAATAATCTTCTTGCTCAGGTGCCATGTTTTACCCTTTAAATCCGCACTACTCTTTAATTATAGGCACTGATTCACTCCAGTGTTTACCATCTTACAAAATATGGTACATTTTTACTATTACAGTTCTGTTTGATTAACATACATGAAATATTATAGTCGAGCATAGAACAAAAGAGATGATTTAGCATACTTTTTACCAAAGAGGATTCTGTATCAAACGTTTATCTACTCCTATTAGAATGCTGATGATTTTAGCACTTGTTATCGTGATTGCTGGTTTAGCGATGCCACACCATTATAAAGTGGTAAAAAGCACCGATATTTCTGCAAATAACACAACACTTTCCCCATTAGTGTTATCCCATTGGCCGACATTATTTAATTGGCAAACAACTGAAGACATCCACTTTCGCATACTGCCAAAAAGACAGCGAGTAGGAGCCTCAGCAGTGTTAGTGCATCCTTGGGGAGAAGCAGAAATAACCATCACCAAAATCGACGAACAGAGTTTAGAGCTGTCATTACATTTAGACGATGAACATTTAGCCAAAATTAGCCTTAATTTATTTACCATTCAAGCCGATAAACAACTGACCATCACAATTGAAGGAAGAGCCAATACGCCCTTTATTGGCAGTTTCATCGCACTTTTTATGCAGCAGTATTTACAGCAACTCACTAACTCCGCGGTAAATCATATGCACACACGATATAAACTACGAGCTTGATATGGCAGTCAAAAATGCACAAGTAAAATCAGCCTTAGCGCTTTCGATTGAAGAAAAGCTCGGCTACCCTATGGTGAAACGGATCACACCACTTGTCACTCAAAATGACCGTTATCAGTCTGATAAGAATAAAGACAACCAATACACGGTGCGAACTCAACATGGCACACTAAAACGCGCCCTCAAGCGCCAACAACTAATCAAAATCCAGCGCCAGCAAAATCTTGAGGCCATTATGGGCATGGCGCTTACATTGTGCCCCGAGGTTACCGCCCGAGGTCGCCCAGACCCCGATTGGTTGGAGCACTTCATCACCCTTGCAGAAGACATTGCCAATCACTCCATGCAAAAATTGTGGGCAAAGATATTAGTAGGTGAAAGCATTACGCCTGGCACTTTTTCAATTAAAAGTCTGCAAACCCTAAAGATGATGACCCAACGTGAAGCAACTGCGTTACAAAGATGCGCTCCGCTGTGCGGCTACTTAGAAAAAGAAGACAGCTACCTTATTCTTCATGGCTACTATAAAAAGCCGTCTATTTTTGATTTGCTACGTAAAGGCAGCACTGAATCCATCAATTTAAGCCAAGCAGGGCTGAACTTCCCAAATATACTTACGCTGATGGACATTAATATCCTTTACCGGCAAGAAATTGAGTCCGCTTCACTACAAAAAGGACAGTCAATGCAGCTGGTGTATTTACGTAAAAAAATGACCTTAACGGCCAAATCCAATGACTTGGTGCTAAGCTATTACAAGCTGACGCAAACCGGAGACGAGCTAAAAAAATTACTTCAAAGCCCGATAAATAAACAATACAAACAACTTGTAGAAAAGGCCTTTGAAAGCGAATTTTCTCTCGAGTGGGAAGAGAGATAAAGAAACTATTCTATTTACCAAACAAAAACAGCTTGGTCGATCACTCGTACCAAGCCGCTAAAGGAGTAAACTACACTATCTTAGAAGTGTAGTTGGATCCCTGCAAATGGACCAGAGACATCCAGGTCTGTGTAGATATCATCGATATCATCTAGCTCAAGTACCATAGAGCGGTAACCCACTTTTACCGCAACATCAACAGCCATATTGTCGATAAACTCATAAGCGATACCAATTTGATAATCTTGGATTTTGCTGTCATCAATTGCAAGCATGCTGCCTTCGGCAAAAACACTTAGCCCTGTAAGTGGTAAACCCACTTCACCGCGCAAATAACCGAGAGGAACAAAGCCTGAGAATTCAACTTCTTCTGTGCGTGTTTGACCATTTGCAGTACCAGTTACCATGATAGAACCGTCAAACTGCTTAAAGTTCACACCAAAGTCTAACGTCAACAAGTCATTGTCTAACACTTCGTAATACAATGTGTAGTCGATGTGGTTTAGATCTGCGTTTGTTGTCGCGTCAGTACCTACCGTATAAACTTGGCCGCCAAAGTCAAAAGACTCTGTTAACGTCGTTTGACCATTTAGCTCAAGCTCGGTATAGCGTAACTTGATATTTGGCACTAACGGTACTGGGTGCTCAAGTGCAGCATAGAAACTCGTAAAAGTTTCATCGTCAAAGTTAAAGGTTTGCATATTGCCTTTTTCAGCAAAGCTACCTTCGGTTTCGGTATCCCACCCTTCTGCACCGACATAAAGCCCGAGTACCGTGTCTGCGTGTGCAGCAGGTGCTAAGCAAGCGAGAGATAATGCCGCTGCTAAAAAGTGTTTTTTCATGATGTTATCCTTGCGCTAAAAGTTCACTAAGTTCGATGAGAGCCGCATTGGCTCGCGAAATATAATTTGCCATAACCAGAGAATGGTTCGCTACCAAGCCAAAGCCACTGCCGTTTAACACCATAGGGCTCCACACCGTCTCTTGAGTCGCCTCTAACTCTCTGATGATCTGCTGTAGGCTGACAAGTGCATTTTTCTTTTCAAGCACAGGTCTAAAGTCATGCTCTACCGCTTTCATATAGTGCAGTAACGCCCATGTGGCGCCTCTGGCTTCATAAAATACATCATCAATCTGCCACCAAGAGGTTTTCACCATATTATGGCTTGGCGTCATGGTTGCTTGATCAGCTGCCGAATCCCCAGCTAAATCGGTATTTAATCTGTCTTGCCCTACGCTCGCACTTAATCTTTGGCTTAAGCTGCCCATGCGCTTTTCGGCCTCTTTTAACCAAGCTCTCAAGTTATCAGCACGCGCATAAAACTGGCTATCGCGGTTACTATTATCAGAAATTTGAGTCAAATACTGACGTAGTAAATCATTACCTTTTTGATACTCACCCTCAGCACTTGGCCACATCCACGCTGTTGAACTGATATTAAACTGTGGCTGAGCTAGCTTTAAACTCGGGTGCTCTGTCGATTGAGATTGTGAACGACTAAAATCTTTACGCATCGAAAGCGTAAGATCTCGTGTCATCTCAAGCACACCGTACTCCCAAGCAGGCATGTTATCCATCATTACGCTTGGTGGCATCATGTCATTCGACAAATAACCGCCCGGCTTATTCAGCAATGTATCCGTCACTTTAATCAAGGTATGTGTCGTTACATATCCAGTGACCAATGTATTGCCATTTTTCTGCGCATCCGCTTTTGCAACTGCGACGACGTCAAACTGTTCTGGTTCCACACTCCAATATACGGCTATAACATAACCCAGAAGTATGACAGCGATAATGCCAGAGATGATTTTTCCCGTATGATTTCCCATTTAATACCTCACTGTTTTTAGTGATGAGAGTGATGTCCTGCGTTTGATTTTTCTTTGCCACCAAACATATCTGCAAGTGCGACGACTTCAGCCATTGTGAAGATCCTATCGCCATCAGCAAAATATAGCGTAAGCTTACGCTGCTCACCGACTTTTAATGTTTCTATTGGTTCAAACACCATTAAGTGATAACCACCAGGCTGAAATGTCACTGATTTCCCCGCTGGAATAACAAGCTCGTCAACGCGTTGCATTTTCATCATGTCTTCTTTATGTACATGCTCGTGAATTTCAACACGCTTAACACCCTCGAGCGCAGCCTTAACCAACACTTTATTTTGCTGTGTTGGATTTTCAATAACGAGATAACCTGCAGTTGAAGGTGCTGCCGGTAAAAATGCACGCACGGTTGCGTTGTGAACAGAAAGTTGCTCCGAACCATGATGATGTTCACCATGCTCATGCCCTTGATGAGCTGAAGCGTTAAAGCCGATAAAAGTTGATAAAGCAAAAATTAAGGTTTTGATTACACTTGATTTCATGTTGGCTTTCCTTGGATTTATAACTGCAAATAACTATATCACAGATCCCAATTTAGCGTGTTTTTTATCTCCTATCACCAACAAAAACCACTACTCAAGCTTTTGCCTGAGCAGATTTGTCTACCACTAACCACACAATTGCAATAATACAGATGAGTGGAAATAGCACTATCAGCGAATTAAATAGCAATGTCATTACTAGCCCAATGAACACAATAAGGAGCAACCCTAAAACACCTGCGCTCAAGAGTGCTCCTAGCACCACCAGCGCTACAATTGCAAATAGCAACGTGAGTATTTCAAAGCCAAACCAACCTAGGTCAAATCCCATATCGAGTTGCAGATCGCTGATGTCTAACCATATTAGTGGCAGCGACACCCAAGATAGCGCCAATAAAAATACCAGCGCTAATAATATACCGGCCACGACTTTCATAGTGCCCACCTCGTCGCCGTTACTTAGTTTTCGTATTGCGCTTTTGGCATTGCAAACCAAGCGACGCCATACGCTAGCATTACAAATATTGGAAACTTAAAAAACAGCAATACCGTTAGTAAACGCGTTAACCAAATTGGCATATCAAAACGTTGTGCTAGTTGCGCACATACGCCACCAATTTTCTTTGAACTATTCATTTGAGACAGTGTTGATTGATATCTATTTTTCATCTTTATCCCCTTTCGGCTTGATTGCTCAGTTGGTGTAGGAGGCGAGCCTAGCTCGCCATTTTTTGCTTCAGTTGGGCTAATTCATCGTCGATTTGTTGTTGCTTTTGCTCATCTTCAAAGCGCTGCCATACATCAGGCTGCCCTAAGTCATAGGATTCGACTTCAGCTTCAAGGCGCGCCACCTTGCGTTCTAACTCGTCGAACTTGCGCGTTGCAGAGTGCATATCGTCACTATTCAGCATTTGTTTGATGGTTAACCTTGCCTTACCAGCTTCCAAGCGGCGCAACATGGCCTTTTCTTTTGCCTTTAATTGCTGAATTTTGCTTTGCAACTTGTCCGCATCTGTGCTGAGTTTTTCAAGTGCAGGCGTTAGATCATCAATTTTTTGCTGTGCTTCTTGTGCTTTTTCGGTTTCTCGCTGCTTTTGCTCAAGGGCTGAGCGGGCAAGATCTTCACGACCTTTTTCAAGAGCATGTTCGGCTTTGCTTTGCCACGTTGTCGCAGCTTTGTTTGCTTGCTCAGCTTGACGCTGCGCTACTTTTTGTTGGCAAATAAGCTCAGCTGCCGTTGCACGACAATCAGATAGCGCTTCTTCTAAATCACGCACTAACTGAGTTGCCATTTTTTGTGGGTCTTCCGCTTTGTCTAGTAACGCGTTAAGTTCTGCTTTGATAAGGTCTTCAATTCTGTTGATGATGGTCATTGTTCGGCTCCTTTTATAATATAATTAGACTATTCCAAGAGCCGTGCCAAAAATAAAAACAAAATTAAATCATTGAGTTAAGGTTTTTTGAAAAGAAAAATAGATTTATTGAGATACATTAAATAGTGAAAAAGACGATAAAATCGTCTTTTTCACACATAGGATTGGAGCAATATATTTTACACTTCAGGTACAAAAGACAGCGCCTTTTCCATCACTTCAATACCAGCCTCTTTTTTGTGACCGTTTTCTGATAAGTGACGACGGAAACCTCTCGCACCGGGCTGATTTTGAAAAATACCCAACATGTGACGCGCAATATGCCAAAAGTTTGCACCATTCGACATTTCACTTTCAAAGTAGTCATACATGCTTCTTACGACTTGATGGCGAGTTTGCGTAAACGCAGCTTCGCCATATAGCAGCTCATCAACCTGCGACAACATAAACGGGTTGCTATAAGCCTCACGGCCAACCATTACGCCGTCAAGGTGAGCCAAATGATGCTGACATTCCTCAAGAGTTTTAACACCACCATTAATACTGATATGCAGATCTGGATAGTCTTTCTTTAATTGATAAACACGAGGATAATCTAATGGTGGGATCTCACGGTTTTCTTTCGGGCTTAAGCCTTGCAACCATGCTTTACGGGCATGAATGATAAAGTCATCACAGCCCACCGCCTGCGAGGCTTCAATCAACGCCGTAAGAAACTCATAAGAGTCTTGTTCATCAATACCAATGCGCGTTTTTACCGTTACCGGAATATTCACTTCTGCCTTCATCGCCGCCACACAATCAGCAACGAGCTGAGGCTCAGCCATTAAACACGCCCCAAAGCGACCATTTTGCACGCGATCTGACGGGCAACCTACATTTAGGTTTACCTCACTGTAGCCATATTGCTCAGCACGCTTAGCGCACTCTGCCAACGCCTTAGGATCAGAGCCCCCCAACTGCAACGCCACCGGTAACTCATGCGCACCAAATGCCAAATAATCCCCTTTACCAAAAATAATCGCACCTGTAGTGATCATTTCAGTATAAAGCACCGCATGTTTAGTCAGCTTACGGTGAAAGGTTCTGCAATGTCGATCAGTCCAATCCAGCATAGGTGCAACGCTAAAGCGGCGAAAGGCATCAACACAGTGGTTAGGTGTTTGTAGCTCAAAGGGTGGAGTAGGTTGTTGGCTCATGGTATGACTTTCTCAATCAGGTTTACTATCAATGACCTGTACTAGTTATGTCTATAGCAGTACATAGCTCAAATAGGTGATTGTGTAGTATACCGCAGCTTCTAATACTTCGTTAAGTATAGACAGCGATTTATTGCCAATAGTAATTAACCAGAGCTTCGGATAATTTATGCCTTTCTAGCAGCCTGTTTTTGCACTAGATAAGGAAATAATTTAATGTAATATTAAAAACAATGAATTAGCTCATTTCTTATCCAAACCTCAGGTTAAATACCAAAAAGCCGCAAGTAATTGAACTTGCGGCTTTCGATTTGCTTAGGCTGCCGTCACAGTCTTATGGAGAGTTAAAGATACTCCTTCACTACCGCTACTTTATTTTTTGCGAACTGACTGTTTGGGTTTATCGCAAGTAACTGCTGATAGTGCTCAAGTGCTTGTGCATACTGCTTATTTAACTCATACGCTTGCGCGATGCTGTTGTGGTAATATGGCTGCTCGTTATTTTGTGTCAGTGCAAATTTAAAGATTTCGATACCATTATTAACTTGACCATCTTCAACAAGCTTATTGCCCCACTCCACCAAGATCTCTAAATCATACATTACACCGGTATCTTGCTGCGCTTTTGCAAACGTAGTCGCGAAGTCGGCAAAACCTTGTTTATCTGTAAGCTGCTTTAAGTACGCCATTGGCTGGTAGGACTTTTTCTTATTAGCGCCGTTAAAGTTAGGAATATAGTAAGCGGCAATATTATCAACAAACTCAATGGGTAATCCACCCAACAGGTTGGTAAGTACAATCACGGAAACCTTGTCTTCAGGGTAGGTGATCACCGTAGTCGCGTTTCCTCCGCTTGCGCTGATCGCTGGGTGATATTTACGCTGAATCACTTGCCAGCCCATTGCATAGCCGTTTTCTTTGGTGTTAAAGGCTTCTGTACGCCCGTTGTTCAGCTTAACTGGCGTCCATAGCATATCTAACTCTTTAACCAGCTCGCCTTGTTGTAGTGATACAACATAGTTAGCTAGTTCCGTTGCGGTTGAACTCATTCCCGCGGCGGTTCTCAACATATAAGGGAATTCGCCGTAAAAGTTTTTGTAATTTCCCTCACCTAAATGAATATATTGGCGAGCCTGATTTGGCACCATAAGTTCAAGATAATCAAAACCTGCCTGCGCGGTTTGCGGCATATTGGCACGTGCTAACTGCATCTTGGTAATAAAAGCAGGAAACCCTTCAGGTGCATATTTATCAAGGATTTTACCCAAAATCACATAGCCGGTTTGGTTATAACTAAAACGCGAGTTAGGTGTAAATTGAAGAGGCTGCTTTTGCACAGCTTGCCATGAGGCATCAATATCGTTCGGTACAATGGTTTCTAGAGCGTAATTTGATGCCAGGATCGGTGGCAAGCCTGTGGTGTGACCCATTAATTGGTTAATTTTAAGTTGCTGCCAAGCTTTAGGTAAATCAGGTAAGTGCTTACCAATTTCATCGTCTATGTTTAGATAACCTTGCTCAGCGAGCTGTACAATCGCAACACCGGTAAACGCCTTTGTCATCGAATTAATCGGAAATAACGTCTGCTCAGTCACAGGCACTTGATGTTGTAAGTCTGCAAAACCATAACTTCCTTGCTTAATGATTTTATCGTCTTTAACCACGGCCAACTGTAAGCCCGGAATATGTCTTTCTTTCATGAGGGTTTTGATCAGCTTGTCTACCGACTCAGCCTTCACCAAGGATGAAAATAATGCCGACCATAAAAGCGTGCCAAACCATAACAGGGTTGATAGTAAAACTTTGTTGTTCTTGTACATGATAGTTCCATTACTCATTTTCGCTTGAGAGATGGCTCTATCTTTCCAAGTATTGTACCAACCTTAAAAACCATTATTTATCAGCAGCTTAAACAAATCCAGCAAGTGAAAATTGGTGAATAAATTAATGAAAAGTGGTGAGATATACAAATAAATGGCGTTTTTAACAAGATAATCGTGAGGTGATAAAGTGGGAGTCTCAAGCGTAAACATCTCATGTAGGGATGTTTACGCTTGAGGTGTGAGTCAGCCTATAAGCCGGGTTCTGTTCACTCCCGAAGGAGATCGATAATCATTCGTCTAGGCCTAGGATCGCTCCTAGGCTCGAGCAACCTACCCGGTTCCGATGCGGGCCACACCATAAGGAACCCTATTTGGTCTTGCTCCGGGTGGAGTTTACCTTGCAACCAACTGTTACCAGTGGCCCGGTGCGCTCTTACCGCACCCTTTCACCCTTACCGGTCCCGAAGGACTTAGGCGGTCTTCTCTCTGCTGCACTTGTCGTAGGCTCACGCCCCCCAGCCGTTAGCTGGCACCCTGCCCATTGGAGCCCGGACTTTCCTCCCCCTGATCATTTTCGTCACAGGCAGCGATTATCCGGCTGACTCAGGCGGGCGATTATACGCACTTTAATGCAATAACGCACGCGATAAATTGCGTGTATTACGCTTCTCGCTCAGCAATGATAGCCTTATACAAGGCGTTCTTTTTTAGCCCTAAATATTCAGCTGCCACGCCGCAGGCCTTCTTCAATGGCATTTCAGGCTCTAGTAACTCAATCAGCTTTTTCGCTTCTGGCGTTAATGCTTGTTCATCTCTTTGTTCACCGGGTAGCATCAACACCAGCTCACCTTTTTGCTTTTCAGGCGTTGCGGTTAAAAACTCAATGAGCTCGATAACCGTGCCACTGAAAAAGGTTTCGTAGGTTTTGGTCAGTTCTTTAGCAAAAACGACTTGTTGTGTTTCGCCCAGCGCGATTTTCATATCTTCTAGACTTGCCATAATGCGGTGGGTGCTTTCGTACAAGATACTGGTGATGCCAGAGGCGACTGCATCTTTAAAAAATTGCTGACGCGCTTGGCTTTTTGCAGGTGAAAATCCCACGAATTGGAATTTATCTGTCGGTAAGCCTGAACAACTCACGGCAGCAATGGCGGCACACGCGCCTGGAACGGGAGTCACAGTAGCACCTGCTTCACGGCACAGGTTTACCACGGCATAGCCTGGATCGCTGATAAGCGGCGTACCCGCATCAGACACTAGCGCGATGTCTTTACCTTCGTTTAACCAATCTAAAATTTGCTGCGCTTTTTGCTTCTCGTTGTGATCATGCAGTGCAAAAGTTTTTGCTTTAATGCTAAAGTGGCTCAATAATTTACCGGTGTGGCGCGTATCTTCGGCAGCGATTAAATCGACCTGACTTAACACTTTCAGTGCACGTTCACTGATGTCATCTAAATTACCTATTGGTGTCGCTACAATATGTAGGGTGCCGATTTTGTTTTCGTTGTGAAGATTAGCCATTGAGCTCTCCAATATCAGTCAGTAAGATATCCACTCAGTCGTGAAAAAGAAGGTTTGCCTGTGCAGTTTAAAAAGATAGCGCTTTTAGTTGCCATATTGTCGGGGTTATCCGCTTGTAGTACAAGCACAAATGTCACCAAATCCCCCCAAGAAACTAAAACAACTAAAGCCGTTAGCCAATCGGATGACAATGCCGCGTCGTTATTTGCAAAGGCGCAGGGTAAAGAAGGCGTTGCCAAAATCCAATTGCTATATGCAGCCAGAGACGCTGCTATCTTAGAAAAAGACTGGCAAATGTTAGAGCAAATTGGTTTAGCGATGGAAGCTAAAGCCAGTGTTGATCATATTCAAAACAAATTATACATCGCACTTGCTCGCAAAGAATTATCGCAGTATGCCAATGCGTTAGCCATACTAAACACGCTAGAGGGCCGACTCAACACCCCTGAACACCAAGCTTGGTATGAGTATTTATTGGGTAGTATTTATGCCTCTCAGCAACTACCAAAAAAAGCGTTGGTTGAGTACTTTAAAGCGGCTGATATTGCCAATGAACATAACTTAGCGGTGGCTGGGTTACACGAAGAGATTTGGCTCGCGCTACAGCAGCTATCAAGTTACGCCCTAGAGCGCTTTGATTCTGGCTCTGTTTTACAGCGTGGTTGGGTGACGCTAGCTAAGTATCAACAAATTTATTTGGGTTCGAGCGTCCAGCTCGACCAAGCCATGAATAATTGGCGTCGTCGTTTTACTAATCACCCTGCGGTTGCTTTGCTGCCTAAAGATTTACAAGGCGCTGTTGCGCTTGAACCTTACCAAGTTAAAAGACTTGCGGTGTTATTACCACAATCTGGTGCGAGCGAGCGACTCGGCACAGCCTTGAAAAATGGTTTCTTGGCTGCTACTGACGAAGGGGCGATTGAAGAGGTCTTCTTCATTGATGAAATGGCATCCGAATCTGACATCGTAACGCAACTTGCTGAGGCAAATGTCGATTTTGTCATTGGTCCATTATTAAAATCCAACGTTGAAAAACTACTCGCAGATAAAGGTTTTGCGGCTTACCCAACTTTGTTTTTAAATGCACGCGAAACGCTTACGCCTAGCAGTAGTGAACAGTACTTTTTTGCACTTAATCCTGAACATGAAGTCGAGCAAGCAATGAAGCACTTTCTTGCTAAAGGCTATAAAAAACCCATGTTACTGGCTCCAGCGAATGCCTCTGGTAAGCGTTTAATTGAGTATTTTGATCAAGGTTGGAAACGCTACAGTGAGACCGCACCAGAAGTAGGTTATTACACTAATAGTAAAAATATGGCGGATGTCATCACCGACATTTTAGAGGTGGACGCTTCAAAGTCACGCACTAGCGTCATCAAAAGTCTATTTCGCAAAGAGGTCAAAAGCGAAACACGCTCTAGACGCGACATTGATGCCATCTATATTTTAGGTGATGCAATGGAAACTCGACTGCTCAAACCTTATTTAGACGTCAATGTCAGTACATTTGCCGACAGGATCCCTTTATATGCCAGCTCTCGCAGCTATAGTAAACAAATTGATGTTACTGATAAGGGCGATTTAGAAGGACTTTATTTTACCGAGCAACCTTGGATGCTACCGGGTGCCGTTGAAAAAGCACCGCTTCGAGATGCCTATCAATCTTTATGGCCTGAGCAGGCCGACTTAGAGCAGCGCTTGTTTGCAATGGCATATGACGCCACAAATTTAGTCCCCGAGCTGCGCCAACTGGCTTGGCTCTCGGGAAAAAGTTTTGATGGCTTAACCGGCCAGCTCAGCATCCGCGGTGGCAGTGACGTAGTACGAAAGCTCAGTTGGGCACAGTATCATAATAAACAAATTCGTTTGGTGAGCTTGGATGAACAGCCTCCACTACCATTATTTATGCAACAAGAGAAGCCTGTGGGAGACTCTTTGATCAGATAGGATATCTGGATGTTTAAAGGACTATTTAGCAACACACGGAGTAAGGGCGAGCATTTTGAGTTGATTGCGGAGCAATTCTTGGTAAAACAAGGATTAACCCCCGTCACCAGAAACTATCTCTGTAAATACGGAGAGATAGATCTCATTATGCGAGAGTCGCAAACCTTAGTGTTTATTGAAGTAAAGTATCGCGATAGCAGTCACTTTGGTGGCGCAATTAACGCACTATCAAAAACTAAGCTTCAAAGATTAAAGCGTAGTATTTATAATTATTTAGCACAGCAAAATTTGCATAACACGCAACTTAGAGTCGACTTTGTTGCCATTCAAGGGGCCGATCCCCCTGAAATAAACTGGATTAGAAATATTTTTTAGCATGCAAGAATCTATAAAGTCTATATTTACAGAGTCAATTCAAGCGCAGATAGCGGCAGGCGAAGTATTGCCTAAAGCACTAGAAACCGCAGCTATGACTATGGCTCAGAGCCTGATCAATGGCAATAAAATCATCTGCTGCGGCGCGCCAAGTAATCATATGTTGGCGCACCACTTCGCAACCATCTTAAGCAACTTTTACGAAACCGAACGCCCGTGTCTGCCCGCGATTGCACTAACGAATGAGCAATATAATTTGGCGTCACCAGAAAATGGTAAAGCCAGAGAGCGCTTTGCCAAGCAAATACGCGCATTCGCGCAGCAAGGAGACTTGCTGGTGGCGTATGCCATAAACGGGCAAGAAAAGACGGTTATTGGCGCAGTGGAAGCAGCCCTGACTAGAGATATGAAAGTCATCGCGTTAGTTGGCGATGATGGTGGTGAAATTACCGGCCTGTTGGGCCCACAGGATGTAGAGATCCGGATCCCAAGTAAACGCCCAAGCCGGATAATCGAATCACAACTATTCAATACTCACTGTTTAAGTGAGCTAATCGACGCAATTTTATTCCCTCAGGACGAAGTATGATGATGAGAATAACCTCTTTACTTGCCGCCATCTTGTTACTACAAGGGTGTGCTGCTGCGGTAGTTGCTGGTACAGCCGGTGCGGTGTCTGCAGCAAATGATAGACGCACTATCGGTGCACAAATTGACGATAACAATATCGAGATCAAAGGCACGCTTGCCATCAAAGAGATTAAGCGCCTTGCAGACCATGCCAATATCACGCTAGTGAGTGTTAATGGCGTAGTATTAATGATCGGTCAAGTCACTAATCAAGAAATGAAAACGGAAGCTGAGCGTGCGCTACGGAACGTTGCTGGGATTAAGCAAGTACATAATCAGTTGAGAATAAGCTCAAACATCGGCATCACGACGCAAACACATGATACGTGGCTGACCTCCAAAGTTAAAACCAAACTGCTGGCGGCCGACGAAGTCAATGGCGCAAATATTAAGGTAGTTACTGAAAATGCCGAAGTGTTCTTAATGGGCTTAGTCTCCAAACAAGAAGCAAACTCAGCCGTAGAAATCGCCAGAAATATTAATGGTGTCAAACGTGTGATTAAAGCCTTTGAGTACATCTAAACAATAGCCATAAAAAAACCTGCATCCGCAGGTTTTTTTATTTTATCACTCGAAGGTGAGAACCTTTTTTCTTTTCAGGTTCCGGCTTAGTCTCTGGCGATTGTGAGACTTCCGTCTCTTCTACCAAATCAAACTCTTCATCTTCAAAGATTTCTTCTTCAGGTGTAAATACCGTGCCTTCACCATTTTCTCTTGCATAGATAGCCAATACCGCACCGTTTGGCACATATACCTGCATCGGTTGACCACCAAACCGAGCGTTAAAGCTCAGCGCTTGATTGTCCATAGAGAAATTCGTCACAGCAGACGGGCTTACGTTCAACACAATTTGCCCTTCTTGCACAAATTGTGTTGGAACCTGTACCGAGGGAAAGTCTGCGTTCACCACTAAATGCGGTGTACATTCGTTATCAACAATCCACTCGTAAAACGCGCGTAGTAAGTAAGGACGATTAGACGTCATTACGATCTGATCTCACGCTCTGCATCCGTTAGCGATGCTTGGAATGAGTCACGCTCAAATAAACGCAGCATGTATTCTTTTAGCTCTTTGCTACCAGCACCATTCAGCTCAATACCAAGCTGTGGTAAACGCCAAAGTAGTGGAGCTAAATAACAATCAACTAAGCTGAACTCTTCACTCATGAAGTAAGGTGCTTCATTGAAGATAGGTGCTACAGCTAGTAGTGCTTCGGTTAACTCTTTACGAGCTTGTACAGCTTCATCACCACCCGCAGAGACCTTTTCAGCAAGTGAATACCAGTCAGTTTCAATGCGGTGCATCATTAAACGACTACGACCACGCATTACTGGATATACAGGCATCAGAGGAGGATGCGGGAAGCGCTCGTCTAGATACTCCATAATGATATTCGCTTGGTACAAGCCAAGCTCACGATCGATTAGCGTAGGAACAGTGCCATACGGGTTAATCTCGTGTAGAGCTTCTGGTAAGTTGTCCTTTTCAGCCTGGTGAATATCAACACTTACACCTTTCTCAGCAAGTACGATACGTACTTGGTGACTGTACATACAGTTTGACCCAGAAAAAAGTGTCATTACAGGGCGCTTATTGGCAGCAACGGCCATGCCTACCTCCATTAAAAAACTAAAAGTAATTAAATCACTTTAAACAGCAAAAGGGGCGAACGCCCCTATTGCAAAAATCACCTTTGAATATTCAAATTAATGAACATCTCTCCAGTATTCTTTCTTCAAGAAGAATGCCAGGATGAAGAAGATAACTAAGAAACCAATAACCTTAATACCCAAAGCTTCTGACTCTAGGCGAGAAGGCTCACCTACATAAGCTAAAAAGTTTGTAAGGTCACGTGCTGCTTGGTCATATTCATCAACACTCATCTCACCGGTACCATCTGTTTCAGTGCCGACAACTTTAGTCACTGTGTGACCGTGTTCTTCCACTTCTTCAGTGATCGGTGTTGGCAAGCCTTGTAACTCTTGTAGTACGTGAGGCATACCGACCAATGGGAAAACAACGTTGTTCACACCAAATGGGCGAGACTCATCTTTATAGAATGACTTCAAGTAAGTATAGATGTAGTCCGGAGACTTAACACGAGAGATAAGTGTTAAGTCCGGTGGCGCAGCACCAAACCATTTTGCAGCATCATCTTTAGCCATAGAGTTTTTAATATGGCTACCTACTTTTGAACCATCGAAAATAAGCGTTTCTTGACCAATTTCAGTTGGAATACCGATGTCACGGAAAGTACGCTCATAACGCTGATATTGCATTTGGTGACAGCCAAGGCAGTAGTTCATAAATAACTTAGCGCCGCGCTGTAAAGATGCTTTATCAGTTAAGTCATTATTTGCTTCCATCAAAGGCACTGATGGGCCCGCTGCCATCGATAACGTTGGCAACAATGCGAATAAACCGATTACTAGCTTTTTCATCATTTCGTCAACCTCGTTGGTAGTGGCTTCGTCTTCTCGTTTTTACTGTAGAAGAATAGCAACACGAAGAACATAAAATAAGTTACTGTCGTGATTTGCGACAATAGCGTTTTAAAGTCAGTTTGCGGTGTTGCACCAATCCAACCAAGGATAACGAATGTGACAACAAACTGAGCAATGTTCAACTTATGGAAACCACAACGGTAGCGAATTGAACGAACCGAACCACGGTCAATCCAAGGCAGTAGTGCCAATGCTACGATTGAAGCGCCCATTGCTAGTACACCAATTAGCTTGTCAGGGATAGCACGAAGGATTGCGTAGAATGGCGTAAAATACCAAACTGGGAAAATGTGCTCTGGCGTTTTCAGCGGGTTTGCAGCTTCAAAGTTTGGCGCTTCAAGGAAGAAACCGTTCATTTCTGGTGCAAAGAATACAATTGCGCAGAAGAAAATTAAGAAGCCAGCAACACCTAAGACATCTTTTACTGTGTAGTAAGGGTGGAATGGAATTGCATCCACAATATCTTTTTTATCAGTGTAGTATTCATGGAATTTAAATTTAGGTTTGTCTTCCTCAGCTACAGAGCCTTTCTTGCGCTTGATCTCAACACCGTCAGGGTTGTTTGAGCCTACTTCGTGCAGTGCAACAATGTGAAGGAATACTAAGATAACCAGTACTAATGGTAGTGCAATAACGTGTAGTGCAAAGAAACGGTTAAGCGTTGCACCAGAAATAACGTAGTCACCACGGATCCAAAGTGTTAAGTCATCACCAATTACCGGGATTGCACCGAATAATGAAATGATTACCTGAGCACCCCAGAAAGACATCTGACCCCATGGTAATAAGTAACCCATGAAGGCTTCAGCCATTAGTGCTAGGAAGATAAACATACCGAACAACCACAGTAGTTCACGTGGCTTTTGATAAGAACCGTAGATCATACCGCGGAACATGTGAAGATAGACCACGATAAAGAATGCGGATGCGCCGGTAGAGTGTAGGTATCGTAATAACCAACCGTATTCAACATCACGCATGATGTATTCTACGGATGCAAATGCACCTTCAGCAGAAGGTACAAAGTTCATAGTTAGCCAGATACCCGTTACAATCTGGTTTACCAGTACTAGAATGGCGAGTGAACCAAACAAGTACCAGAAGTTAAAGTTTTTTGGCGCTGGGTATTGAGCAATGTGCATATTCCAGACGCGAGTCATCGGAATACGAGCATCGATCCAATCAACAACTTTGCCCACAACGCCCGTATTTGCTGCTTTATCTACATTAACAGACATTATGCAACCCCTTCTTCTTCACCTACCAAAATGGTAGTGTCGTCAATAAAGGTATACGGAGGGATCTCTAAGTTTAGTGGTGCAGGTACGTTTTGGAATACGCGCCCCGCCATATCAAACTTCGAACCGTGACAAGGACAGAAGAAACCACTATCAGTGCCTTCTACTTTTTCACCAAAGCTTCCGTTAAGGAAAGATGGTGAACATCCTAAGTGAGTACAAATCCCAACCGCGACGAAAAGCTCAGGTCGCTTAGAACGGAAACCGTTCTGCGCAGATGCCAACTGCTGTGGCTCTTCAGAGTTAGGATCACGAAGTTGGTCTTCGTGTTGCTTCATTTGTTCTAGCATTTTTGGTGTACGATTAACAATCCAAACTGGTTTGCCTCGCCACTCAACACGAATAAGTTGTCCAGACTCAAGTTTGCTGATATCTACTTCTACAGGCGCACCTGCAGATTTAGCTCGCTCACTTGGATTCCAGGACGCAATAAAAGGAACAGCAGCTCCAACCGCACCAACGCCACCTACAACAGAGGTAGCGATAGTTAAAAAGCGACGTCGGCTGTTGTCTACAGGCGCATTGCTCATCCACTTATCTCCACTTGATTCCCAACACTTGCTATATTGAGAACATCAGTTACAGCAGGTTAATTTAAGAAATTACAAAATAGACGCGATCATAAATAAATACCTTGATTAAAACAAGGTTATTCCAGATCCATGCCCGAATAAACCCGCAGAAAATCATCTATGATTACTTCGAGCATGAAACCGAGTATTTATGATATCGCATCTGACACAACAATATACTGACTAAGATCAACCCCCCGACTAAGGATACGCACCAAATCGCGTGACTGGATCTCAGGCCTTTCTACTTGCTTCGCCAATTGTAGCAAAAAAAACCGCCAAGTTACCGCTCGAATTGCACTAATTATTATATTTATTGAACTTTTTTAACTCGACGCGATATTTTTGAGCAAATAAGTAGGACAAAACGAATTAGATACCTCGTAAATACGAGAGATTGATGTGCACATAGGAGATGCTAAAAACAAAAAACCCAGCATAAGCTGGGTTTTTGAATTCTTGAAACGTAATAAATTAACGCTTAGAGAACTGTGTCTTCTTACGTGCTTTCTTAAGACCAACTTTCTTACGCTCAACTTTACGAGCATCGCGAGTAACAAAGCCAGCTTTACGTAGAGCTGGACGTAGAGACTCGTCAAACTCCATTAGTGCACGTGTGATACCGTGACGGATAGCACCCGCTTGACCAGTTGTACCACCACCTGCAACAGTGATGTATAGGTCAAACTTTTCTGTCATTTCAACTAGCTCTAAAGGCTGACGAACAACCATGCGAGAAGTTTCACGACCGAAGAACTCTTCTAAAGAGCGCTTATTGATTACGATGTTGCCAGTGCCTGGGCGTAGGAATACGCGAGCACTTGAACTTTTACGACGACCTGTACCGTAGTATTGATTTGCCATGATAGTGCTCCTTAAATGTCTAGAACCTGAGGCTGCTGCGCAGCGTGGTTGTGCTCGTTACCAGCGTAAACTTTAAGTTTACGGAACATTTCACGACCTAGAGGACCGCGAGGTAACATGCCTTTAACCGCTTTCTCGATGATCATTTCAGGCTTTTTAGCTTGAAGTTTCTCAAAGTTGATAGACTTAAGGCCACCTGGGTAACCAGAGTGAGCATAGTACATTTTGTCCTGAGTTTTGTTACCAGTTACAGTAACTTTCTCAGCGTTGATTACGATGATGTAGTCACCAGTGTCAACGTGTGGAGTATACTCAGCTTTGTGCTTACCGCGAAGGCGACGAGCGATTTCAGTAGCGATGCGACCTAAAGTTTTACCTTCAGCGTCAACTACGTACCAGTCACGTTTTACAGTTTCTGGTTTAGCAACAAACGTTTTCATTATAAAAATCCAAAGTTTTCAATTTTAAAACCACAGGCAGTCCTTGGACTACCGCTCTACTTGTATTTGCTTTAACCCCTTCGAGTTTAAGACTTTTATGCCGCTCAAGTCAGTGGCTAAGCCGACGAGGGCAATAGAACGCAACGTGGCAGGCCGCGGATTATAGCAAGCCTTCTGGGTGAAAACCAGCGCTTGGTGCTTTTTTCTACAAGAAAATCTGAAGAATTTCGAAAAAAATAGAAAAGGCAAAAAATCCAACGAAATGACGACGTGTGCGTGACAAGGACTCGTTCAAATAAGATGTTTACAAACACCCACACCGAACAAGTCCTCTTAACAAAAAAGTAATTGCCGTTAGGCTAAATGCTCTTTTGCTAAATATTCATGGGATTGCATTTCTTGCAAGCGGCTAATGCAGCGTTTGAACTCAAAATTCAATGTACCTTCGGTATAAAGTTCAGTAATCGGCGCTGCAGCCGAGATGATAAGCGTTACATTACGCTCATAAAACTCATCGACAAGCGCAATAAAACGCCTTGCCGCATCATCGTTTTGCTGACCCATTTGCTTCACATTAGATAGAATCACTGTGTTATATAAGCGACTGATCTCCATGTAATCCACTTGCGAGCGAGCGGTTTCACATAGCGCTGGGAAATCAAACATAACAATACAATCAGACACTATTCGGGTTTGGATCATCCGACCTTCAATCTCAATCGCTTGCCCAGCTTTACCCGGCTCCGGAGAGAGTTTGTTAAAGTAGTCGAATAAGTTTTCATCCGCTTGTTTATCAAGTGGGCTGTGAAAAATTTCCGCTTGTTCCAACGTGCGTAAGCGATAGTCAATACCTGAGTCCACATTAACGACCTCAGTATTGGCTTTTACCAATTCAATGGCGGGTAAGAATCGCGCGCGCTGCAAGCCATTTTTATACAAATCGTCTGGCACAATATTCGATGTGGCCACTAACACGATACCGCGCGCAAACAGCGCTTGCATTAATCCACCCAGTAACATGGCATCAGTGATGTCTTGCACGAAAAATTCATCGAAGCAGATAATGTCAGTTTCAGATTTGAACGTATCAGCGATGCTTTCCAGAGGATTTTTCACTTCATTAAGCTTTTTCAGCTCTGCGTGAACACGATGCATAAAGCGGTGAAAATGCACCCGCATTTTGCGCTCCGTCGGCAACGCATCGTAAAAGGTATCAACCAGATAAGTTTTACCACGCCCTACTCCACCCCAAAAGTATAACCCTTTCACTTTTGGCGGCTCAGCTTTACCAAACAGTCGCGAGAAGAAGTTTTGTTTGACCGGGGGCTGATTGATAAGGTCGTCATACAGTCGCTGTAAATGCTTTACGGCATTTTCTTGCGCGCTGTCATATTGAAAATCATCACGTTGTAGATCTTGCTGATATTTTTCCCAAGGCGTCATCGACTTAAATATTTTTTTACGATTTGTTTGTAGGTTATATTAACACGACTGTATTCACAGCGTATATTTAACTCTAACAGAGTTTTAATTTTATTTGCCGTTGAGGCACACAGGGAGAAACCTATGACTACCGTTACTTGGCTTGGATTACTGATCATTGTTGCCATTGCTGCATTCTTTTTAGGTGGCTTTGTAACGAAAAAGCAGTTCAAACACGATGAACTGGAAGTGCAAGCACAACAAGCTAAGCACGACCTTGAGCAATATCGTCAAGACGTATCAGATCACCTAGCTAGCACCAAAAAACTAGTAAATAAAATGCAGGATAGTTATCAACAGCTGCTTACCCATGTGGAAGAAACCAACCAACTACTGACACAGGATCGTCCATCTCATCCTGCGGATCCTTTTTTCTCGAAAGAAACCACAGAACAACTACAAGCTTCTCTTCAAGCACGCCCAGAGAGAAGACGTAAACAAGATCCAAGTTTTGAGGCTCCACCTAGTGACTATGCCGAAGGTGAAACTGGGTTATTTTCTGGTCAAAAAAAAGAAAGTGAGCAAATTAAAGCCTCTTGATGAAACTTTTTGTTGACCCCATAGTCTTTAAAAGAAGTTATTGATTACTAATAAGAGGCTAGTTATCAGCCTCTTATGACTTATATTAACGCTAATAGCGGAGTACTTCACGACTATGAAATTTAAACTATCTTTGTTATCGGCCGCTTTACTTTCTTCTAGCTTATTGCTGTTACCGCAGCAAAGCATGGCCAAACTTCCTGTTGCCGTAGACGGCCAACAACTACCAACGCTAGCACCTATGCTAGAAAAGGTCGCCCCGGGCGTTGTTAGTATCCAAGTAAAAGGTGCTAAAGAAGTGCGTCGCCGTGTCGACCCTTTCGACTTTTTCTTTGGACAACCCCAGCCTCGTAGTCAAAAGCGCCCTTTTAGCGGCCTCGGCTCAGGTGTCATCATTGATGCAGATAAAGGCTATGTCGTTACAAACAATCACGTTATTGATGATGCAGACGAAATGCTTGTCACCTTAAAGGATGGCAGAGAGTTTGAAGCTAAATTAATCGGTAGCGACGCCGAATCCGATATCGCATTGCTACAAATCGACGGCGAAGACCTAACAGAAATCAAACTCGCTAATTCAGACAAGTTGAGAGTGGGTGATTTTTCCGTTGCTATTGGTAACCCATTTGGATTAAGTCATACAGTCACCTCAGGAATAATCAGTGCACTAGGCCGTAGCGGCTTAAATATCGAAGGCTATGAAGACTTTATCCAAACAGATGCGGCAATCAACCAAGGTAACTCAGGTGGTGCGCTAGTTAACTTAAACGGCGAACTCATTGGTATCAACACTGCTATTTTAGGCGCGTCTGGCGGTAATGTCGGGATCGGCTTTGCTATTCCATCAAACATGATGAAAAACCTAGTGGATCAAATTGTTGAGTACGGAGAAGTTCGTCGCGGTTCATTGGGTATTTTGGGTCGTACTTTAGATGCTGGTCTTGCTAAAGCACAAGGCTTTGATGTCAAGCGCGGTGCTTATGTCATGCGCGTGGTGGAAGATTCAGCAGCGGACAAAGCGGGTCTGAAAGCCAATGATGTCATTGTCAGCCTCAACGGCGACGACATTGAAAGCTTTAATGAACTCCACGGTAAAGTGGCTACGATGGGTGAAGGTCGTGAGGTACGACTTGGTGTCTACCGTGATGGCAAAACCAAGTTTATCGACGTAGAGCTTGGTGGTAAGCAAGAAGAACAGGCGAATGCAGAGGATGTACATCCAAACCTACGAGGCGCGGTACTAGAGAGTGGCGAGCGCAATGGCAATGAAGGTGTCGTCATTACCTCAGTAGAGCCTCGCTCACCAGCTGCACGTGTTGGCCTTGAAGAAGGCGATGTGATCATGCAAGTGAATCGCCAACGTGTCACTAGCGTTAAAGAGATGTCTAAACTAATTAATGGTATTAAAGGCAATATCGTACTAGGGATTAAACGCGATCGCGAGACGGTTTTCTACCTCATTCAGTAACGAAATCGACAAATATTAAAAATGAAACACAGCGAAACTTGTCGCTGTGTTTTTTTTTGTGTCATTATTAGCAGTATTAGATAACTATAAATATAAGCTCTTGTGTTCAAATTAATTAAATTCATTTTTCCACCGCTGCTTGCCGGACTTGGGATCGCTTTTATCATCATTTGGTTTAATCCTGAGCTGAGGGATAACTTGCCAAAACTTGAGGCCCCACATATTCAGGCCCATCATATGAGTTTTGCTGATGCTGTAGAAAAAACGGCTCCAGCGGTCGTAACGATTTTTTCCGAGGGCTTTAGTAATCAGCCAAGATACCAGCGCCAAAATACGGTTAGAGAGCTTGGCTCTGGTGTTATTATGAGCCGAGATGGTTACATACTGACAAACTATCATGTGGTGAACAATGCCGACCAAATCATTGTACTTCTTCCTGATGGCCGCCAATATAGCGATACGCAACTGATAGGCTATGACACCATCACCGATTTAGCTTTATTAAAAATTCCAGCCGAGAATTTGCCTGTCATTCCTATCGATCACGACTACTCACCACGTGTTGGGGATGTGGTGCTCGCAATTGGTAATCCGTTGAACATTGGACAAACCATTACGCAAGGCATTATCAGTGCAACAGGCAAACAGACACTCACGGAAAGCCAATTCAATAATTTGCTGCAAATGGATGCCGCGATTAATGTTGGTAACTCAGGTGGTGCCGTTGTCAATTCTAATGGCGCACTAGTTGGCATTACCTCTGCACAATTTCGCACACGTTTGAATATTGATATCCAAGGTATCTCTTTTGCGATCCCTTATGATCTTGCACTGGACGTGATGCATAAACTTATTATGGATGGCAGAGTGATCCGGGGCTATCTCGGCTTTAGAGGCACGCCAGTTGATAATACAGGTAAAAGTGTAACGGATCTCTACACACCAATTGTCGGCCTTGCTGTGAGCGAATTAGACCCGCTAGGTCCCGCATGGCAAGCTGGCATGAAAGAGCATGATATTGTAGTTAAAGTAGGTGGAGAACCTGTGACTAATCCGCAAAGGACACTGAAGACGATAGGCAATACCGCGCCCGGTACTAAACTCGAGTTTGAAGTACTCAGGGGCGGTCAGCGCCTCACTATTACGGTGGAAGTCGCTGAACTCGAAACAGGGTTATATTAGGCAAAAAGGTTAAGCAAAAAGCGTCCCGGAAGACGCTTTTCGTTTTTTACCAATTTGCTTAATTATGCTCAGGTTTTACGGCGTTTTATATTTGCACCTAAACGGCTTAGCTTATCTTCTATCTTCTGATAACCCCTATCAACGTGATAGATGCGATCTACGATGGTTTCGCCTGTTGCAACAATACCCGTTAGGATAAGACTCGCTGAAGCGCGTAAATCGGTTGCCATTACCTGTGCACCAGATAACGACTCTGTCTCACCACAGATTGCAGTGTTGCCTTCTAAACGAATATTCGCGCCCATACGCTGTAACTCTGGCACATGCATAAAGCGGTTTTCAAAGATAGTTTCTGTGATTGTCGCGCTACCTTCAGCCACCACATTTAATGCAGTAAACTGAGCTTGCATGTCTGTTGGAAAGCCAGGATGTGGCATGGTTTTAATATTAACGGCTTTCAAAGCGCGTTGACGCATATCCACATAAATACTGTCTTCACTTACCTCAACGATAGCATTGGCGGCACGTAGCTTTTCAAGCACAGGTTCAAGACTATGATAATCCGTGTTTTTACATAGTACTTCGCCTTTTGCCATTGCCGCAGCAACCAAAAAGGTCCCTGTTTCGATGCGATCAGGAAGGATTTTATGCTCACAACCATTAAGACGCTCAACGCCTTCTATCTCAATTCGGCTAGAGCCTGCACCATTGATCTTGGCACCCATGGCAACTAAGCATTCAGCTAAGTTAATAATCTCTGGCTCTCGCGCAGCATTATCTATCACAGTTTTACCATCGGCGAGGGTTGCAGCCATCAATAAGTTTTCAGTAGCACCAACGCTGACGGTTTCCATAAAGATCTCAGCGCCACGAAGACGACCCTCGGTTACCGCATGGATATAACCATTCTCAACTTTGATCTTAGCGCCCATTTTCTCAAGGCCTGAAATATGCAGATCGACTGGACGAGCACCAATAGCACAACCTCCCGGTAGGGAAACTTGCGCCTGACCAAATCTGGCAACTAATGGGCCTAACGCCAGTACCGACGCACGCATTTGCTTAACGAGTTCATAAGGTGCAAGCACGCTATTTACCGTTGCTCCGTTGATTTCTAAGATATCGCCGTCCCACTCAACTTCAGCGCCCAGTGTTTTTAATAAGGCTTCAGTGGTACCTATATCGCGTAAGTGCGGTACATTAGAAAAACGGCTTTTACCATCGCCAAGCAGAGCGGCGAATAAAATAGGTAGGGCTGCGTTTTTAGCCCCTGAAATAGTGACTTCACCGGCTAAAGTGGTGCCACCTTGGATAACAAACTGATCCATTGCGGCACTCCGTTATTGTGGAAGAATAAATTTGCGCTCTTTTTGCCATTCATCAGGTGTGAATGCACGAATACTAACAGCATGCATAGTGCCGTCTTTAATAGTATCCATCAGTGGGCCGTAGATCAGCTGTTCTCTTTTCAGCCTTCTTAATCCGTCAAAACACGTTCCAACAGCAATGACTTCGTAGTGACTACCATTAGCTTTGACGATGATCTCGTCAAGCGATAGTGTATCTCTCAATAAAGTTTCGACTTGATTTGTTTCCATTAGACTCACTCAAATAGGGTTGTCACCTGTCCCAACTCCATTAAATTTTGCAGTTGCTCAGGCGTATTTTTCAGCTCGAGACGAATGTCGCGCTGTTTCAATTGACCTAAAGAGTGAATTAACCAAGCTAAGCCCGCGGTGTCAACCCTTGTCACCTCAGAAAGGTTAAAATAGACGGTTGATTGTGCATTTTTCAACACTTGAACGATGGTCGACTGTTTCAGTGCGCTTGGTAAACTCGCTCTCGTAAGCTCACCAGTTAACACGATTTCACCTTTACTTTCGGTGAATGAAATATTAGGCGTCACCATCATCCCCTCTAAATTGCACCGGAAGCTTGCTCTTCTTATCTAACAGTTGGATCACATGCTCAATACCTTGCTGACGCAAAATACCATGTAGCTCCGATTGTTTGGCATCTAGTAAACTAATGCCTTCCGCCATCATGTCAAAAGCACGCCAGTCACCGTCTTGCCCGCGTCTAACTTTAAAATCAATTTTGATATCAGGCTTACCTGGTTCTACAATTTTGGTCTTAACAACCACCACAGCCTCATTCTCAAATGGGCGATGCTCACCAAATTCTACCTTTTGGTCTTTATATTGAGTAAATACACCAGCATAAGTCGCTACCAAGTAATTTTTGAATACCTCAATAAACTCTCTAATATGCTCGACAGCAGCGGCTTTCTCCTCTTTACTTTCAATGTTGCGAACCTTTTGAATATAAGAACCTAATACACGATACGCAGCATATTTGTAATCAATGTAAGGCAAGAGCTCTTCTTCTACGATAACGCGTAAGTGTTCTTTGTCTTTTTCAATGATATTTTGCTCTTTCGTAACACGCTGAAAAGTTTGCGCCGCAACTTGCTCTACCATTTTATAAGGATCGCTTGAATCCACTTCTTTCGCCTGAACCAATGCGGTAGCCATCAATGCTACAAACAAAGTCAGACATTTTGCATAGATGTTTTTTAACATATTTACTCGCTCCCTTGATTAAATAGGAACTGACCAATTAGCTCTTCTAATACCAGTGCCGATTTTGTATCTGTGATCATGTCACCGTCTTTTAGCGCTTTTGTTTCCACACCAAAAAGAGACTCAAGATCAACGCTATCTTCACTCGTTACTTCCTGACCAAGACATTTTTGCTTCGCAGATTCAGCAGCAATAACCGGAGAAATACCTAAATACTGCTCACCTAAAATGCCCGACGTCAAAATCGAAACCGACGACGTATCGGAAAACTGACACTCGTAGTTTTTATCTAAACTCATTGAAACTACTGGCACGAACTCTTGTGGATGGATGTGAATTCCATCAACACGGCCAATCACAACCCCACCCACCTTAATTGGGGCACGAGTTTTCAACGAACCTATATTTTCGAACTTAGCATGCAAAGTGTAAGTTTCACCGTTGCCGCTTAAGCCTGAGTTAGCCACCTTTAGCGCCAACATAACAAATGCAGCAATGCCCAATGCCACGAACAAGCCAACTAAAATTTCTATTTTCCGTGTATTCATTTTTAAAACCTTTTAACTTGAGAACATAACCGCTGTTAATACAAAGTCAAAGCCAAGTACAGCCAGTGAAGAATGTACTACCGTCTCTGTCGTCGCTTTACTTATTCCTTCTGAAGTAGGAATACAGTCATAGCCTTTGTATAGCGCGATCCAAGTTACTAATAGTGCAAATACGAAACTCTTAATAAGACCATTTAAGATGTCTTGTTGAAACGACACTTGCGATTGCATAATTGACCAGAAGCTACCTGAATCTACGCCTAACCAATCAACACCGACCAAGTGTGCGCCTAAAATAGCGATCGCAGAGAATATCAGTGCGAGTAACGGCATACTAATAAAACCGGCCCAAAAACGAGGGGCAACCACGCGCTTAAGCGGGTCTATCGCCATCATTTCTAAACTAGATAATTGCTCCGTTGCCTTCATCAAACCGATTTCTGCAGTTAACGCACTGCCTGCACGTCCTGCAAATAAGAGTGCGGTTACCACAGGGCCCAGCTCTCTAAGTAAACTCAAAGCAACCAAAGGTCCAAGGCTATCTTCAGCGCCATACCCAACTAACACGGTATAGCCTTGTAATGCCAATACCATGCCGATAAATAAACCAGACACCATGATAATCAACAATGATTGATGACCAACCATGTAAAGTTGCTTTATCAACAGCGGCGTGCCTTTTCGGAAATTAGGTAAGCTACATAGCGCCCCAAAAAGCATTGTTGTGGCACGGCCAAGTGCGGCAAAACGGCTGAGGGTTTTGTGGCCTAGTTTTTGTAAAAAGTCGACCATACTCACTCTCCTTGCAACAGCGCTTGCTGATAATCTGGCGCTTTAAAGTGGAATGGCACAGGACCATCCGCAAGGCCTTGTAAGAACTGCTGCACTAATGGCGATTCGTGTTCAAGCATCTGTTCAGGGGTTCCCGTACCAATCACACCTTGTTCAGCAATAATAACGACGTGGTCAGCAATGCTCAGTACTTCGGTGACATCATGGGTAACTATCAACGACGATAATCCCAACACTTCATTAAGCGACTTAATCAAGCGAACTAGAACACCCATGGAGATCGGATCCTGACCTGCAAACGGTTCATCGTACATGATTAATTCAGGATCAAGCGCAATAGAACGCGCTAAAGCCGCACGTCTTGCCATACCACCAGAAAGCTCTGCCGGCATTAAATCTTTTGCACCACGAAGGCCAACCGCTTGGAGTTTCATCAACACCACTAAACGGATTAACTCTTCAGATAATTCAGTATGCTCGCGCAGAGGAAACGCCACATTATCGAACACGCTCATATCAGTAAACAAAGCGCCACTTTGAAATAACATGCTCATGCGCGTTCGAGCTTGGTATAAAGCTGCTCGAGACATGTTAGGGATACTGTTTCCAGCAAAAAGAATATCACCGCTATCAGGCTTAAGCTGACCACCAATCAGTCGCAACATGGTGGTTTTACCAATGCCGCTCGGCCCCATTATTGCGGTAATTTTGCCTTTTGGTACGGAAAAGCTCATGTTTTTGTAGATGATCCTTTCACCCCGAGAGAAGGTTACATCCTTGATTTCTACAATTGACTGCGACAAGTCGCTCTCCAGATCCAGACTATATTCATCCAAGTATGATACTTTTTTTTCAAACAAGATGGAAAATCGTTTTGGTAAAATTTTGTAAGTAGTGAAATGTAACGGTTTGCTTATACTTTCCAGAGCGCTTTTGGTAGTATCTATCGAAATTTTAATCCTATTGGCTAGAGGTTCATGGTTTTATCGTTTGTTATTCTCATTCTTGGCTTTATTGCACTGGTTTGGAGTGCTGACCGCTTTGTTTTTGGTGCGGCCGCTCTTGCACGAAACTTTGGTGTACCAACATTAATTGTTGGTTTAACTATCGTGGCCATGGGTTCTTCAGCACCAGAAATGATGGTTGCTGCGCAAGCCTCTCTTGCAGATAAAACAGACACCGCCGTGGGCAATGCCATAGGTTCTAACATCGCCAATATCTTACTCGTTTTGGGTCTCACCGCGTTATTAAGGCCACTCTCCGTTGGCTCTGGTATTTTGCGCCGCGAAATGCCGCTGTTAGTCGTCGTTTCATTGGCAGCTTGGTATATCGTTAGTGATAACCACTTTAGTTTCGTAGAAGGTGTTTTGTTATTAGTCGGTTTCGCCGCTTTTCTTCTTGCACTTATCATTATCACCAAGCGTGGTGGTGGAGATAATGATGACCCATTTGTCAGTGAAGCCTGTGAAGAAGTGCCAAATAATATTCCAACTCAAAAAGCTGTTTTCTGGTTAATCGTGGGTATGATTTTACTGCCTATTAGCGCGGACTATCTCGTTGGCGCTGCGGTTGATATCGCCAAATATTTTGGCATGAGTGACCTGCTAATAGGATTAACCATTATCGCCGTTGGTACTAGTTTACCCGAGCTTGCTGCTTGTGTTGCTGGTGTACTAAAGAAGGAGGACGATCTAGCGCTTGGCAATATTATTGGTTCGAACATCTTTAATATATTGGCCGTGCTATCCATTGCTGGGATCATTAACCCATCCGTCCTCGACGCCAATATTGCGTCACGTGATATATTTATTATGCTTGGCGCGACACTGCTGCTTATCCTAATGAGCCTCAGCTTAACAGGTCAGCGCCGCATCAACCGCTTGGAAGGTGGCATACTTGTCGCAAGCTTCGTCGGTTATATTTACTACATCATTTGAGGAAGCCTTGTGACAACGAACCCATTTATTGATTCTGCAAATCAAGTTTTTGCTACCGAACTTGCAGCAATAGAAGAAGTGCAACAGTTTGTTGATCAGCAATTTGTAAAAGCCTGTGAAATTATGTTTGGCTGTCAAGGTCGCATCATCGTGATTGGCATGGGTAAGTCCGGCCACATCGGTAACAAAATCGCAGCGACACTCGCAAGTACTGGCAGCCCCGCATTTTTTGTTCATCCAGGTGAAGCAAGTCACGGCGACTTAGGTATGATCACCAAAGATGATGTGGTACTGATGATCTCCAACTCAGGGGAAACCCAAGAGGTGATCTCAATCCTACCTGTAATTAAGCGCTTAGGGGCCCCCGTTATTTCCATGACAGGCAACCCAAGCTCTACAATGGCTCGTAATGCGACGGTTCACCTTTGTGTTAAAGTATCAAAAGAAGCCTGCCCACTAGGACTTGCACCCACGGCCAGCACCACAGCTACGCTAGTGATGGGTGATGCGCTCGCGGTTGCGCTACTTGAAGCCAGAGGCTTTACGGCTGATGATTTTGCACTTTCCCACCCTGGTGGTAGTTTGGGGAGACGTCTACTACTAACCGTTGCTGATGTCATGCATCAAGGGGATGCAATCCCTATGGTCAATAGTCACTGCACAGTCAAAGAAGCTTTATTTGAAATGTCCGCAAAAAGTTTAGGTATGACGGCAATCGTAGATGAAAGCTCGCAATTACAAGGGATTTTTACCGATGGCGACTTGCGCCGTATTATCGAACAAAAGGTCGATATTCACACCACCCCAATCACGCAAGTAATGACGGCTAAAAGTACGACGGCACGCGCCGATATGCTCGCAGCTGAGGTACTCAATATTATGGAAACCAAACGGATTAACGGCTTGATTGTGGTGAACGAAAACAACATTCCGGTTGGCGCCTTGAATACGCAAGATTTACTTAGAGCGGGGGTGCTGTAATGCAATTTGAAGATTTATATCAGACGATTTCAACTGAAGCTTGGGAAAAAGCAAAACAAATCAAATTATTAATTTGCGATATTGATGGCGTATTCTCAGATGGCCGTATATACCTTGGTAACAATGGTGAAGAACTGAAAGCATTTAATACCAAAGACGGGTTTGGTATTAAGGCCTTGATTGATAGTGGTATCGAAGTCGCCGTTATCACAGGTAGACATTCACAAATAGTTCAGCAACGCATGACTAGTTTAAATGTAACTTATATTTACCAAGGTCAAGAAAACAAGTTAGTGGCATATGATGAACTGAAGACTAAGCTCAACCTTAATGATGACGAAATTGCATATATTGGTGATGATGGCCCAGATCTACCCGTAATGGAACGAGTTGGTTTTGCCGTTGCCGTCAATGATGCACATCCTCTTGTTAAACATATCGCCCATTACACGACCTTGATGCCAGGTGGCTTTGGTGCCGTGAGAGAACTAACTGATCTTCTAATGCTCAGCCAAAATCACTTATTGACTTCCAAAGGATCAAGTACATGACCGTATTACGTGTCATCTTACTCATTGTTTTCGCTTCTTTAATGGTATGGATGTGGTCGCCCATGTTTAATCCATCAGAGGCGGATCCAGCAAAAGAAGATGAACCGTTAGCTAAACCCGATTATGTTGCAACCACGCTTCAGCAAACGACCTATAGTGAAAATGGCTTATTAAACTATCAGGTAACTGCTGATAAGATGGAGTTGTATCAAGATCTTGGCTTTAGTCACTTTGAAAAGCCCATTTTCACCTTATATAACGGTGAACAGAATTGGCAAATAAGCGCATTAGAAGCAACCCTATACGAAAACAACACCTTGATATTAGAGGGCAATGTGTTGGCAAAGAATTTAACGCCTAACGCCATGATCACGGATATCAATGCCGATAATGTAAGAGTTGAAATTAAGCAAAAATTGATGAAGTCGGAACACCCTGTCGTTATCAACGGTCCTAGTCTTAGGATCACAGGTAAAGGACTGCATGCGGATCTACAAAAGCAAGTGATCGAACTCATCAACCACACAAAGACAATTTATTATGACCAGTAAAATCATTAACAAACTAGTTTTCATCGGCTTGCTTGCAAGTTCTACTCTAGCAATTGCTGCAGAACAAAATGAAGTCATTATTGATGCTGGCCGTCAGCAAGCTCAACTGCAAAGCAACATCGGTATTTTTGAACAGAATGTTGTTATTATTCATGGCAACAGAAAGATAAATGCCGATCGCCTAGAGGTCCACCGCCGCGCGGAGCTCGGCATTAACAAGCAACTGCTTGTGGCAACTGGCAGCCCTGCCACTTTTAGCGAACGTCAACCCGATGGCAACTTACTAGAAGCCAAAGCAAATGAAATCCGTTACGACGTAGCGAAGGGAACCCTAGTGATTTCTGGTGATGCTGAAATCAATCAAACTGGGCAAAAAATCAATGCTCAAGTCATCACCTATGACATTGAAAAGCAATTGATCAGCGCTGAGCGCTCAGACCAAGAAGACTCTCGAGTAAGAACCATCCTTGTTCCTGTTGATGACAAAAAAGACGCTAAAGAGAAAAAAGCGCAGGAAGAAGGTAACAATTAATGAGCGAGCTCAAAGCAACTGGTCTAGCAAAGAGTTATAAAGGTCGTCAGGTCGTCAAAAATGTTGGTTTAAGTGTTCAGGCTGGCAGTATTGTAGGCTTATTAGGACCAAATGGTGCAGGTAAAACCACTACGTTCTACATGATTGTAGGGTTAGTACCAAGCGACAAAGGCTATATTCAGATTGATGACGAAGATATCACTTTGTTACCGATGCACAGCCGTGCACGACTTGGTATTGGCTATCTACCGCAAGAGTCTTCAATCTTTAGAAAACTCACGGTCTATCAAAATTTGATGGCGATTTTAGAAACTCGAAAAGACTTATCTAAAGTTGAAAGAGAAGCTGAACTAAACGAGTTACTGGATGAGTTTAATATTCAACACATTCGCGACTCACAGGGCATGGCATTGTCGGGAGGCGAAAGAAGACGAGTCGAAATTGCTCGCGCTTTAGCCGCAAACCCTAAGTTTATCCTGTTAGATGAACCTTTTGCTGGTGTTGATCCTATTTCGGTGTTAGATATAAAGACAATCATAGAGCACCTAAAAAACCGTGGTATCGGTGTGCTTATCACCGATCATAACGTTAGAGAAACACTGGACGTATGTGAAAAGGCCTACATCGTTTCACATGGTGAGTTAATCGCTGCAGGCACGCCAGAACATGTTTTGGCAGATCAAACCGTAAGAGATGTCTACCTAGGCGAACAATTCAAGCTATAGTTAAGACGTAGTATTAATAACTGTTAAAAAGGATTGTTAGAGATACATGAGGCAATCATTACAGCTGCGCATGGGGCAGCAACTTACAATGACTCCGCAACTGCAACAAGCCATTCGCTTGCTGCAGCTTAGTACATTGGATCTGCAACAAGAAATACAAGAAGCATTAGACAGCAATCCATTGTTGGAAGTGGAAGAAGGTGATAATACTGACGGCGAAAACGCTGACCAACACAGCCAAGAAAAGAGCCGTGCTGACGACAATCAAGATTCAGCCGATGAAACGCAGGTTAGTGACTATGAGATAGACTCAGATACCGCCATGAGCAAAGACACTGTGAGCGATGACCTTGCCATGGATGTCACTTGGGACGAGTATATGAGTGCAGCGCCTGCTGCAAGCTCAGGTCCACTTCCCGATGACGATAATGTTTATCAAGGGGAAACCTCTGAATCTCTCCACGATTATCTCATGTGGCAACTCGAACTGACACCATTTAGTCCAACAGATAGAGCTATTGCGATTGCGATTATTGAAGCGGTCGACCTGTCAGGCATTCTAACACTGTCTTGCGAAGACATTTTAGAAAGCATTAATGACGAGAATAGCGAAGAGCCTATTGAGCTAGATGAAGTCGAAGCCGTACTCAAACGCATTCAGCTTTTTGACCCTGTCGGTATCGCAGCGCGTAGTTTACAAGAATGCTTATGCATTCAGCTAAACCAATTCGCCCCAGATACCCCATGGATTGCCGAAACAAAAATGATCCTGACAGAGCATATCGACTTGCTTGCCAGCCGTGACTATCGAACTTTGGCTAAGAAAACGCGCCTTAAAGAAGCCGATCTCAAAGAGGTCATGACGTTAATACATAGCCTTAACCCAAAGCCTGCGGCAAGCATTATTCATGAAGAGCCTGAATATGTGATCCCTGACGTATCGGTGAAAAAAGTAAAAGGTCGTTGGGTCGTAGAGCTAAATCCTGATGCTATGCCTAAAATAAGAGTAAATGACCATTACGCTGCGATGTCTAGAACGGCGAAATCCAGTACGGATAGTCAGTTTATTCGCTCACATTTACAAGAAGCAAAGTGGTTTATTAAAAGCTTAGAAAGCCGAAATGATACTTTATTAAAAGTTACCAATTGCATTGTGCAACAACAACAGGCATTCTTTGAACATGGCCCCGAAGCAATGCGCCCTATGGTGCTAAATGATGTTGCTGAAATGGTTGAGATGCATGAGTCCACAATTTCCCGTGTGACAACACAAAAATACATGCATACACCTCGGGGAATATTTGAGCTGAAGTATTTCTTCTCTAGCCATGTAAGTACGGAAAATGGAGGTGAGTGCTCTTCTACAGCAATTAGAGCACTTATCAAAAAGCTGATAGCTGCAGAGAATACCGCGAAGCCATTGAGTGACAGCAAAATTGCAGATATCTTAGCAGAGCAAGGAATTAAGGTAGCGAGACGTACGATTGCAAAATATCGTGAATCCCTAGCCATTCCACCGTCAAATCAGCGTAAAAGCTTGATATAAGACGTAAAACCCAAGAAGGAAAAATGCTTATGCAACTAAATCTAACTGGTCGCCATGTAGAAATTACTGACTCATTAAGAGACTATGTCACCAACAAGTTTGCGAAGCTAGAAAGGCACTTTGATCATATCAATAATGTGCATGTGATCCTTGATGTCGAGAAACTAGTACAAAAAGCAGAAGCAACATTACACGTAAACGGCGGCGAGCTATTTGCATCAACAGAGCATCAAGATATGTATGCCGCAATTGATGGCCTTATCGACAAGCTAGATCGTCAAGTTATTAAACACAAAGAGAAGCTCACTCGACACTAAGATGAAATTAAGTGAATTAGTGAACAAGGACTGCAGTAAAGCTGCGGTCCTTTTTAATAGCAAAAAACGTATTTTAGAATACATCAGCGAACTGGCTCATAGCCAAATTCCAAATACCAGTCAGCATGCTATCTTGGACGCCTTAATGGCGCGAGAGAAATTAGGCAGCACAGGGATCGGTAAAGGCATTGCCATTCCCCATGGTCGACTTGAAGGTTTGGATAAAATCCTTGCAATGGTGCTTGTCAGCGAGCAAGGGATCCAGTTTGAAGCCATAGATAAGCAGCCTGTCGATATTTTTGTCGCGTTCATCGTACCCGAAGGTGATAATCAACAGCACCTGAAGACCTTAGCGGCGATTGCTGATACACTCAAAGACAAGTCTTTTTGCAAAATGCTTAGACAAGCAAAAAGTGACGATGAGTTATATACAGTGATCCAAGGTGAACTTGATGAGTGATGAAGAAAAAGGACTCGAGCTTATCATTATCAGTGGCCGCTCAGGCTCTGGTAAATCTGTAGCGCTTCGAGTATTGGAAGACTTAGGCTACTATTGTGTGGATAACATTCCGGTCAATTTGCTGCCGTCTTTAGTCCGCAGTGTTTCGGACAATTATAATAAAATTGCAGTCAGTATTGATGTTAGAAACTTACCTAAAGAACAGGACGAGTTTAATGACATTCTTGAATACTTACCAGGCTTTGCCAAACCTACCCTGTTTTATTTAGACAGTGACGATCAAACCCTGATAAAACGCTTCTCAGAAACACGCCGTTTGCACCCTCTTTCACTGCATAATCTTCCATTAGATGTTGCGATAAAGAAAGAACGGGAATTGTTAGACGTGCTGATCACTCGCGCCGATTTTCTCATTGATACTACAGGCCTGAGCGTTCATCAACTTGCAGAAGATATCCGCGAAAAAATCTTAGGTAAAAAAGACAAACAACTCATTATTACCTTTGAATCTTTCGGCTTTAAACACGGCATCCCAAAACAAGCGGATTACGTTTTTGATGCGCGCTTTTTACCCAACCCACATTGGGAGCCTGAGCTTAAGCCGCTAACTGGCTTAGATCAGCCAGTCAAAGACTATTTGTCGAGTCACAGCATCGTGCAAAAGTTTACTTGGCAGATCCAAACCTTCGTACAAACTTGGTTACCACACTTAGAGCGTAACAATCGCAGTTATCTAACGATCGCAATAGGATGTACAGGTGGGCAACATCGCTCGGTATACTTAGCGCAAACCATTGGTGAACGTTTTGCTAAAACCCATCCCAACGTCAAAATTCGTCACCGAGAGCAAGAGGGTTAAATGTTAGAAGATACGTTTTTAATCCAAAACAAACTCGGCCTGCACGCTCGAGCAGCGACGGTTCTTGCGCAATTAGCAACCCAATTTGATGCCGAAGTGACCTTATATCAAGGAGACAAAAGTGCTGCTGCTGACAGCGTACTAGCGCTGTTGTTACTTGAAAGCAGCCAAGGGAAAGAAGTCCGAGTGGTTTGTGAAGGTCCTGATGCTCAGTATGCACTAGACGCCATTGGCGGACTGATAGAAAATAAGTTTAATGAATCCGAGTAATCGTCAGTAAAACAATAAGGCCTGATTCATTTACTCCCTGCTAATCTCCCCCTCCTCCGTAACCAAAGTGGTCTAATAAGTCTCTCATAATTAAGCGTAAACCTTGGTAGTTCCTAATAAACTGAGTTACACTGTAATACCAATTTAGGTTTCTTTCGTGCAGTAAAGCTAGTTGCCGGAAAATCCTACTTTATCGTTGCGTACACCTTTAACGTATATTAACGATAGCAACCCACCAGCAGAAACAACACGAATAAAATTCAAATTAAGAAATTGATTTCTGCGATAAAATAAATGAATAGGGTTAACTTAATCACGTTAGCCACCATTAATATCAAAAAGGATGCCTATGCCTGAAGTATTTGAACAAGACTACACACTGGAACAACTCCAAAAGGTAACTAACGCCTTAAACAGTGGTCAGTTTGTTCAAGTTAGGCGTATGCTCGCAGAAACAGCACCTTGTGACACTGCACTGCTTTTAGAATCATCCCCTCATAAAATTCGCTCTATGCTGTGGCAGCTTGTTGACCCAGATATCCAAGGGGATGTCTTAGAGGAACTGTCAGAGGACGTAAGACTTGGGATCATCGCCCAGATGGAACCTGAGCTAATCGCCGCCGCTACAGAAGACATGGACGACGATGACCTTGGTGATGTCCTAAGAAGCCTGCCTGATACCGTCTACAAAGACGTTATCGGAGCGATGGATAGCCAAGATAGAGAACGTGCGACACAAGCTTTGTCCTACAAGGAACACTCTGCCGGTGCGCTAATGAGCACCGACACGGTAACTATTCGACCCGATGTTACCTTGGAAGTTGTATTTAGATATCTACGTCTTAAAGGCGAATTGCCAGACGGCACAGATGAGCTATATGTTGTCGATAAAGACAACTGTTTCTTGGGTGCCTTACCAGTCAATACCTTATTAACGAAGTCTCCTGACAGTATGGTTCGAGACTTGATGGATGAAGATAAGGAAACGATCCCTATCTCCATGGATGAGTCTGAAGTGGCGCAGCTTTTTGAGCGTCATAACTGGATCTCAGCTCCCGTCGTTGACGATAACGCCCATTTGCTTGGCCGTGTCACCATTGATGACGTTGTTGACGTTATTCGTGAAGATGCTGAGCACAGCTTGTTAAGTATGGCAGGTCTTGAAGATGAAGAAGACACCTTTGCGCCAGTTTTAAAAAGTAGCCAGCGCCGCTCTATTTGGCTTGGGATTAACCTGCTAACTGCCTTGATGGCTGCGTTTGTTGCAAGCTTCTTCGAAGGTACTTTGGATATTTTACCTATTCTCGCGGTGTTAAATGGCATAGTACCAAGTATGGGCGGCGTTGCCGGTAGCCAAACGCTAACCCTAGTGATTCGCGGTATTGCCCTTGGTCATATTAACCAGACTAACCAAAAGTTTTTAATGGGTAAAGAGCTGGCGATCGGCGCCTTAAACGGCGTGCTGTGGTCTGTCTTGATCGCTGGGGTTATTGCTATATGGCAGTGGGATTTTACACTCGGTGCTGTAATTGCCTTCGCAATGTTTATGAACTTAGTCGCAGCGGGTATTGCAGGTGCCAGTATTCCAATTATGTTAAAGAAAATGAATATCGATCCAGCGCTAGCTGGTAGTGTGGTACTAACAACCGTTACTGATATCGTAGGGATCTTTGCATTCCTTGGCACCGCAACTTGGTTATTAGTGTAGCAGTAATAGAGTCAAAATAGCGGGAAATGCTGGTCAAAACCAGCATTTCTTGAGCTGAGAGAGGGAGTTATTCGCCCGCTATTTGCATATTATTGAGTAGTATAGAGCCGGTTTGTACTGCGCCTCGGCATTCAATATCAGCGCCAACGCCTTCAATCCCCATAAACATATCTTTTAAATTACCAGCGATAGTAATTTCACTTACAGGATATTGAAGTTCTCCATTTTCGACCCAAAAACCAGCAGCTCCCCTAGAGTAATCACCAGTTACCGTATTAACACCTTGCCCCATAAGTTCAGTGACTAACAAACCAGTGCCCATCGACTCAAGTAGGCTGGTTAAATCGTCGTGTGTTGGTTTTACTAACCAGTTATGGATCCCACCTGCGTGACCTGTCGCTTGCATATTCATTCTACGTGCAGCATAGCTTGCCAATAAGTAAGTATTGAGCACGCCATCTGTGATAATTTCACGGTCGATGGTTTTTACACCTTCGCTATCGAAAGGACTCGAAGCAAGCCCTCTTAATAAATGTGGCTTCTCTTCAATGTTAACGCAGCGATTAAAAATTTGTGTGTCTAAAGAATCCAACAAGAAGCTAGACTTACGATATAGCGCGCCGCCACCAATACCTGACACTAAGTGCCCAAATAAGCTGTTAGCAATATCCGCTCGAAAAATAACAGGCACTTTGCGCGTTGACACCTTACGACTGCCTAATTTTGCAAGCGTTGATTGTGCCGCCTCTAAACCGACTTCTTCAGGGGATTTTAGCTCCGCGTGCACGCGAGATAACGCATATGCAGAGTCCCGTTGCATTTGCTCACCCTCTTTACCAATCACCATGGTGCTCAGGCTGTGTCTGGTGCGTGGAAACCCTGCAATTAAGCCATGGCTATTGCCATATACACGGATCCCTTGGTGGCTCGATAAGCTCGCGCCATCAGAATTCACGATTCGAGGATCGAATGCTAACGCAGCTTTTTCAGCAGCAATACATTGCTCAATGGCTTCATCGGGAGAAACTTGCCAAGGATGGAAAAGATCTAAATCTGCTGGTGACATCTCTAGCAAGGCTTTATCCGCCACACCATTACAGGGGTCATCCGAGGTAAATCGAGCAATATCTACGGCTTTTTCAACCACTGAGCGCAGGGCTTCAGGACTCAGATCCGCGGTTGATGCTGAGCCTTTATGATTACCCACATAAACGCTAATACCAAGACCACCATCTTGATTAAACTCAATGGTTTCAACCTCTCCCATTCGTGTACTTACAGACAGACCAGAGGTACTAGACATCGCCGCTTCTGCCGAGGTTGCACCTAGTTTTTTAGCATGCGCTAACACATCGGCAACTGCATTTTTCACATCATCAATTTGATTATATATAGGGTGTTGTTGAGGTTGAGTCATAGATACCTTATCCGCTCGCTCGTCTAACTAAAACATATTAGTTAATATGCTATCACAGCTACTAACTATTGTAGTGATCAATTGTGGTATACTCTAATGTTAGAGACCTTAATATTTACTAGTATAGACAAGACCAATGGCTAAACACGAGCAAACGACCGAAGAAGAGATTATTTACGTTTCAAAAAGCGAGCTTAAGCGCGAAGCGCTTGAATTGCATGAACTAGGCTGTGAAATCGCAGGGCTTGGCAAGAAGCAGCGTGAGAAGTTACCTCTAACGGACGAGCTTAAAGAGGCCATGACTGTTGCGGATAGGATCCGTGCTAAAACAGATGCTTACCGTCGTCATATGAACTACATTGCCAAGACATTGCGTAGTACTCCAAATGTCGAAGATATTCAGGCTGCGATGGATTTGATGCTAAATAAGAACAATAAAGCAGACGTATTGCTGAATAAGATTGAGCTTATTCGCGATGAAGTGATTGCCAAAGGAGATAGCAAGATTAATGAGCTATTGGATAAGTATCCTGAACTTGAGCGTCAAAAAATGCGCCAGATGGCGCGCCAAGCAAGTAAAGAAGTAAAAGCTGAGAAGCCAGGCAAAGCCTACAAAGAGCTGTTCCAGTATTTAAAAGAAGCGATTATGCCGTAACGCAGTGTTGTGGCTCTGATACAACATAAAAAGGCGCTGATGCGCCTTTTGCTTATTACTTTTGGCTTATGAATAGTTACCGCAGGTAGTATTACGCTGTACCACCGACAGTAATTTCGTCAATCTTCAAACTCGGTTGACCGACTCCCACAGGGACGCTTTGACCATCTTTACCACATACCCCAACGCCTCTATCAAGCGCAAGGTCATTGCCTACCATAGAGACCTTTTTCATCACCTCTGGACCATTGCCTATAAGCGTTGCACCTTTAATTGGTTGGGTTATTTTACCATTCTCAATTAAGTAGGCTTCAGACGCTGAGAATACAAATTTACCAGAGGTAATATCCACTTGACCACCGCCAAAGTTACTAGCAAAAATGCCTTTATCTACGCTACGAATGATCTCTTCTTGACTGTGCTCACCCGCAAGCATGTAGGTATTTGTCATTCTTGGCATCGGTAAATGGGCATAAGACTCACGACGCGCATTACCTGTAGGCGCCACGCCCATTAAGCTCGCGTTTTGCTTGTCTTGCATATAGCCCTTTAAAATACCATTTTCAATCAGTACGTTGTATGCCGCTGGCGTACCTTCATCATCCACATTCAAAGAGCCGCGACGGTCGGCTATCGTGCCATCATCCACCACAGTACAAAGACTCGAAGCGACTTGTTCACCTATTTTGCCACTGAATGCAGAGGCACCTTTACGGTTAAAATCACCTTCTAGGCCATGTCCAACAGCTTCGTGTAACAAAACGCCCGGCCAACCAGAACCGAGCACCACAGGCATCGCACCTGCTGGTGCATCAATGGCTTCAAGATTCACGCGTGCTTGGCGCACAGCTTCTTTGGCAAACTGCATCCATCTCGGTGCACCGTCTACTAACTCTTTAAAGTAACCATAATCTAAACGCGCACCACCACCGGCACTACCACGCTCTCTGCGATCATTTTTCTCAAGGAGTACCGAACAATTTAAACGTATTAACGGGCGAATGTCGGTTGCAAATGTGCCGTCGCTTGCGGCAATTAACACTTCTTCATATACCGCCGACAGCGAACTGACCACTTGCTGCGCCTCAGGTGCTAAATCGCGAATGCACTGTTCAATCTCTCTTAGTAAAGCCACTTTATCCGCATCACTCATGCTGGTAATTGGCTGTGCTGGTTGAAATTGAATGGGTGCTTTTACATCGCTAAATACTTGGACTTTACTGCTTTCGCCAGCTTGCGCAATGCTACGCGCAGCTTCTGCAGCTTTGGTTAAGGCTTCAATATTGATGGCATCAGAATAACTAAAGCCAGTCTTCTCACCACTCACTGCACGCACACCAATACCACGTTCGATGTTGTAGCTGCCGTCTTTGACTATGCCGTCTTCCAGCACCCAAGTTTCGTGGTAGCTTGATTGAAAGTACAGATCGGCATAATTTACTTTGTGCTGATGAATATACTCGAGAGTCTGTGATAATTGCTCACGTGTCAGCTGGCTATTGGTCAGTAAATTCTGCTCTACATTACTCATAAAAACTCACTTTTAAATCGGTTATGATCCGCAACCGGCATTTTTTGCCGGATCGAATCAAGAAACGCGCTATCTAGCTGCTGTGAAATAGGTTCTAAATTCGCACCAGAGTCAATTAAGACTTCACCCCAAGGCGATACAATTAAACTGTGTCCATAGGTTTCTCGGCCATTTTCATGACAACCTACTTGCGCGGCTGCAACTACATAGCATTGGTTTTCTATCGCCCTCGCCTGTAATAATGGCTGCCAGTGTGCCTTACCCGTTGCACAGGTAAAAGCACTCGGGACTAAAAATAGCTCAGCTCCCTTCGCTCTCATCATTTGGAACAAACCTGGAAAGCGCAGATCATAACACACGCTTAATCCAATTTTGCCAAATGGACTATCCACTACCACGACATCCTGTCCACGCTCTGTTCGCTCAGACTCTCGATATTGTTTAGTTTTGTCACTCACATCGGCGTCAAATAGATGGATCTTATTATAGCGTGCTACGATTTCGCCACTCGAATCAAATAAGTAACTCGCAGCCAGATATTTATCGCTCTGGCTTGGTATCGCGATGGTACCTGCCGCCAACCAAATGCTATATTGTTGACAAAGCGCTGAAAGCTCTCCAAGCAGTGCTTCATTATGCTGCGCGTATTCCCAAGTCTGTTGCGCATTGTCGCAAAACGCCAGCCAAGTTTCAGGTAAACAAACTAAGGTTGGCTCTTCCATCACTAACTTAACCAGCTGACTTTTAAGATAATCTATATTTGTTTGGGGTGCTTTAGCCGAGCACATTGGCAATGCAATCACCTTAGCCATTACCACTTTCCTTATTTTGCGACACAAGAGGTTGCTCACTATGCTTAAGTGTAGCACTTGGATGTGATTCTGAATTCATTGCTGGTGCTTCTTTACTGGTATTCTCATCAGCTCCATCTGGCATAGCTTCTTCACTAAGAGGCACAACCGGTTTGGGTAACTCAATTTCTTTACTCTTACGATCAACCTCGGTAACCACCGGCTCTTGCATCGTTCCGGTGATTTTAAAATTAATCTCAGAGATCACTCGCGCCGAGTGGATAACCTTATCTAATGCCAGTGCAGCTAATCCCGTCACAGGGTTCACCGCCCATGCCATAATCACAGGTAAGCTCGACGTGACTTGTGGTGCGACGGCTAAATCATAATTAATTTCGTGAGTATTGAGATCGGCATAGCCACGTATCGTTAGATCCGCGGGCACGCCATCGAGCTTCGCATCTTCAGTGATCGCAATACCATTCGTTAGTTGTACCGAACCACTCATACTGTTATAGAAAAAGCCTTTAGAAAACACATCTCTAAAGTCCAAGCGTAACTTTCTGATCAAAGAGTCCAAACTCAGCAATGAAAAGACACGTGCTCCTTTGTCGCTTATTTCTGCCAAGTGGCCCTCTCCTAAGCGCCAAGTCAACTCGCCACCTAGGCTAGGTAAATCCATTTCGTATGGCGCGCCTTGCCAATTGAGGACAAAATCTATGTTGGCGCGGGAGTCTTTAATGGTCGAAGTAATATCAAACTCATCCGTTAGTTCACCAAAGTCATTGCTGTTTAACGCGCCGCTTAGCGTCGTTTTACCTTGCTCAAACCGGCCACTGGCATTGAGTTTATGATCTTTTTTGTCAATCACTAACTCTGAAATATTGAGTCTATTACCATCCCCAAACAACGACATATTGACCTGATCTAACTGATATTCATCAACTTTACAGTCACCGCACACAAATTCGGTTGCAGGTAAGCTCAACAACCAATCTAATGAGTGAACGTCTTTTTCCACCGTCTCTTGCGCTTGCGGCTCCGACTTAGGTAAATTTAGACGTAAATAATCACTATTAATGTGAATAGGCCGGCTTGAGTTTGACGCTGGAATAGCCACTTGTGAGCGCATTTCTTTACTATTGATTTTAAGCTGCATCGCGCCGTCAATCGCGGCCATAGTAAAGTCAACATCATGGAAAGGGATCTCAGAGAATGTTACTTTTGAGAAAGAACCATTTACCTGATTCAGTGCTGGTAGAAATGCAGGGTCGGAACCTGAATTTGGCGCTTTGATAATGCGGTTGATCAGTGGTAACCAAGGCAACAGCTCGACTTCTTGTTGTTTGATTGTGATATCAAAACCGGATGCATTTAAGCCTTCATCTTTACTGCCAATTATCAGGTGTGCATTACGCATCGCACCGGATCCATTTTCAACGATGCCATTAAAATACAATTGATTATCTAGGCTTGCCGTAACAAGATTCGAAATATCATCCCCTAATACTGTGCCGCTTAGCAGTTTAGCTTGATCAGCAGGTTTGCCGAATGGATCGGGTAAGTGACTCGCGATCCCCCGTAAATCACTAGCAAATTTGGCTTTATAGTTAAATCCTGCATTGGCAAAATTAAGGATAAGCTCAGTGCTCAGCACGCTATTGCCTTCAAAGTAGCCGTCAATAATTCCATTTGCGTGCGGTTGCAGTTGCTCAACCCCAGCTTCCAGACTGACCTTGGTCGTTACTTGATAATTTTGCTTATCTCCGCTTCCTGATAAGTCCAACGACAGGGGCATGTCCAGCCACTTAGCGGTCAAATTATTCACTTTGATAGTGTCATCATCGAAGCTAACCACACCTTTCACTTGCTGTAATTGCATGCCAGGCTTTGCCAAAAAAACAGGATTGTTGTCTAGGTAGATGTCACCTTTAGCATGTACGGCACCTGATTTCAGGTCGACGACCAATTGCACATCCCCTTTTGCATCACCTTTACCTTGAACAATATCTAATATATTCGCGAGTGGATCTGCGAGCGGCGTTGCCGCAAAGAAAGGCTGTAGCGTGCTCGCTTCTGTGGAGTGACTAATATCAACAGTCAGCACATCAGCGTGATTTAGATCCGCAATACTCACAACGACACCCTCATCAATACTTTGATTAACAAGTTCTCCACGGTGTGCGTAGATATCCATTCTTTCGTTTTCGAAGTGTAGTGTGACATCCCCTGAAGTAACGCTAGGCCAATCCGGTGCAAAACCAAAAGTAATATCATTCAAACGTGATTTAACTTCAAACTGACTTTGCTTATCAGCGAATGGAAATTGTGAAAGCGCCCCACTCAGTAAGACTTGAGTCTGTAAGTGCTGACCACCTTGGATCCCTGCTTCTAAATAGTCAACTAAGCTTTTACGCATAATACTGACAGGAAAGTACTGTGAAGCGATTTCACCACGCCCACCGAGTAGCTCCGCATATAAATCAAGCCGAGGGTCATCTGATAACTGCAAGGAAAATTCTGTGGCTAATGCTACGTCTTGATTACTAAGCCAAAAGTTGGGACTGGAAACTTGCCAGCCTTGTGCTTGTTGATTGCGAATATAGACATCACCACTGAGCTGCTGGAGCTTAATATTATCTTTGAAGGTCTCTTTGGATAGTAATTCAGTTTGTTCAGCACTTAAATTGAGCCTAACTTGCTCATCAGTCGCATTCACCTCTAATCTGGTACCATAAATTCCCGGGATCCCATGAAATGGCTCAAAAGCTATCTCTTCAATAACTCCCCATGCCGCAAAAGCGTTATTAGTACCAAGACTGAATTTCGCTGCGCTCAGTTGACCATTGGGATTCATACCATACAACAAATCTCGTCCAGGGAATTTAGCAAGTTGTGCTAACTCAGCTAAAAAGTTGGCGTTAATATCCTTTAACCAAAAGGTCTTGTTATCTTTATGCCATTTCGCTTCAAATAAAATAGGAGCAAGCGCTTCTAGATTACGACTAAACTGGATACCACTACTTTGCACCCACCAACCTTGCTGATCTGGCTTTAACAGAAATTGCGCATCGTCTAATGCCAATGTGCGCTGATTTTCGTCTTCTTGCCAAGTCAAGGTACTGGGTTTGATATCCACTGTAATATCTTGCAACGTACCTTGCTCAAAGCCTAGCCATAGCTGAGCATTGATGTCTGCTTTTAGGTCTGGATGTGCTAAGGTGATAAGCTCTTCTAACCAATCGACCGGATTAACCTTATCCGCGGATACATAGATATTCCCTGCCAATTCACGTAGCTTTCGCCCCGACAAAGAAAGACGAGCGTTAAACTGGCCTTGAGAAAACCCAGGTAATGCGATTTCTCCTGCCCCCTCATGTAATGCACTAGAGTTTTGCCACACCAAATCTTTCAATAATAAACTGTGGGTCTTACCACTAGAAAAGGTGATATTAAGACGACTGTTTTGCACCGCAAAATGCCCAACATCACCTAAGAAAAGGCTTTCAATTAATGCTTGCTGCTCAAAAGCACCTTGATCTTGAGCCGCGCTTAATTTGCTCAGATCTATATCGGCCTCAAACCCTTCCAGTACAAAATAGTTAGATGCGATCTGCATTTGTCGTACAGACTCAAATACATTGAGCTGCAAAGAGGTTTTGGCAATATTAATGGAGATTGGCGAGTCTTTATTGTCTTTAAAAGAGAGCGATTCCAACACCAGAGCAGGCCCATTGCCTTCCCAACTCGCACTGATCTGGCCAATACTAATATCAACATTCAGTTGCTTTTGGATCAGCGCTTCGATGTTACTTCTATAATCATTAACATAGGGCAAGGCGTACTTCAGCGCAGACACCAGCACCGCGAGTGTCACTAAAGTGATCGCAAAGATTTGCCACGCTTTACGCAGGCAGAAAAAACAGACGGCCTTAGCCTGCATGTACCGCTACCCTTTACATCATTACTACGTCAAACTGCTCTTGGCTATATAAGCTCTCAGTTTGAATGCTAACCTGCTTACCAATAAATAATTCAAGCTCAGCTAAATTATGATACTCATCGTTGATCAAGGCTTCGCTCACTGCTGGCGAGGCATAAACCATAAACTTGTCGGCATCATAAGCACGATTCACACGCACGATTTCCCGTAGGATCTCATAACAAACGGTTTCGACCGTTTTTAGTGAACCACGACCGGAGCAAGATGGACACACATCACAAAGAATATGCTCTAGACTTTCGCGCGTGCGCTTGCGGGTCATTTCTACAAGACCAAGTGCAGAGAGTCCATTGATATTGGCTTTCGCTCGGTCTTTAGACAACGCAGTTTCTAAAGAGTGCAATACTCGGCGTTTATGCTCGTCAGATACCATATCAATAAAGTCGATAATAATGATACCACCAAGGTTTCGTAACCTTAGTTGCCGCGCAATTGCTGACGTTGCTTCAACATTAGTATTAAAAATCGTCTCTTCGAGGTTACGATGGCCAACGAACGCGCCAGTATTGACATCAACCGTTGTCATTGCTTCTGTTTGGTCAATGATAAGGTAGCCACCAGACTTTAACTCAACCTTTCGATGTAGTGCCTTTTGGATCTCAGTTTCAACATCAAACAAGTCAAAAATGGGACGCTCACCTGGGTAATACTCAAGTGCACTTGCGAGCTGGGGAACAAACTCTTCAGTGAAAAGTTTTAGCTCTTGGTAAGTTAACTTTGAGTCAACACGGATACGCTCCATGTCCTCACCAACATAATCACGCAAGGTGCGAAATGCTAAGGTAAGATCCTCATGCAAAATTTTTGCTTTGCTCGTTTTGCGGCGGCGCGTTACAATTTTCTGCCAAAGCTTTTTCAAAAACTCCGCATCATGCTGTAACTCTGCTTCCGAAGCGCCTTCAGCAGCGGTACGAACGATAAAACCACCGTTTTCGTCATTATATTGTGCAACGATCTCTTTTAACCGGTCACGCTCTTGTTCGGTTTCAATACGCTGACTCACTCCCACATGCGTCGCATCAGGCATAAACACCAAATAACGTGAGGGAATAGTGATATCCGTTGTCAGTCTAGCGCCTTTTGTGCCAAGCGGATCTTTGACTACTTGTACCATAATGAACTGGCCTTGTTTCACCAGCTCACGAATGTCCTGCACTTTCTTAACTGGGGACTCGGCCACCCCCTCTTCGATAGAAGCGCTGTTCACGATATCTGACGCATGTAGAAATGCCGCTTTTTCCAAGCCGATGTCCACGAAAGCAGCCTGCATACCAGGAAGAACTCGGCTTACTTTGCCAAGATAAATATTACCTACGATGCCTAGGTTACCGATCCGTTCAACTTGAACTTCTTGCAGCACCCCATTTTCGATTAAGGCTACGCGACTTTCACTTGGGGTGACATTGATTAGTAGTTCGCTACTCATATTTTATTTTAAAAACCGTTGAATTAATTCGTCTGTCTCATATAAAGGTAAGCCGACAACTGCAAAATAGCTACCTTGGATCTCAGTTACAAAGCGCCCACCTACCCCTTGGATCCCGTAACCACCGGCTTTATCTTGCGGCTCGTTGGTGTCCCAGTAGGCATCAATTTCAGTTTCGCTTAGCGTTTTAAAAGTCACATTGGTCACAATCACATCGCTCAGTACTTTGCTTGTATCTGCAAGTGCAACCGCCGTCATCACCTGATGCGTATGACCAGAAAGGCGCTGCATCATCGCTTTGAAATCCGCTTTATCACGAGGCTTACCAAGCGCTTCTCCGTCAATGACAACCACAGTGTCACTGCCAAGAACCGGCCTATCGGTATACCCTAACGCCACACCTGATTGCGCTTTTAAACACGCTAAACGCTCCACAAGCTGTAATGCGCTTTCATCGTCTAGCGGACTTTCATCAGCATCAACACTAAATTGCTCGAACGAATAGCCCAGCTGAGAAAGTAGCGCTTTGCGACGTGGAGAAGCCGAAGCTAAATATAAAGAGATAGACATTATCTGATCCTAAACTGTCTACGATATTTTCTCAGCAGTGGGAATATCCACAGCCAGCACACCATGCCCGTAACCGCAGGCCACAGATAATGCGGGTTAAAGTAGATATCAAGCAAGAAATGATTAAGCCAAAATTGTAACAAATGATAGAGCGCGAGAAATAGCCCGATCAGCACTGCTTGCTGCCAGATGGAGAAATTACGAATTTTCTGAAAGTTGCTGGCGGTAATATAAATACAAATGGAATAGGTCAACGAGTTCACCCCGAGTGGTGCGCCCATCGCTAAGTCTATTATCAGGCCAGTCATCCAAGCCCAACCAATATTCACACGGTGAGGGACGGCCAAAGACCAGTACATCAGCACCAATAATACCCAGTCAGGACGAAATGGTTCAAGTGAAAAAGGCAACGGCATAAGTGCCATGATTAACGCAACAAAGACACTCAATGCAATCAATAAGTTGCTATGTTTACTCATGATTTATTGCCTCTTGGCTGCGTTTACCTAACACCACGAGTAAGCGAATGCGATCTAGTTGTGCAATCGGCTCTGCCTGTACTTGTGCAAATGGTAGGCCTTCGTCTCGGTCTATCTCAGTAACTACAGCCACCGGATAGCCTTCAGGGAAAGTACCACCAAGCCCGGAAGTGACCAACACATCGCCAATGCGAATATCCATGCTATGCGGTACATGAGCAAGGCGAACATTATTGATTTTACCCGTCCCCTCAACCACAGTGCGAACGTCATTACGCAATATTCTGACCGGTGTCGCATGGGTGGTATCTGTCATAAGCAGCACTCTTGAGGTCGTTGTACCGACTTGAGTTAGCTGCCCAACAATGCCCATTTCGTCAATAACAGCCTGCCCTTCGCTTATCCCATCAATAGTACCGCGATTAATCACCACCTGATGACTATAAGGGTTCGAATGAACAGACAACACTTGAGATATTAAACGTTGATTGGTTTCCCTAGCCGAAGCACCTAATAAGGCGCGCAATTCTTGATTTTCTTTTTGCAAAAACTGAAGTTGCTGTAATTGCTCACTCTGTATTAATTGTTTTTCTCTGAGTGTTTGGTTTTCTTGTTGCAGCTTTTCTCTGGTATTGAGACTTTTCAGGCCCAAGTTGAACGCTTCATAAGGAATGTTAGCAACGTACAGTAGCGGACTGACCAAAGTGTTTAAACTGGTTCGCACCATAGTCCCACCAACTGTGTAACGGTCACCAATGATCAGAATAATACTAAGCACAACTGCGACAGTAAGTCGCAGTTGTAAGGGAACGGTTCGGCCAAATAATAAATTCATCAGTCGTAACTAAATACGTCACCACCGTGCATGTCTATCATCTCTAACGCTTTACCACCACCTCTTGCCACACAAGTTAATGGATCATCGGCAACCACCACTGGAATACCGGTTTCTTCCATCAACAAACGGTCTAAGTCTTTGAGTAATGCGCCACCACCTGTTAATACCATGCCGTGGGCAGAAATATCAGAGGCAAGCTCTGGTGGCGACTGCTCTAGCGCAACCATTACTGCACTTACTATCCCCATCAAAGGCTCTTGTAACGCTTCTAGGATTTCATGTGAGTTGAGTGTGAAAGAGCGTGGCACACCCTCAGCTAAGTTACGGCCGCGAACTTCAATCTCAATCGGCGTTTCACTCTTAAACGCTGAGCCTATTTCATGTTTGATATGCTCAGCCGTCGCTTCACCAATCAGGCTTCCGAAGTTGCGACGTACATAGTTAATAATCGCTTCATCAAACTTATCACCACCGATACGTACTGAAGACGAATAAACAACACCATTTAGTGAGATAATCGCCACTTCCGTCGTACCACCACCTATATCAACAACCATTGAACCCGTTGCTTCAGATACTGGTAGGCCAGCACCAATTGCAGCAGCCATTGGCTCTTCAATTAAGTACACTTCACGTGCACCAGCACCCATTGCGGATTCACGGATAGCACGCTTTTCAACTTGCGTTGCACCACAAGGTACGCAAATAAGTACACGAGGGCTTGGACGCATGAAGTTATTATTGTGCACCTGTTTGATAAAGTGCTGTAACATTTTTTCTGTTACATAGAAGTCTGCAATCACCCCGTCTTTCATCGGGCGAATAGCTTTGATGTTACCCGGCGTTCGACCTAGCATTTGCTTAGCCGCAGTACCTACTGATGCAACGCTTTTTGGGCCACCAGCTCGCTCCTGACGAATTGCCACCACCGATGGCTCATTCAGTACGATGCCTTCTTCTTTTACATAAATAAGTGTGTTTGCCGTCCCTAAATCGATAGAGAGATCGTTAGAAAATAATCCGCGTAATTTTTTAAACATGAGGCTGGGTGACCTTTCAGAATTCTGTCAAACAAAGCAGCATCACCTGCTGCTCTTAATTTACTACTTATCGCTCTCGAACAAGTCGAAAACCTATATAATTCGCTCTAAAATCTGGCGCTAACGCTAAGCGAGTTGACACTCGAGCCAAACTCGGCGCGAAGTTCCATGCACCGCCACGCACTGTAACATCGCTCTGAGAAGCACGCTTTTGCGTCCACTCCCAAACGTTTCCTACAGTATCATATAAGCCATAGCTATTCGGTGAAAATTGGGCAACTGGTGAAGGACTTTTATTAGACCACTCACTGCCACACCAACCACAATTAGCTAGGTTTCTTCCGATTTCATTACCCCATGGGTACTCAGATGCAGTGCCTGCACGCGCCGCATATTCCCATTCAACTTCATTGGGTAATCTATATTGCTGCCCTTTTTCACCAGATAACCAGTTGGCATATGCTTTGGCATCGTCATAGGCAACACACACAACGGGAAAATTATCTGATTGCTCGTAACCTGGGTTTTCCCAATTATATTCAAGCTCCCAAACCGGTTCGCCATTTTTATAGTATGCGCAGCCTTTACCTTGTTCGGCTAAGGTTTTATATCCTGTGCTTTGCGCAAAACGGCGAAAAGCCGCCACTGTAACCTCAGTGCTCTGCATGGCATATGAATGGCTCAACACTTTTTCAACAACGGGACGCTCATTTGGTAAACCATTACCCGTCAGGTCGCCCATTTTAAAAGTGCCCGCAGGGATAATAGCGAGCTTATTTTCGGTGGTTGCTACGGCGACCACTTGTACTTGTTGCGCTTCAGGCTCAGGCTTTTTCGTTACAACAGACGTTACCGATTGGCGTTTCTTCACCAATTTCGCATTAATGGTTTGCGCAGCTCGTAGGTTAATGCGTGCTTTATAAGGTTCATAACCTAATTTCCGGATCTCAACATCATAAAATCCAGCAGGAATTGCTACTGTCGTTTTTGTCGCGCCGTAACTGACTCCATTAATAAATACTTCGTCGTCGTAAACATTTGATCTTAAAGTTAACTCGACTGTTTTATCAGCCGTTTGTGACTTTTTTACAAGAGGGGTCTCCACGACGGGCTGCTTTGTAATAGTCGCAACTTCAACCGGCTCACTTTGTTCGTCCGAAAAAGTCAGTTGGTTATCACTGTAGACTGTCGAGTAGTTCGACTGGTAATTTACGGCAAGCGGAGTGCCATACTCAGCACAATAACGATTGTCTAAGCTCAACAAGTTACATAAGCGGCTGCTATTTACATCACCACGCATCGTCACACTGAGGTTAACGTTGTAGTTGCCTTGTCCACTAAACCCACTATTTACAACATGGCTGCTAACCACTTGAACCTGCGCGCCAGCCATATTGCGTTTTGGCTCAACAACACGACTCTCGGTTAGGTTTGCAAAAATCTGGTCAATAAAGCGCTTGGTTGCTTTTTGAAGCCCCATTTGCTGACCACGCTGTTCACAAGCCGCCAAGGTCTCTGTGCGTTTACAGTTAATCGTGTGATCTACTTCTAGTGTACCTTCACGAGTAAACTCATTACGTAGTCGCTCTACTCGCGCTGTGCCAAGCTGATCTTTTAAGTTTTCAAGCGTATTTACTAAGGTGTGCTTAGTCACACGGACTTGCTCAATATCTTTACGTTGTGATGCAATCGCCGCAATTTGCATCGCAATGTCTTCTTTGTTCTGCTTGTGATCTGTCACAGCTTGTTGATACCGCGTTTGCGCAGAAGAAATATCAATGGAAGGATCATCAATTAGCCGACGATACAACTCATTCATTGCATCTAAGGCCTGATTTTTTTCTTTGTCTAACTCACCTGAACGTTTTCTCAATAACTCAAGTTGAGACTGCAGACGCGTTTCCTCTGCTAGGTGTTTTTCTAAAACGACCGAGTATCTGTCTAATTCGCTTTGCTTGTTAGACAATTCAGACTCGATGGCAGTGACCGTTGCAGTATCTTGCGCCATAGCGCTTTGAGCAACAGTACCCATGGCCAGGATCGAGGCCGAGACAATAAAAGTTAAAGGAGCAATTCGCATATGTTCCATTCCCAACAGCGGCAATTGTTTGGTCTTGTTATTTCTTATAGTTAGGGCTCTATGCTATGTACTTACAAAGTAAAACACAAGCTTTGCACAATTAATATCTGAGTTTACAACTATTAACCAGCGTCTTGCCAGTTTTTAGCTGAGATTTTGTCTATTTTTCTCTAACATCGCGATGTGTTACTAATTCAAGTCCAAAATAGAAGATAGGTAATCAAGGATGTATGATAACCTCTGGAGTGAAACGCTCGGGTTATTTATTATAGTGTGCAAAATATCAGACTGATTTCATCATGCAAACCATCACCAATATCGCCGAGTCACCGATCCAAACTATTCACCACCCGACATTGGAAAAATACGGTTTAACGTTGCAGGTTAAGCGTGATGACTTGCTCCACCCGGTGATCCAAGGAAACAAATGGCGTAAGCTAAAATACAATATACTCCACCTAAAGCAAGCTGGCCTTGAAGAGTTAGTCACTTTTGGCGGGGCGTTTTCCAATCACTTATATGCTACTAGCATGGCGTGCAAACTTTTCGCAATCAAAGGTCACTTAATTGTTAGAGGCCCAGAGATTGACTGGCGCAATCCAACGCTAAAAATGGCAAGCGCTTGCGGGCTAACACTTCATCCCGTGAGTCGAGTCGAATATCGGCAAAGAAATCAGCCTGAATACATTCAAACTCTGCAAGCCAAGTTTAATAATGCTTATCTTATACCAGAAGGCGGCACTAATGCACTTGCACTGCAAGGCGTTGAAGAGTTAGCGCATTCCTTGCCTCAAAGTGATTATGTCATGATGGCTGTAGGTAGTGGCGGCACAGTGGCAGGACTAATCTCGGGATTACCTAATCACACGCAGGTTCTAGGCGTTACGGTACTAAGAGGTGCTGAATACCTAGCACAGGAGATACATGAATTAATCACAATTCAGCGCTGCGCGCCATGGCAGCTACTCCATGATTTTCACCACGGAGGTTACGCCAAGACTACACCTGAATTGCTGAGTTTTTGTCATGAAATGAAGGTAAAATATCGTTTGCCTCTTGAGCCTATTTATACTGGTAAACTGTTTTACGCCATTTTCACTTTGGCTCAACAAGGATACTTCAAAAGAGGCAGTGTGATCACCGCAATCCATACCGGCGGCTTACAAGGATTAGATGGTTTGAGATATTTGACTAATAAAAAGTCGGCCTAATCAGCTCATGCGGTTAGCGTTTTAGTGAATATCAGCGAGCTGTTGTAACGGTGCGGAAAAATAATGCCCTTGGGCCCCTTTCACTCCAAGCCCTTTGATACAACTCAATTCAGCAACGGTTTCAACCCCCACTGCATACACGGGAATACCCAAGCTTCTTGCTTGAGCGACTATTTGCTTAACTGTGCGTTTACGATACGCAGACTTTTCAATGCCGTGTACCAGCTCGCAGCTGAGCTTGATAGCTTTTACCAACTCGGCAAGCGGTGTGCGCCCTAGCGTAAGAGCTTGTGTAACGTTATCCAAATAAATATCGCACCCAAGTCGATTCAACCTATCAAAAGCCGCTAGCAAACGTTCTCCATGTTGATAGACCTCTTCTATGCTAAGTTCAAACCCAATTGCCGCCCCGCTATGAGACGCAATTAGCTGCCCCTCGAGCCACTCAATAAACTGACTATCCACCCAACTCGAAATATGTAAGTTAATGCTTACCTTACCAAAACTCCTTTCCTGCTCATAAACAGACAACACCTGCTTCACTATCGCTCTATCCAGAAACTGAAATTGCTCTGGAGTATAAAGGTGTTGCATCACCTGCTTGGCCGAAATTCGCCCCATTTCTTTGTGAGTCACTCTTAGTAGCGCTTCGCTTACAATTACGTCTTCGGCTAAAAAGTCGAACAACGGCTGGAAGAATAAGGAAAACTGTCCGGCTTTCAAATAACTCAGCAAAGCTTCACCGTCTTCGTTAAGGCGTTTTGCCAATAACTCTGTAAGATGCACTAGATGAGTATGTTGCCACACTTGATTTTGCGCAATTGAGAGCGCTGATTTTGCGCTCTGATAAACCTGTGTCTGTTGTTTATTTTCCTGATAAAAACAAGCGCCAAGTTTCACTTTGCTGCGAGATAAATCCCCCCGAAACTCTAACAGCACTCGATAAACGATTTCGTGCATTTGCTTTACCAAATCCATACCTTTAGTCGCCCCAATCTGCTTTACTGTCACGGCTAATGCCCCTGAAGCCAGATATTTAACTGCCACAGTCCCAAACTCTCCAACGCCTTTAACCAGCGCAAGCTGAAAATGTAACTGCAGATCAACTTCTTTAGGCGTACTGCACTGCCAATGGATTAACGCAAATAATGCATACTGCCCTTCTGGAGCGGGGGCTGGTAAAGCCACAGGCTTCTGCGCATGTGAAGTCGACTCAGCCTTACCGTATAAAAACCACCACCGGTGTACGAATAACACCAGCCCAATCGACAATAAATTGAAAAATATCAATATATATCCATGACTTATCCATATAGATTCATGGTACAAGGTAACGGTTTGGTCATTGGCAACAAATTGGTGCTCTTCTGCATTCGCAACAGGTAACAACGAAAAACCATACTTCGTAGCTATTTCACTTACTCCCGTAGCAAAAGCTTCAGCTGATAGCTGAGAAATTTCAGCCGCGGCTTCTTCGCCTTGCGTGTGAACCTGAAGGTGTAGTAAATGATTAAGAAGGAGATTTAGACACAACAACACCGTCAAACTTACCGCGACTAGCTTTTTTTGATACTGACGACGAAATCCATCTAACAGCTGAATTGGCATAATGTTTTTATTGGGTGGAAAGATAACTGAAGTGTTGTTCAAAATAGTGCAAAACTCAAGCGAGATGCGGCTTTTAATTGTACAGAAAGGATAAGCAACTGAGCCAAAACTAGAAATGCGTTAAGTTTAATAATCGTACAAGATGGTAAGCTTTATCTAAGCTTACTCTTCACTATTCTCTTAGAGATATTTATACCACTAAAAACAAAAACCCCAGCATGATGCTAGGGTTTTCTTAGATGCTATACCACCGTTTAGAACGGAATGTCATCATCAAAGTCAATTGGTGGCTCCATAGGATTTGAGCTACCACCTGATTGACCATTGTTTTGGTTCTGTTGTGGTGCAAAGCCACCTTGAGACTGGCCACCGAATCCAGAAGACTGCTGAGAATTCTGTTGCGATTGCTGTGGTGCGAATCCACCTTGCTGCTGGTTTGACTGGCTTTGCTGTGGCTGCGAATATTGCTGCTGAGGCGCTTGATTATAGCTTTGCTGGCCATAATTATTTTGCTGCTGTTGACCACCTTGGTACTGGCCGCCACCTTGACCCTGCTGCTCGCCACGGCCACCTAGCATTTGCATTTGGCCACCCATGTCCACCACGATTTCCGTTGTGTACTTTTCTTGGCCGCTTTGATCTGTCCACTTACGAGTCTGTAGACGACCTTCAATGTAAACCTGCGAGCCTTTTCTTAAATACTCACCCGCAACTTCCGCAAGTTTGCCAAACAACACCACACGGTGCCATTCTGTGCGCTCTTGCAATTGACCGGTGTTTTTATCTTTCCAGCTATCCGTAGTTGCAATGCTGATGTTAGCCACGCCGTTACCGTTTGGCATATAGCGAACTTCAGGATCTTGGCCCAGATTACCTACCAAAATTACTTTATTAACACCACGTGCCATGGCATTGTCTCCTCACACTATGACAAGCCCAGCACTTGCTTGGCTTGCTTCAAATCAAAAATTTTATCATCTACTTTTAGGTAGCTACGATTCTCATCTCTCACTACCGTGGCCTCAAGTACCCCAGGTAATGAAACCAATTGGTCTGCCAATTCCGTCGCTTGTTGCTCATTTTCTACAGCAGAAACTAAGCTGATCGCTTTGCTCTTAGGTGGCACTTGCATGCCCCATGCGATAACAAACCATATTACCCCAATAATGGCCGTCGCGGCAAATATCGTATCGACCGCAAAATTTTGTGCCAAGATACCACCCAAAGCACCACCTATAAATGCACCTAGAAACTGGCCAGATGAAAATACTCCCATCGCCGATCCCTTTTGGTTTGCTGGAGCTATGCGAGAAACCAACGCAGGCATAGTTGCTTCGAGAAAATTAAAGGCAATAAAATAGACCAGCATTGCACCTGCGATCATCCACAGTGAATCTACAAAGCAATACAAAGTAACTGAGCTTACCACTAGCATTGCAATAGACAGCAAGAATGTCTGCTTTTCTTTTTGTTTGCGGATTGCCACTATCATCATCGGTGCCATCAAAATAAAGGCGAGTAAAAATACCGGAATATAGAGTTGCCAGTGCCTATCTGCAGCAAGACCATCACGGATCAACTGGCCTGGCAAGGCTACAAAAATTGTAGTCAGCGTCAAATGCAATAGCAACACCCCAAGATCGAGCCTCAGTAACTGTGGGTTTTGCACCAAGCGACGAATATCTGCAAAGCTTGCTATTGTGTCACCTTTTGGGGCTTTATTTACCGCATTTGGCACCATAAAGGTAATGATAGCGATACCTACAATTGCCAATACCGCCGTCAGCCAGAAGATCCCTTCGATACCAAAAGACGCTGCAATCATTGGTCCTAATAACATGGCTACAGCAAAGCTCATACCAATGCACATGCCAATGACCGCCATTACCTTCGGACGCTGCTCGTCACGGCTCAAATCCGCAGCAAGCGCAAGTAAAGCACTTGCAATCGCGCCCATGCCCTGTAGGGCTCTACCAAATGTCACCCAATAGATTGAATCCGCTAATGCCGCGATAACGGATCCTAATGCAAATACCAACAACCCACCAATGATGATTGGCTTACGACCGAACTTATCAGACAACCAACCCATAGGTATCTGGAGTACAGCTTGAGTCAAACCATAAGCACCAATAGCCAAACCAATCCACAGTGGCGAGACATCCTGTAAAGACTGGCCGTAAACAGCTAACACAGGCATCAGCATGAACAAACCAAGCATGCGGAAAGCGAAAACGCCAGCAAGAGAAATCGCGGCGCGCTTTTCAGTTGGATTTAAAGAGTCATTAGACATAAGGCGGTATTCATCACTATCGAAAATCACGCGCAAGTTTAACAAACTCTTTTCTTAACTTACACTAGCGCGAACGGATCTTTGCAATGCGATTGTTACCATCATGATTTTGAACGGCTTACTTCGAGAGAAAAAAGCGCTAGTTGGTGCCGTACTTGGCCGTGATCTGATCTAATTTTCCGCTACGTTTAACCCGTTCAAATGCTTGACTCAAACGCTGCAAACGCTCGCTCGAGGTGCGTGCCTTGCTAAAGGCAAAATATACTGGGTTTTCGTTAATAACCAACGGGCTAATCGCAAACTTTTCAAAATCAGGGTTATTTTTACTTTGATACAGGATGTTGAATTTTTCTTCTAAAAACCCTGCTATCCGTCCTTTTTTGAGCAAATTCAATTTTACCTGATTGTCGGGTACATAAATAAATTGTGTTTCACTGTCGGTACGACGCGCAAGGCGAGCTGTAAACGCCTCACCGTAATAAGCATTACGCTGAATAGCGATGGGCTTTGACAGGTGGAATAACGACTCAAGTGAGTCAAGCTGATGAGGCTCGCCTGAGTTCATTGCAAAAACAATCGTTTCCATTCGTTGAGGACCAATAAAATGCGCAAACTGTTCACGTACCGGTGTTTTTGTGACGCTCAAAATAAGATCGATATCGCCCTCCTCTAAAAGCTTCAGCGCCCGACCCCAAGGAATACTTACGAAACGATAGCTACACCCTGCTTCATCCAACAAGGCTTTAGCGAAATCAACATCCATACCGTGCCAAACAAGGTCGTCATTTAACTTAGACTGCGCAGCATAATTCTCAAACCGTACCACCAGCTCACAGGCGAAGACATTTTGGCAAAGCAGCGCCAAAAGCAATAAAAGTCGATACAAAATCAATATCCCAAGTTGATCGGTTTAATAAGTTTAGTTCGTTTAGCAGAGATAACTTAATTTTGTATTCGGGATGCGGTAATCTGTTCACTTCACATCATGCTTTGACTGATCCAGGTTTCAATTTAGTGGATTAGTATCGCGTACTCAGTACAGCGCACGAAAAAACACAAGGGTCGTATGGATAAAATAGAAGTTAGGGGTGCCCGCACCCACAATTTAAAAGACATTTCACTCACCATTCCAAGAGACAAGTTGATAGTGATCACGGGTCTTTCTGGCTCAGGGAAGTCGTCTTTAGCATTTGACACCTTATACGCAGAAGGCCAGCGTCGTTATGTTGAGTCTTTGTCTGCGTACGCGAGGCAGTTTTTATCGCTGATGGAAAAACCAGATGTGGATCACATTGAGGGCTTGTCTCCCGCGATTTCCATTGAACAGAAGTCGACTTCTCATAACCCACGCTCAACCGTGGGAACCATTACCGAAATATACGACTATTTAAGGTTACTCTTTGCCCGAGTGGGTGAACCGAGATGCCCTACGCATGATTTACCGTTAGCCGCACAAACCATCAGCCAAATGGTTGATACTGTGTTGGCGCTACCCGAGGGTAGCAAACTCATGCTGCTTGCACCGGTGGTGAAAAACCGTAAAGGTGAGCACGTAAAACTGCTAGAAGAGCTTGCGAGCCAAGGTTTTATTCGTGCACGTATTGATGGCGAGGTGTGCGATCTCTCAGATCCACCAACGCTAGAGTTACAGAAAAAACATACCATAGAAGTCGTGGTGGATCGTTTCAAAGTTAAAGCAGGGCTTGAGCAGCGGTTAGCCGAATCTTTTGAAACCGCGCTTGATTTGGCTGATGGCATTGCGCAAATCGCCTATATGGATGATAGCGACGCAAACGAACTGATCTTCTCGGCCAACTTTGCCTGTCCAACTTGTGGCTATGCCATGAGCGAACTTGAACCACGACTGTTTTCTTTCAATAACCCCGCAGGTGCGTGCCAAAGCTGTGATGGTTTGGGGGTAAACCAGTATTTTGATCCCAAACGTGTAGTGCAAAACCCAGAACTAAGCTTGTCTGGCGGTGCAATCAAAGGGTGGGATAAACGCAGTTTTTACTATTTTCAGATGCTAAGTTCGGTTGCCGAGCAATATGGATTTGATTTAGAAACGCCATTTCAGGATCTGCCGAGTAAATTTCAAAAAGTGGTTTTAGAAGGCTCAGGCAAAACTAAAATCGCGTTTAAGTATCGTAATGACAGAGGCGATCTTATCACCCGCAATCACGAGTTCGAAGGCGTGTTAAACAACATGAATCGCCGTTATCGGGAAACGGAGTCAAGTTCAGTAAGAGAAGAGCTTGCCAAATATCAAACCAGCCAAGCGTGTCCAAGTTGCCATGGCTCACGACTGCGCGAAGAAGCTCGCCATGTGTTTATCGGCTCGACCAACCTGCCAACTGTAACAACGATGAGTATCGGCGAAGCCAGTCAATTTTTTATCGACTTAGCACTCACAGGCCAAAAAGCACAAATTGCGGACAAAATACTCAAAGAGATCCGCGACCGTTTATCTTTCTTGATCAATGTAGGCCTAAACTACCTCTCTTTGGAGCGTAGTGCTGATACTTTATCTGGCGGTGAAGCTCAGCGGATCCGTCTTGCAAGCCAAATTGGCGCCGGTCTCGTGGGGGTAATGTACGTACTGGATGAGCCTTCAATTGGTCTACATCAGCGCGATAACGACCGTTTACTTAAAACACTCACGCACTTAAGAGATCTTGGCAACACCGTGATTGTGGTAGAGCACGACGAAGATGCCATTCGTGCAGCCGATCACATCATAGATATAGGTCCAGGCGCCGGCGTACACGGCGGCTATGTCGTCGCTGAGGGAACTCGCGATGAGATAATGCAAAGTAAAGACTCATTAACTGGTCAATATCTCAGTGGCGAGAAATGCATTGAAGTTCCAGCGCAACGTCATCAATGTGATGACAAGTGGCTTGAGCTGAAAGGCGCAACGGGCAACAACCTAAAAAGTGTCGACTTAAAAGTGCCTGTTGGTCTCATGACCTGCGTAACTGGGGTATCTGGTTCGGGTAAATCTACCCTCATTAATGACACCCTATTCAAGCTTGCCCATCAGGAATTAAACGGTGCAACAACGCAAGAAGCTGCACCATATGAATCAGTTCATGGGCTAGATCACTTTGATAAAGTTATCGATATTGATCAAAGTCCTATCGGTCGCACACCACGTTCAAACCCAGCAACTTATACAGGGATCTTTACCGCTATCCGCGAATTATTTGCAGGAACACAAGAATCGCGTTCACGCGGTTATAAGGTTGGCCGCTTTAGTTTTAACGTTAAAGGCGGTCGCTGTGAAGCCTGTCAAGGCGATGGAGTTATCAAGGTTGAGATGCACTTCCTGCCGGATGTCTATGTTCCTTGCGATGTCTGTACTGGTAAGCGCTATAACCGTGAAACACTGGAAGTACTGTATAAAGGTAAAAATATCCACGAAGTGTTGGAAATGACAGTTGAGGACGCCCGGGAATTTTTTGATAAGATTCCCGCAATCAATCGCAAACTACAAACTTTAATGGACGTTGGCCTCTCCTACATTCGTTTAGGGCAAGCCGCCACGACTTTGTCCGGTGGTGAAGCGCAACGTGTTAAGCTCGCTCGTGAACTATCAAAACGAGATACCGGCAAAACACTCTACATTCTCGATGAGCCAACCACAGGTCTGCACTTCCATGATATTCAACAGCTACTCGCGGTATTACATCGTTTGCGCGATCATGGTAATACAGTGTTGGTTATCGAGCACAATCTAGATGTCATCAAAACCGCAGACTGGATTGTAGACTTAGGTCCAGAGGGGGGAGCTGGAGGTGGTCAAATACTCGTCTCAGGTACGCCTGAAACGGTGGCTAACTTTGCAGCTTCGCATACAGGTAAGTACCTTAAGCCCTTATTGTCTTAATTTCTAAAAGTCTCTATTATTGGTGCATAATAATTACAAATTCATTTATTATGCATCAACTTCTCGCGCCAAAAAACTTAACCGCGTACCTAGCAAGGCTGCGCTTTTCCATCGGCCAATTTTGGCAAAGCCTAACACTGGCTCAACGCTATTATTTAGTTAGTTTTATCATTTTTATGTTCAGCTTGAGTGAAACTGAAGATGATAACTTCACCGCTTTTTTGATCTTAATAACCACAGTAACGGCGCTATGTTATGAATTCTGGCCAAGGATCATGACCTTTTGGGAAAGTGTGCCAGGTAAAGCACTGATACTGTTATTTTATGCCTTTATCGCTAACTTTGTGTTAGTGCAAGCTGATGGCCGTATCAATGATTTAACTGGGGTCAGCACGGATAATTTCCCTTACACACATAATTTGAGTGTGTTGTTATCGTTACCTACTTGGTTTTTTATTACCAGTACCTTCTTGTTGATTCTCGCGCAACTCTTTATGACATGCTATGTCGTTGTACTTTTCCTGCTTAAACCATTACGTATAAAGCCTTTTTGGCATCAGAACCACTATCGTTATCCAGCAACAACAGCAATCATCAGGTTGATCATGTGTTTTGTTTTATTGGCTTTCTTGGTGCTCGGCATCGCTAAATCAGGTGCTTCAACCGCATTTACTGGGTTTTCTTCTGATTTCAAAATAGATGAGGACGGAATTTCTTTCCATGCCAACGCGAAAGAATCACGCTCAGCAAACTCCGAAGAAGAAAACGAAGGAGCATCGGAAACTCAACCACAAGTGGCCGACATGAGTGGTGATACTCCACAACAAAATGAAGCACAGTCCACTGCAGATGAGCCGGAGTCGTTAACGGTATCTATTAATAACGATTCTAACCCAGATTTACATGAGCAAGGCAAAAACTATAACGATGTGCTTAACCAAATATTGGCTTACTTTATCTTTCGCTTTGAGTCTGACGGAAACTCACGCTGTGAACATAGCGAAGGCAGTAATATTGTTGAATTAAACGATTATGAGATCTTAGAGATCATGCCGGATAACGCCGCGGAATACGGCTACACCTATACAGTAAAGCCTTGTATTTCAGCGGCAATTGGTCACCAGTTTAAGCCGCAGCAACCATAAAAGTGCCTAGCGCATCGCGCTCTTGCTGACTCAGCGGTTGAGATTGCTTAACCGCAAAGTCATATCGCACCATAATGGTTTTACCTTCAGCACAGCATTCTCCATGCTGCCAAGCCTGCTGCAAAATCACAAATGAGCTGTTGCCGATATGTTCAACAGCCGTTTTTATTTCGACTTCCTGACCATAAAATAGCTCCCCTTTAAAGGTGACTTCGACTTTGGCAACAATCAATTTCCACTCTTTTGGATTTAAATCTGGTGTAAATATTTTGAAAATAGGTGTGCGCGCGGCTTCAAACCACACAGGGAGTACGGTATTGTTGATATGTCCAAGCACATCTGTGTCGCAAAAACGCGGCATAAGCTTTTCAGACAGCATAATAACTCCAATAAAAACTAGGGAAAAACATGAGTGATTTTATTCGCGTTTACGATAACGCACTCAGTTCAGACTTTTGCGATGAATTCGTAAAGACCTTCGATCAAAGTCCACATTTAAAACAGGGGACTACATCTGGTGGTGTCGACTTGAGTAAAAAAGTCAGTCACGACCTTTATTTAAATTCCTATCCTGACTATGCCAAACAGTTACAACACATTCAACAGGTTACGGCAAAGCACTTATTTGAGTACCTTGAAGAACATTTCTTTATGATCATCGGTGCATTTGGACTTAAAGTGTATCACCCCAAAACTGGTGAACCTGTCGATCTCACTGTGGATAACTTTGAAGAAGTAGGCAAGCCACAACTCCCGGTCCTTGCTCAACAGCTATTTCGTTTAGGCGCTATCCAAGCTCAACGCTATCAAATAAATAAAGGCGGCTACCCCTACTGGCACAGCGAAGTCTACCCTCAACATGACCATAATGAAGCCTTACACCGAGTGCTGTTATTTATGTTCTACCTTAATGATGTCGAGGAAGGTGGCGAGACCGAGTTTTATTATCAGCAGCGTAAAATTGCCCCAGTAAAAGGTTCTATGGTGATAGCACCAGGGTATTTTACACATACACATAGAGGTAATATTCCAGTTTCTAATGATAAGTATATACTCACTTCATGGGTGTTATTTAATAGAGCAGAGCAGCTCTATGGTACGCCCAAATAAGCTATCTCTATACTTCAGGGGCTGTTGAACTCAAGCATAAAAGATAACAGCCCCCACAGAACTTATTTAACCTGAGGTTTGGATAAGGAATGGACTAACTCACTGTTTTTTAATCACCTTAAACTATCTTCTTATCTAGCCAGAGAGTTTTGGGGATAACTCCGCTTCCGCGTCCTGCTCTCGCTAAGGTACCTACATCCTGTAGGCAAGGCGAATTTACGCACCAATAGCTGGCTATTAGAAGTGAATTCAACGCAGTTAGCGCTAAAACTGGCTGCTAGAAAGGCATTAATTATCCGCAGCTCAGGTTATTTAGCTTTGGTAAATTCAGCCCACTCTACCAGCATGGGTAAAAAGTCTTCATAGCCACACACCGCCATCATACCCGATTCATCTAAAGCCAGTGCGTCTTCTTGATATTGTGCTATGTCATCACTTTCATGAAACAAAGCGTGGCTTTCAAATAATGCTTCTTGCGGCGTGAACGTGGCGCGGATCTCTTTTCCAGCCAACACAAGCTCTTCTTTTTGATTTGGCAGGTTTTCAAGCTGTGTCAGCAGACTGACAATATGCTCATGTGCTAGCTCTTCGCTCAGCCACCGACCTATCAACGCGTGCTCGTCATTTAAGCGAGCTCGAAACCCAGAAAGTGGGTCACGAATAAACTGATATTCCATCTTTACTTCTTAACTAAATCACCTTCTTTTATTATACCTAAGTGGCGTCCGCTAAGCATTCATTGATAGAATTACCTTTTAACCACTCGATTGTTGGTCAACGCATGTCGCCTGTTGAGATCTTATTTCCTCTCATCTTTATCGTTATTTCTGGTTTTTTGAGTACAAAGATTGGCTTTATCGCCATCAATCAGCTTGATGGCTTGCGTACTTTTATCTTTAATTTATGTATTCCTGTGCTGTTATTTAGCAGTATGGTGCAAGCAGATCTGGAAAGCCTCGCGACGGGCTCCTTGTTATTATCCTTTTATCTCCCAGTCGCTCTGACTTATGCAGGCTTATACCTATTTCTCTTTAAAGCGCAACATCGCTCGAAAGCAGACAGTGCAGCATTAGCATTAAGTGGCACCTACTCTAATACCGTGTTAGTCGGATTACCGATAATCTTAATGGCACTCGGTGAGCAAGCCGCTGCCATGGTATTTATGATTATTACATTCCACAGTGCGATGCTGTTTTTTATGACTTTTTTACTGGCAGCAAGACACAAAAATAAGGTAGATATTGTGAAACCCCTGCTGTTAAACCCAATAGTGATAAGTATTACGAGTGGTTTGATATTAAACGTTGTTGGGTTAAAGCTACCAAGCTTAATACTTGAAAGCTTTAGTTGGTTGGCAAAACCCGCCATTCCAGGGGCGCTATTTATTCTGGGTGCGAGCTTGGTACAGTATGGCGTGCGAGGAAAGTTACAGGGTGCAATATGGCTAAGTGCAGTAAAACTGATACTACTACCGGGATTGGTTTATCTCTTTGCCACTTATTTAGGATTGGCAACTCAACAAGTTCAGGTGGTGACTTTAATGAGTGCCTCTCCGCTGGGAGTTAATGCCTATCTTGTTGCTAGACAGCTCGACAGCCAACAAGCAACGCTTGCGGCTACCGTTGTGCTGTCTACTGTGCTGAGTATGATCAGCCTGACTGGGTGGTTATACTTTTTGGTATAACCGTTAATACCTAGGCGGCGTATACTTAGCAGCATCAATAATAGCCCACAAATGGAAAACGGCTGCAATCACAGGTGGAACCAATAAAAACCACAGTGCATACCCACCTACAACAACAATTGCGAAGATTAAAGCCGCCAATATACGACCTTGAACCAACTGACCAAGGCCAGGGAAAAAGACGTTACAAATCGCTGCAATTACATTACCACCAGAACCTTGTCCAGACATAGTTACCTCTCTTAGTTACTTAAAGTCTTTCTTTTTAATATATCAGATTTCATGCCAACCCTAACACTTTGATTTTAAAGGAAACCAATGAAACTCATTATTTTCTGTTCACTATAAGTTAGCCTAAACCACTAACTTTTAGCTTAAAGTTTAGCTATATTATGATGCGTAACTCAATCACTTTGATTTACATAAAATAATAATGAAAACAGGATGTCTTATGCTTGGCAAGTTTACCACCCCGCTAACAAAATTAGTCGACAAGTATCTACCCGATCCATTTGTGATTGTACTTTTACTCACTTTTTTGGTGATGATGCTCGCTACATTGTTTACTCCAGCAACGCCTGTCATGGTGCTTGAGGCATGGGGTAATGGCTTTTGGAAGCTGCTTACTTTTGCGATGCAAATGTTGTTAGTTTTATTATGTGGTCACATGCTTGCTGTTACCCCTCCAATAGCGAAAGCGCTAGACCGTATCGCAGGCTTAGCTAAAACTCCCTCTCAAGCAATTATACTCACCACCTTTGTTGCGATGAGCGCCAGCTGGATAAATTGGGGGTTTGGCTTAGTAGTCGGGGCTTTGTTCGCAAAGGCCATCGCTCGAAAAGTGAAAGTTGATTATCGCCTGTTAGTGGCTAGTGCTTACTCTGGTTTTGTTGTTTGGCACGCAGGCCTATCAGGCTCAGTCCCCCTGACTATCGCAACTCCGGGGCACTTTAGTGAAAAGAGCATAGGTATTGTTACCACTTCAGAGACAATCTTTGCACCATTTAACCTACTCATCGTACTCAGTATTTTTATCGTTTTACCACTTATAAATAAACTAATGCTTCCCAAAGATGATGACGCAGTTATTGTTGATAAAGAAAAGCTCATTGAACAAAGTAATGATATCAGTACCCACAATACTCCGGCTGCAAAATTAGAAAATGCCTCATGGCTTGGTATGTTAGGAGGAGCAATCGGTCTTAGCTACTTGGGCTTTTACTTTATTTTTAATGCAGGCACATTGACATTGAATATCGTCATAGCCCTGTTTTTGTTCTTAGCCATGCTGCTACACAAAACCCCTGCAAATATTCTCAATAGCCTACAACAAGCAATTCAAGGTGGTGCCGGTATCGTGATCCAGTTTCCTTTTTATGCTGGGATCATGGCTATGATGGTCGAAACAGGACTAGCACAACAAATATCTCAAGGATTTGTTTCTATTAGCAGTCAATGGACATTACCGCTGTGGAGCTTTTTAAGTGCAGGCCTTGTAAATATATTTGTGCCTTCAGGCGGCGGTCAGTGGGCGGTACAAGCACCAATTATCATTCCCGCAGCAGAAGCGCTTAATGCAGACATAGCCAGAGTCGCGATGGCCGTTGCATGGGGTGATGCTTGGACTAACCTGATCCAGCCATTTTGGGCACTCCCGGTACTTGCAATTGCAGGCCTTAAAGCCAAAGATATTATGGGGTTTTGCCTAGTACAATTGCTGGTAACGGGTGTAATTATCGCAACTTTATTGTTGCTGCCCCTGTAAGAAGGTGCGTAATGCACCTTCTTACACAGATTAACTTGATAAAATTTTCATTGGTAAGCTTAGGATTGGATTCTCTGAATCAGCAAAATGCATCATTACCGCAACATGACCTGTAATAACAACTATATACATAATGGCGCTGACCACTTGCCCATATCGGTCAAGGGGTAATAAGTGACTATAATTACGGCCACGCCACTCAATCAGGATTTCAAAACTACCAATCAAAATGAATATTACCAGTAGGATTAAGCCAAAGGTGTAACTTATCCAAAGGCCGAATAATACTCCTGCCATACACGCCAATAACCCCACCCAAGAGCGCATTGAAAAGCTTATGCTTTTTAGAACATGTCCACCATCTAACGGCAAAATGGGTAGTAAATTGAATAAGTTCAACAGTGCACTTAATACTGCAACACCTGCAAAGATTTCCATCTCTGTCACGTAATACAACACCACTCCAAGGATTGAGGTTATCAAACCAAATGCCGGTCCCATCAACGAAATAACTACATCTTGCCAGCGGGTCGTGATCTTATCGTCACTTACAGCCAGACCACCAACGAAAGGGATCAAATAGATACCTTTTGTTTTAATCCCAAAATAGCGCATAGCCCGAACGTGACCATATTCATGAACAACTAAGCAAGCCACAAGCATAAGCGCAAACTGCCAAGAAAATAGCCATGCGTATCCTGCCACGGATGCACCAGCCAAGGCAGCTTTAACCACCTTTGCACTTTTAAATAACTTTAAGCCCAATGCTGCCAAACCAAATAAGCTGCGTTTTTCTTTAGGTGTTTCAGTGCTCACTTCGAGCCACTGAAGCTCAGCTCCATTTACTGCAATACCAAGTAATCCCTGAGGTAACTGCTCTGTATTTACCGCCAGTGCTTGTCCATCAATGGTCGCGAAAATGCCATTATGTTGCTCTTCAAAGGTAATGGCTTGCTGCTCAACAAAAAGCTGTACTACTTGTTGTTGGTTAAAAAAGATAGATACCGCTTTGTCCGCTAGCGAAAGCTCGACTCTATTCATATTCAGATCCAAAGGTCATTTGAGGCATTATCGCTAAAAGCGTCCGCTTCATAAAGTGCTGCCGAAACCTGAATTAGAAAAATGCAGGTAAAGTGTCATTATTGCGCTTCAAATTGAGTAAAAATCACCTTTTAAAGCGTTTTGAGATTTGAGCACTTTAAATTATTTGTACTAGACTTTAAGGAGGTAAGGTATACGAAGGAATTGTTAATGTCATTAGCAAAACATCGGATAATGGTAGTAGATGATTCACCCGCGATCCTCGTCGTAATGCAAGCTATTATGACTGAGCTTGGCATTGAGCATGTCACAACCTGCTCAAGTGCGGTGAATGCTGTAGAAAAAATACGGCAGACTCCTCATCAATTTGACGCCATTTTTACAGATCTCAATATGCCCGAAATGGATGGTATGGAGTTTATTCGCCAACTAGGAGAGCTTAGGTTTTCTGGCGGCATTATTATTATTTCCGAAATGGACGAGAAGATTATTGACCTGGCAACCAATCTTGCCAGACAGTCCAATGCACACCTTATCGGCAATATTTCTAAGCCCGTACAATTGGTTGATGTCGAGCGTATGCTCAAAAAAATGGAGACATATACCACGGTTAAACGTAGCCGCATTGAAAAGGTGACCGAAAGCGATCTTTTGCATGCCATTAGTCACAATGAAATTACGCCTTACTATCAGCCAAAGGTTCACCGTGGTGACAAAAAGATAAAAAGTGTCGAAGTGCTTGCCCGTATTGTGTCTAAAAATACTGAGCAAGTTATTTTACCGGACCATTTCATTGGCGTGGCCGAAGATACAGATCTAATCAATATCATTACTTTCCAGCTTTTTGAAAAGGCAACGGATGAGTTTAAAGCAATCAAATCTGAACTCAATTATCCAATTAAAATGGCCTTTAATTTATCACCTGTGCAATTAAATGATTTAAGCTGCCCAGATAAATTGGCACTTATTTTAGAAATAAACCGTTTAAAGCCTAGTGATATCATTTTAGAAATTACTGAAAACCAACCAATGAATCAGTCTATCCAATTGGAGACAATGAACCGTTTACGGATCCGAGGGTTTGATATTTCGTTAGACGACTTTGGTACTGGGTTTACCAATATTCAGCAGTTAAAGTCTTTGCCGTTTACCGAGATCAAAATCGACCGCTCTTTGATAACCCATGTGGAATCCGATCGCTTTTCACAGGTACTTATCGACAGCTTAATCGACATCGCACAAAATCAACAATTAGACATAGTGGCTGAAGGTATAGAGCGGATTGAAGAGCTACAATACCTTGACCGCTACAAGCATAGCCTATTAATGCAGGGTTTTTTAATCAGCAAACCCAAACCACTAACAGACCTAGTAGGGTGGATACACTCTTGGCAGCGCATGATTAATTCGAACCCTTAACCTCTGGAGAGGATGTTTCCTCTCCGTGGCTTTGCGTTTCAGACACTTCTTCAGCTTCGTCGCTGTCTTCAATCAAATTATCATGATTATCTACTCGCTCTCGCCACTTTTGCTTAGCAGCAGCTTGCATATTGGTGGTTTGCTCTCGCTCATCAACAATATCCATTCCCATTAATGATTCAAGCAAATCTTCTAATGTCACTATGCCTTGTACATCGCCATATTCATCAATGACAAGCGCAATGTGTAGACGCTTTGCCAGTAACGCTTTGAATAACTCTGGCGCAGCTAGTGTTTCCGGTACGGTATAAAGAGGGCGAGATAGCTTACCAATTTTATATTCTTCTCCAAGCCTATGATAAGCAAGCATAATATCATTCTTGTGTACAAAGCCGATGATGTCATCTGTGTTTTTATCGAATACCAACACTCGAGAAAAAGCAACCGAACCATGCTCAGACAAATACTCGTGCACTGTCATATCTTTATGCACCTTAAATAACACCGTTCTTGGTGTCATGATGCTTTCTAGTTTGGCATGACGAAAACGTAATAAACTACGAATGGTTTCAGTCTCGTCCTGATGCAGTGCACCAGCTTCAGAGCCTATTTCCGCCATCGCTTCGATTTCTTGACGAATATAGTGAGCCTCATCTTCTTTACGGCCTATCACTTTTGTAAGTTGATCCGACATCCACACGAATGGCTTCAATAGTCGAACTAGCCATACCAACACACTGGAAACGATAGGTGTTAATCCGCGCCAATAAGTCGCTCCTAAGGTCTTTGGAATGATTTCCGACAGCACCAAAACTAGTAGCGTCATCACCGCTGACGCAATACCAACAGCTGCATCTGAAAATACCACAGCAGCTTGTGCGCCAACCCCTGCAGCACCGGCGGTATGCGCAACGGTGTTTAACGTTAGAATGGCAGATAAAGGCTGATCAATATTGTCTTTAAGGCGTTGAACTCGCGATGCTAATGCATCATTGTCTTGCTTTAAGATCCCTATATGACTTGGCGTAATACTAAGTAGCACCGCTTCCATCACCGAACAGATAAAAGAGATAGCTATTGCCAAAAACATGTAGGTTAATAATAAAACCAAGTAAATTCTCCTCTTTATTCAACGCTAAGTGTTTGCTTAACTACATACGTTATGTTGCTCATCAACACAGACTATTAAATTTAGGACGTCTATCGCAGCAATACAACCGGTTCAAAATACTATGATATAGTTTTATCATATAATTACCTACAATAGGCGCACATAAATGAAATTACGTACAGCCGTCACTCTACTATTTACGGCAGTCTCAACACAACTTTCAGCAAGCCCATTAGACGAATCAAAAATACAATTTTTGGGTCCCATCGCAGGCGAATCAACAATAAAGCCAGCGGATACAGCTCATCGTGATGCAATTATTGAAAACCTGCTACCATCATTACAACAAGACGCCAAACAGGTAACGCTATTCAATAATGAAAGCAAATGGCAGCCTCTAAACAAAACTACACAATTAACGATACCTGGATTGCAGGCTCTAAAATTTAATTTCACTACTGAACGTTTTGTTTCAGGTAAGCTCAAGCTTGAGGGCATCGAGAAAGCCAAAGTATTTCTAAATGGAGAGCCAGTCTCCGGTGTTAAAGAGGTTCAGCTTGATGTCGTCAAAGGCGATCATCAAATCCTCGTTATCGCTGAGCAGGTAAATGACTGGAATAAGGTTGATCTTAGCTTTGAAGGCGAAGCAGCGCATGACGTTATTACGCTAACAGAAAAACAAACCAAAGCGCTGTCTGCAAAGCAGTTGTTTGATGCCCCAACGGTGAGTGCTATCTCACTTGCACCTAACGGCGAATATTACATTTCGACCGTCCGCCACTACGATGATGAAAAGGGCAATTCAGCAATCACCGAAACTGCTTTATACAATGAAGATGGTGATATGCTTTACAGTTTCGATGGTATGAGTGCAACTAGCTTTGCATGGCGTGATGACAGCAGCAAACTCACTTATTTAAAAGATAATAAAGCTTACATCCTTGATCTAAAAACCTTTAAACGTACTCAAGTTGCTACTAAGCTCAATGGCGCGAATAGTATCGAGTTTTTTGATAATGACACGCTTATTTTTGCTTGGACCAACAGCGGCAAAGAAGAAGGCAAACTGACTAAACATTATCAAGGATTAGAAGATAGATGGTCATATGCCCGGACCCAGTCACAAATCTTCTTACTTGATATCAAAAGTGGGCTACTTAATCCTGTGACCGTTGGCGCACAAAGCCACAGCTTGGCCGACTTTGACGCACAAGCAAACACGGTTTTAGCAACGCGTAATAAGCAAGACTACGCGCAACCTCCTCACATGTTGACAGAGCTAATAGAAATCGATCTATCAAACAATCAGCAAAGTGTTATTGGTCAGTATCGTACGTTTAGCGGCGCGCAATACACTAAAAATGGTATTTATGTAACTGCAGGTCCTGATTTTGCAGAAGGTACGGGGCGCAACTTACCTGAAGGTATGCTCGCGAATAATTATGACGGCCAACTTTATTGGATAGATCGCGAAGGCCACAATGTAAAAGCACTGAGTAAAAACTTTGACCCAGCCATAGGCAGCTTCACCGTACTCAATAATGGCGATGTGGTACTGAAAGCGACTGACCAAGATCGTCAACAGCTTTTCTTCTTCGACGAAAGTAAGTCCACTTTCAAACGCTTAAACACCGGACTGGATGTTGTCGCCAACTATTCTGTGTCGAGTGAACGTAATCCAGAGATCTTATTCACGGGAACTACAGCATCAACTCCACAACAGTTAAAAACCATGTCAACCTCAGATAAGCGAGCTGAAACGCTCTGGGACTCAACAAATATCGCATACCAGAATGCAGAAATTGCCAACCTAGAAGAGTTTAATTTTACTAATACTGAAGGCGTGGAGATTAAAGGCCGCGTGTATCTACCACACGATTTAGACAAAGCTAAAAAATACCCAGCACTCGTTTATTATTACGGCGGCACTTCTCCAGTGACTCGTGGCTTTACAGGGCGTTATCCATTTAACTTATGGGCAGCAAATGGCTATGTTGTTTATGTCTTGCAACCAACAGGTGCGACAGGTTTCGGTCAGAAGTTCTCAGCAGAACACGTCAATGCTTGGGGTGAACACACCGCTAACGATATCATCATGGGTACCAAAGAGTTTGTGAAAGCCTACCCTTTCGTTGATGACAAGCGTTTAGGTAATTTAGGCGCTTCTTACGGCGGCTTCATGACTATGCTGCTGACAACAAAAACTGATTTGTTCTCAGCTTCTATCTCACATGCTGGTATTTCTAATATTACTTCATACTGGGGTCAAGGCTGGTGGGGTTATTTGTATTCTGGCGAGGCCTCAAAAGGAAGTTTCCCCTGGAACAATCCAACGCTTTACTCACAACATAGCCCGGTATTTAATGCAGACAAAGTAACAACACCATTATTGTTAATTCACGGTGACGCGGATACCAATGTGCCGCCAGGTGAAAGTCACAATATGTATACCGCATTGAAGATCCTTGGCCAAGATGTTGAATTGGTCGAATACAAAGGCGCAGATCATCAAATTTTTGCTCGTGACAAGCGCTTCCATTGGTGGAACACCATGCTGGCTTATTTCGACAAGCATTTAAAAGCAGAGCCACAATGGTGGGAACATCTATACGGTAAGTAATCAATGCTAGGCGGCACTCTGTGCCGCCTTTTTGTTTAGCGAAGCAGCAATCAAACACATCATTGTATATAATTTAATAATAAAGCTAGGTTTCCCCTTGATCGAACTAGGTTGTCAGGTTAACGTGCCAGATACAGAGTTGTAAGAATTCGTTTCATGCACTTCCAAGCAGCGATCTCTCAGTGTTATATTTACGACAATTAAACAACAATTAACAGTGAAAACATGAGCATAAAGGTTTTATTAGTTGAAGATGATGAACTCTTAGCAAAGCGGCTGTGTAGTCACTTTGAAAATACCGAGTTCAGTATCACTGTAGACAATACGGGTGCTACTGCGCTTGAGCTTATTCAAGCTCAAACCCAAAACCCATTTGCACTTGCTATTGTTGATGTTGTTTTACCCGCCACTGATGGCCTGCAACTCGCGAAAGAAATTAATACCTTATCAGACCTTGGTGTCATCATGCTTTCTAGTCGAGACTCTCAAGCCGATAGAATCGCAGGTCTTGCGCAAGGTGCTGATGACTACGTCTGTAAGCCTGTTGATACGCTTGAGCTTGAACTGCGTATGCGTGCCTTATACAAACGTTTAGTTGGTAATAAAGACGATGAATCGGAAGAATTTATTGAATATGCAGACTTTAAACTACACCCTGATAACCGCACCTTAATCAATCAACATGGCATTGAGTCTCGACTTACCGAAGCAGAGCATAAAGTGTTGATTTGTCTTATTTCCAATGCTGGAAGGGCAACATCCAGAGAGCGTATTTCAGAAGACATTGGGCAACCTGATTGGAGCCCAAGTGACAGAACGGTTGATGTCTTAGTTGGCCGACTACGCAAAAAACTCGGCGATGAAAAAGAGCAAAAACGCATTGTGACGGTTCGCGGTAAAGGTTATATGTTGTCAGCTTAACCTTTACCAATAATACACTCCCTATCTATTGAAGTGCCGTTAGCTAATACTGTGTTAGCTGACCTAACAACCTCTCCAGCGCGCGATAACTAAGCGCTTCCTTTAAATGTGACAAGCTAATATTAGGTGTAGAGCTCAGATCCGCTATGGTACGCGCAACTTTGATTATTCGATGATATGAACGTGGTGATAGCTTTAGTTTTTCTGCTGCCTTTGCTAGAAATAAACTTTCAGCATCAGCAAGATAGCAGATATGGTTTAGCTCTTTTACACTCAGTTGGTCGTTACATTTTCCCTGACGTGCTAAAGCTGTTTTATAGGCCTGCTCCACCCTAGCTCTTATTATTGCACTAGACTCTCCATCATGCTGTGACTGTAGCTCTTCTGTTTTTAGACGAGGTAATTCTACCTGTAGATCTATTCGGTCTAAAAATGGACCTGAAATCTTAGCCAAATAGCGCAATACTTGATCTGGAGACGCTCTTTTGTCAGTGTAACAACCTGTAGGACTGGGATTTAATGCTGCGATCAGTTGAAAGTTTGCAGGGTAATCAACTTGCCGAGCTGCGCGCGAAATCGTTACCATGCCCGTTTCCATCGGCTCACGTAATGAATCCAGTACCTTCCTATCAAATTCTGGTAACTCGTCCAAAAATAGAACGCCATTATTTGACAATGATATCTCCCCAGGCTTAGGGTTTGACGAGCCTCCAACCAAGGCTACTGCAGAGCAAGTATGATGTGGAGCTCTAAAAGGCCTTGTTTTCCAGTTTGATTGGCTGATGGTTTTTCCCAGTATGGAATAGATAGAAGCCGTTTCTAACGCCTGATTATCCGTCATTAATGGCATTATCGTAGGTAAGCGCTGAGCAAGCATCGATTTTCCAGTACCAGGAGGACCAAGAAATAAAACGTTATGCCCACCTGCCGCGGCTATTTCTAGTACTCGCTTTGCCCCCTCTTGCCCTTTCACCTCAGCCATGTCCAGCAAACTCCCCCTTGAAGCTTGTATATTTAAATCATCTGGGTAAAGTTGATTAAACATAAGTGATTGCTGGCCGCTTAAACCTAACCATGCTGTACGCAAGCAGCCTATAGCAACACGATTGGCATCCGCAGCCAGGCTCGCAACTGCATCGTTACCAATTGGCAAGTAAGCAGTTCGCCCCTCCTTCGCAGCAGCAATTACAGAGGGTAAAATGGCAGTGACCGTCCTAAGCTCACCGTTTAGCGCAAGCTCACCATAAAATTCTTTATCAGTAATAGCATGGCTATCTAACTGTCCTGATGCGACGAGAACACCGAGTGCGATTGCAAAGTCAAAGCGGCCCCCATCTTTTGGTAGGTCTGCTGGTGCTAAGTTTACTGTGATACGCTGTTCTGGAAATAAAAAGCCAGCATTAACAAGTGCACTACGGACGCGTTCTTTGGCTTCTTTAACGGAGGTTTCAGGTAGGCCAACAATACCAAAGGCAGGTAAACCATTGCTAAGGTGCACCTCAACAATTACCTCTGGTGCAGTAATACCAACTTGTGCTCTAGTGAAGACTCTTGCTAAAGACATCCATGTCTCCTGCTTACTTAATATTTATATTTAAATACGTGTAACACCAAGTGGTATCGCATAGCCGCTAATCTTAATAACAAGGTTGCCGCCATGGACAATACCATTACGTATTCTGTTACCATGCCCAATTTAATTGCTTGAGTATAGACTATCCCGCCAAAAATGCAGGTGATCGCGTATAACTCTCCTTTTAAAAGAAGGGGGATTTCGCGAGCCAACACGTCTCTGATGACTCCACCAAAACACCCAGTCAATACGCCCATGATCACAGCTGTAGTATTAGGCATTCCAATACTTAAAGCCTTTTGTACTCCCATTACAGCGAAAAAAGCAAGCCCAATGGCATCAGCAACCTGCAGTACAGTTCTTGGAATATTTTGATGTCGATTTAGCCACCATATACTCACAGCAACAGCAAATAAAATAGCGTAAATATAGCTAGTATCATGAAGCCAAAAAACAGGTTGATCTAAAATCAAGTCTCGTAATGTTCCCCCTCCGATACCAGTTACAGTCGCAAGGACAATCACACCAAAGCCATCCATATGTTTACTATGCGCAATTAAGGTTCCCGAAATTGCAAAAACCATGACGCCCAAGAGATCAAACCAATGATAGAGTTCTGACATTTCGTAATTAGTTGTGAAACAAAAGCAAAATCATAACGAAGATCTCACACAAAAGGTAGTGGGATCGCCGATATTTACAGTTTTCAATGAACTGAGTAAAGTGTCTTTATAAAATATTTAGGATGAATGCCTGCGGATAAACCGCCTTATATGGACTCCTCCAATTGTACAAGCCATTTTTAGCATTATTGGTGTGATTGCGTGCTTATATCCGGGCTCTTGATGAGGTGCTACCTCGGCCTCTTTGATGTATTCGCGCCCTTGTGCCTTCTCTCCCACGCGGTATTTGTATACACCTGCGGTTTAACAGGCTCTCAAGGGTGGGTCTCACCGCTCAATGCTCTATCTTGGCTTGTTCAATACTGGGGGTAATCTCAGTATGCTTTCTGCTTTTACGTTCTATTTATCTTGATTTGTTCTTCTGTTACTCAGTGCTACACCGCTAAGATTTTTGGCTCGTATGTTGAGCCGTTTTTAAGTAAGGCATAGGCTGTTCTAACCGTTTTGTTGGCCAATGCAATGGCAACACATTTCACGCTTTTCTTGGTGAGTAGATTTTTTATCCAGCGTTCTTTCTCTGTGGTCGCTTCTTTATGTTTTAGCCTACTGACTACCGTTCTTGCACCGAGAAACAGGTTTTTCCTTAATGTATTGCCTCGTCTTTTGGGGATATGGCCTATCTTGGCTTTTCCGCCTGATGAGTGCTGTGTCGGTGTTACACCAGCACATGCCGCCGCCCCTCTGGTATTACTAAATTGTGAGGTATTGCCTAAAAAGGATAACAGCTCTATCGCGGTAATTGGGCCAACACCTTCTAATGCCATTAAACGCTGGCAGCTCTCATTTTGCTTGGTTATCGCTTCAACTTGTTTATGTAGCTGTGCTTTAGCGTCGCATTGTGTTTTATATAGGTCATAACTCACCGCGAGTGCTTGTTTTAATGCGATGGGGAGCGCATTTTCAGCATCTTCTAAAATATCTGGAACCGCTTGTGTTAACGCTGCATCGCCTTGATTAATGACAACACCAAACTCTAATAGCAAGCCACGTATTTGATTTGAAAGCTGAGTCTTTTGTTTATCTACTAAGGTTCTCGCTTGGCTCAATGACTGCAACGTTTGCTCTTCAACTGTCATGATTTTACAGGGCTTCACGTTATATGCTTAGCTGGCACTGGCAATGGCGAGAACATCATTTGCATCGGTTTTTTGGCCTTGCCTAAACGCTTTAACAAATTTAGGGGGAAGCAACATGACATCATGCCCCAGCGACAGCGCTTTGCGAGCAATATGCTGGGCGCTACCACAAGCTTCCATCACGACCTTTGACCCCTCGGCTTTTGCAAGCAACTCAAGCATAGGTTCGCGTTTCATTGGCTTATTAAACTTGAGTTTATTGCCTTTCAGCTGCGCCACCTGGAAAATGTTTTTTGCCAAGTCGATAGCAATTAAATTAGACTGTGTCATGTATGGACTCCTTATTTGGTAAAAGTGTTTTGCAATATCTTTATACCGTACTCTCCCGTTAAGGGGGAGGAGTCCATACATCTCCCACCATGTTGCGCTGTGCTGATGCTGTGGGGGAGTGGGAGCGAGTTTACCTCGCGAGGTTTTTAAATCACACATAGCAAAAAACCCGTTGCATCTCTGCAACGGGTTTTGATGTACATGGATGTTCGAATGTCGATGAAGTTCATGGATGAACGCTTTTCATCAACCTCTTATTTGGCCCTGGCTCGCTACGAAGTAGGATGTTCTCATTTTTTAAATAGAG
>NZ_JAKKCW010000039.1:0-4206 GCF_021728455.1 Pseudoalteromonas sp. L23 | reverse complement strand
CCAAATCACAATAATTAGCCTAGCCAACACAAAAAAACAGCGCTGAAACTTACGGCAGAGAAAACTGCTCCAACAACTGGGAAAAATAAACCCCGCTTAAAAAAGCGGGGTTTATCATCAATCTGAAAGGAGCCGAAGCTCCTTTTTTACTTTTAGCGGTTCACTTAGTTTAATTTAAATCCGCGCACTTGCTCATCCAAATCGCGCGCAAGGGTGAGCAACTCTTCACTGATCTGTTTAGAGCCATGGGCATCAACTAGCGAGCGCTCAGCATTATCGCTAATCGCCACTACGCTACGATTGATTTCTTCAGCGGCCAAGTTTTGCTGCTCAGTGGCATCGGCAATTTGCAGGTTTAAGGCATTAATTTCGTGCATCTGTGTCGAGATGTCTTTAAGCGCTTGTGCCACTTTCTTGACCTGATGTGCGCGGTCATCTGCTTCTTCGCAAGAAGCACTCATTGCTGCCACGGTTTGCTGTGCCTCGGACTGTAGCTTATCGATAGTACGTTTGATTTCATCGGTTGAGTCATGTGTTCGTGTCGCAAGTGTTCTGACTTCGTCCGCAACAACCGCAAACCCTCTTCCTGCTTCCCCGGCTCGTGCGGCCTCTATTGCTGCATTGAGCGCTAAGAGGTTGGTTTGCTCCGCGATACTACTGATCACTTCGAGTACTTTACCCACTTCTAGTGTTTGTGCTTGAAGCTGAGAAACTTGTTCTGCAGCTTGCCTTACATCTTGTGCTAATTGGTTGATACTTTGCTCAGTATGATTAGCAACAGCCATACTTTCCTCTGCGAGGTGATTGCTGCTATCCGACTTTTCTGATGCAAAGTGGGTGGTATTTTTTACTTCACTTGAAGAGCTTTCAAGCTCGTTAATTGCGGCTGCAACAGAGTCCGTCCCTTGTTTTTGCTCTTGAATGGCCAGCTCGGTAGTTTCCGCTGAAGCATATATAGATTCTGCTGAGTGAATAAGTATTTTTGAAGAGTTGGATAATTGCGCAATATTGTCTTTAAAGCTATCCATCATTTTATTGAAGTTAATCGCCAAGCGTCCAAGCTCGTCATCGACTTGGTCGTTTATTCGTAATGATAAGTCTTTGTTCGTCGTTGCGAGGCGCATGGTCCGGCCTAGCGTTTTTAGTCGTACTATGAAGAGCTTCCTGAAAAGTACGCCTAAAATTACAAAGGTGGTAATAAAGATAGCTGAGAGAAGCGCAGTGCTAAACCACGTATTAGTGTGTACCGTATTATCAATATCATCCAAAGAGTAACTGATCCGTACAACGCCGAGCACATCGCCTTCCTTTGCCCGATGACAACCTAAGCAATTTGTTCCTTTATAGCTTTCTTTGGCCACCATCGGCTTTAAATAAGTCATGATGCGACTACCGTCGCGTTGTTCAATAACTAAGGTCTCTTTTCCGTTCAACGCATCAAATTCAGCCTCAGAGTTAGGTGCTTGATTTGCATTACCTGGACCGTAAAGCTTATTAACTTGCTCGGAGCGGATAATATGCGCATCTTCGATATTTGGATGATTGCGAATTTTATCACTCAGAATTTCACGGTTTGCCATGGTGCCGGTCAGCATCATAGTATTGATAGAGTCAAAGTAATTATCTGCCAGTAGCTTAATATTACTTTCGACGGTTTCTTCAGCGAGCGTCTTTTGTTGACTGCTGCTACTAAGGATACTGGCAATCAAGACGAGCACGCCCGTCACTGTCAGTAACGCATAAATTTTATGTTGAATAGATTTCACACGCATCGCACCTGTACACAATTAGAACAGTGATTATGCATCTCTACTCAAGAACGGGATTTGACCTAGCGCAAAATAGCCGTGTAATTTTAATTAACTAATACTTTAGTTTTGTTCTTGATTAATCATATGTGTCGCAAGCTGAGCGAGGGACTGCCTTAATCCTTCTCTTAATAATGGGTTTCCTACCTCTAAGTCTAATGCTTTATTCATGCAGTGCATCCACTGATCCCGTAAATCTTGGTCGATAGGGAAAGGCATGTGGCGCATTCTTAGGCGTGGGTGACCATATTTCTCTGCAAATAAATCGGGCCCGCCTAACCAACCAGAAAGAAATTCAAAAAATACCTGTCTGATCCTATCTAATGGTTGTGGATGCATATCGTAAAGCGGCTTTGCATAGGGGTCGGTTGCCATAATATCGTAAAAACGGTTAGCAAGATCGCGGGCGCCTTGTTCTCCACCAATGATTTCATAAGGTGTTTTTTCTGGAGTGGGGGCACTATTTGTTTGTTCTACGGTTGCATCTTTATTAAAGATACGTTTAATTAACTGCTTCATAATGACTCTTTCAAGGCGCTCTTATTACGATGGACAAATACGCGGTATTCGGTAATCCGATAAAGCATTCTAAATCGCCGGCAATCCATGCGCAATTCGCACAGCAATGCCAGCAGCAATTAGAATACGAGGCTATTTTGGCACCAGAAGATGCCTTTATTCAAACTGCATCGACATTTTTTGCCCAAGGTGGTTGTGGTGCGAATGTGACTTTACCTTTTAAAGAGCAGGCATTTGCCTTTGCAGATACCCTCACCGAACGAGCTAAGCTCGCTGGTGCCGTCAATACCCTAATCAAACAGCAAGATGGCAGTATTACAGGCGATAATACTGATGGTGCAGGTCTGGTACGAGATCTCATGAAACACCAAACTAAACTTGAGGGAGCTAACGTACTATTGATTGGTGCAGGTGGCGCCGCCAAAGGCTGTATCTATCCGCTCCTCCAGGCCGGAGCAAAACGGATCGTCGTGACCAATCGTACTGAGTCAAAGGCATTGCAACTAGCAGAGCAATTTGCCTCGTATGGAGAGGTTACAGGGTGTGGCTTAAACAATACCCCCGACATTGGTTTCGATATTGTGATTAACTCCACCTCATCGAGCATCACAGGGCAAGTGCCAGACGTTAGCCCTACTGTTATTAAATCCTGCTTAGTTGCCTACGATATGTTCTACAGCGACCAGCAAACAAGTTTCTTAGACTGGGTGGCGCAACACAATCAACAAACGCAATTGATAGATGGCATAGGTATGTTAGTTGAGCAGGCCGCAGAAGCGTTTTACCAATGGCGAGGGGTGAGACCTGATACGTCCGAAACATTTAGGCTTATTAGAGGGTAAATATGAACCAAGCAATACTGTTTAATGATGACATCAGTTATCAACAGGGAGAATTAACGTTTACGGCGATGGCCAGTGGTCAGCTGATCCGCTGTAAAATTGCAACCAAGCTTGAGCAGGAAGCTGCAATAGCACACTTTGCTCAGCACCAATTCGATTATGAAATGCAGGCTGAGCAATTAATAGAGGATGAAGCGTTTAATGAGGCGGGAGAGATAAGCTTAGCTTTCCTCTAAATATTCATCTTTAAGTTCCACGTAATTTTGGGCGGACACTTTTAAAAATTGTAACTCTTGTTCGGTGAGGGGTCTGGCTTGTTTTACCGGACTACCGACATATAAAAAACCGGACTCAAGATTTTTATTAGGTGGGACAAGTGCACCACCACCAATAATAACGTCATCTCCTACGGTGACGTTGTCCATAATAATTGCACCCATACCTACGAGAATACGATTACCAAGTTTGCAACCATGCAACATGACTTTATGACCAACAGTCACATCATCACCAATAATAAGCGGGTAACCGTCAGGTACTGACGCGCTCTTTCTTGTTAAATGCAGTACGCTTCCGTCTTGAACATTAGTTCGTTTCCCTATCTTGATGTAGTTCACATCGCCTCTGGCTGCAACCAATGGCCAAACGCTGCTGTCTTGGCCAATTTCTACATCACCGACCAAAACGGATGATTCATCAATATAAACGCCTTGTGCCAAGCGCGGGGATTTACCTTTATAACTTCTAAGCATGTCTAGATTACTCATCTCTCGTGTCTTGTGTCACTAGTGTAGAGTGTTGAATTGTAAAACTCTAGTACGAAAAAACTGCAAAAAGATAAGCAAAAGTGTCAAAAATAAGCGTTTCGCTTCATTTTTGCTCGAACAAACGTTTTTTCGCAATTTTCTTTAAAAAAAGGGTTGCACTAAAATCGGATCGCCCTATAATGCGACCCCACTGACACGGGGCGCTACGCTGAAAAGCAAAGCAGCAACGAGTTAGCGTTAAGTAAAACTTAAGTTCGAAACTTCTTCTCA
>NZ_JAKKCW010000038.1:0-4659 GCF_021728455.1 Pseudoalteromonas sp. L23 | reverse complement strand
TATCAATCACAGGTCTAACATTGGCTTCAGCAAATACTATTGCTGGTGAAGATTTCGCAAGCTATGACACAGATGGCAACGGTGCTATTAGCATGAGTGAAGCAAAAGTAAATACAGCGCTTATCGAGCAGTTTAAAGACTTAGATGTAAACGCTGACGGAGAACTAAACGAAACTGAGTTCTCTAACTTTAAAGGCTAGGAGGTCACAATGAAAAAGTTAGCAACAGTAATTACAGCCGCCACAGTACTTTTTGCCGGTTCAGCAATGGCAGCAGAATTTAACGATTTTGATTTAGATAAAGACGGTTTTATCTCTAAAAGTGAAGCGTCAATGTCAGAATCTCTTGCTTCAATCTTTGATAAGCTCGACAGCGACGGAGATGGCAAACTGTCTGAGAAAGAATTTAATCAGTAATGATGGTAAGGACAGCATCTTTCTGAGCTCAGTAATATACTGAGCTTTTTTGTTTGATAAAATTCCTTTACCTAATAAATCTTCTGGCTCCTTAAGCTCCTACATATACCTGTAAAAATAATAGAACCACTGATCTACAACGATCAATTTAGGCCAGAAAAGTCAGGTCTGGTAAGAAGATTTCTGATAACTATCATTGCTGACAGTGCCCAATCAACTAGGACAAAGAAGTGATTAATCATCTTACAGGGAGAAAGGTAGAGTAATTTCAGTGTTCTGCATTGCGTCAAGTACACCAAACTAACTGTGCTTTAGTTCCTTTTTAGGGGGTCTGCGTTAATAGCAGTTAAGTGAGCCCTTGGCAGATTTATAACTGTCTCTCTTTCACTTTTTCTCCGATCCAATCATCAATTTCAGATTCAACCCATGCAACAGCGCGGGCACCTAAACTAACTGACTTTGGAAATCCTCCTTTATTCATAAAGTCATAAATACTTGAACGGCTAAGACTAGTTTTTTCAATCACTTGAGGAAGTTTGATGAGTTTCATTTTTGTCTCCTATGTGAATAAACTCATCAAAATAAGGGACTTGCGTAAAGTTTTACGCTCAGGCCATCACACTGTTCCCACTCAAATCGAACCAAATTGAAATCTATATCACTGCATCGAATCTATTAATTACTGAGGTATCAACGATGCAAATTCAAGAACATGCTATTTCAAATACTCCTGCGCTCCTTGATGATGAAGAAGTGCTGAACTGGGCCTCTAGGATCCTATTTAGTCGATTAAAAAGGCAGGGTAAAGTTTCCAACCCAGCTAGTGCAGTTGATTTTCTGAGATCAAAATTAGGTGCTAGGGAAAGAGAGGTATTTGCCGTAATTTATTTGAGTAACAGCAATGAGATTATCGAATATAAAGAATTGTTCTTTGGAACCATTAACGCTGCTTCTGTCTATCCACGAGAAGTTGTTAAAGATGTTTTAAAGTCCAATGCAGCCAATGTCATATTGGCACATAACCACCCCTCTGGAAGTTGTGATATATCAGATGCTGATCGATATATCACTAAGAAGCTTATCGATGCCTTGGCACTTATAGATGTTCAAATCTTAGACCACATAGTCATTGGCGACTCTTACGCATCATTTGCCGAAAGGGGAATAATCAACACTCTTTAATGGAGAACTTATGCAACACAACCCACGAACCGTAGAGTTGATCTCTCATGCAATAGCGATACTCATCATTATCAAAGAGTTAATAAAGGAGCACTAAGCATATTGGAGGGGTGGCTCCCCTCCTTGCTTACACTGCACAGACAAAGTTAAACCTGCTGCTGGGAGACGCATCGAGCCATTTTCAAAGTCAGCTTCGTCTGGGTACAGCAGTGTTTACTTGTATCACCTGAATTAGTGGATATTAAAATACTTCTATGCTCTGACAGGTAGTAACTTTAGTTTAATTGACGGCGAGCCATGCCCTATGTACCTAGTTTTACTCAAGTCTACAAATTTGGTTTCTGGTTTCGCCATGTACATAAGCCTTTTCATCACGTTTCTATACTCCTCGCTTAGCGTTTTCTGATCGTTCAAGTTGATCCAATGTACTTTTGAATCTGAGAATTGCACATTTATTTCGGCCAGCTGAGGTTCAATACTTAGCGCACTTGCCCATGCTTCAACAATGCACTCTTGTACAGACTTTTTTTTAGGCTTCTTATAACTTAGTAAGTGACTGTACCCCTTGGAATAACTCCTTAACATTCCAAAGTGATCTTTATCGAGAAACAGACAAACATGATAGTGTTCATTACCTGACTTTCCTTTCTCTTTAACCCAGACATAACGCAAAATTTGAGTTCTTGACACTGGTTTTCTTAAATAACTGTACTTGAGCTTTGATACCAATGAAGCTATAAATCGCTTCATCAAACTTTCATTTGATGCGAGAGGATTATCTTCTCCTTTGCATTGCCTAGGAATATGCAAATCAAATCTGACAACAGAAATACGCGAGTACTCACTTAACGCTTCTTTGAATTTGCTCTCTATAATTTCTTTGTGATTTACGATGACTTTGTAGCGCTTATCGAAGGGATTGGTCTGAACTCTTTGTGATAGTTTTTTCATTTTGAAACTCTTAATGTTTATTTGCTCACACTAAGAGACTGCAATGTAAAAAAGTACTTTTTATGGCTTTGTAATCAATACTATTCCTCTAACCTGCTTAGTATTCATTACTCTAGGTTGAAGTATATTAACTATACGGATTTCACTACAGAGAAAAGATAAAGCAGCATAGGCAATTTGATGATCCAATACCTTACAAATCTTGGCTTTTTTGGCTGTGGTCACTCTGAAGTTATTCACCACTTAATGATTGGATATTGAAACTGAATCCAGATGTATTGAACCCATAATTCGCTTGCTAAAGCTTCCATCGGCACGCTCTTTGCCGTAGCCCAATAACCAGTACCACACCACCTTTTCAACCGATTGAGCGTTACGAAACACGTGCGTAGCTACAAGCACTCACAAAACTTAGTCATTTCTAGACTCTAGGCCCATAAAAAGCAAGGAACCATTTAATTTTTATTGTTCGTAATTAGCTTTTAAAGCACTTTTAAAAATGCTTAAAATACCGTATAAATGACTTTAAAATGACTTAGTGATAAAAACAATGGCGTCCTTACTCGAATCTCTTAAGCTCGACGAATATAAACAACTAATCAAAGATGATCTAAAGACTTCTTTTGCTTACACCTACCTAGCTGACAAGTTTAGTCTCCGTAATTTTGCTAAGCGTATTGAGGAACAAAGAGCATTTGTGATTAGGAAAGTTTTTATAGATGATAGGGTCGATGAGGTGTTATTAGGTGAAATCTTAGAACATTGGCGCAACCTACATGAGTCAGCTCATACACTACCGAAAGACATATCTTCACTTAACATTAGACTAGTCAATTTTCTACACATCTTTTACACACACAAAAAACGATCATTAACACGCTTTGACTCTAAAAGTATCTCTATACACGTCGACTCTGATAGTATCTATATAAAATTGTACTTAATGCAGTTATTCGAGCCCCTACATTTTTCACTTCTGGATCTTGGTGTTGCGCGTTCTTGGAGTGAGGTTATAGATTTACACAATTCATGCACCTGTCAATTCAGGTGGCTAAAACATGACGAAGAATCTATTAATTGGGCTATTCAGTATATTGCTAAGAAAGAGAACGAGGCTCCTATACTTGATCCGACTAAGCGTTCAGTGAAAGAAATCTATCCGCATGTGCCTACGAATTTATGTGAAAAAGAGCTGTATGTGTGGTGTTATTTAGAAGCTTTGGCAATTATTAAAAATATAGATGCTTTCGAGAACACTATAAGAAAAATGAAAGCTTCTTATGCATCAAGAAAGCACAGAAAAAGCAAAAATGATAAAGTAGCTAGGCAGTTTTACATCGAAAAAAGTACTGCTAGTAAGTTAAAAAATATGGCTAAGTCTCGTGGACTTTCTCAAGAAGAACTCATTGAGCATTTGATACTGCAAGCAAGTGCAAAACCCAAAAAGTAGCTTTCTTATCAACCTACATGGGGAGTAAAACGGGGACCATACAAAACATAAAAATACAAATCCAATTAAAATCAATGAGATGAAAACATAAAAACATTCAGATCCAAAACATAGAATAGAAAATTATTAACCTTTACATAGGGTTATAAATCTTCATTTACCGTCATGTAACTATCAAATAGGGCCATGACGGTAACTCCAAATCTTCTAGAACCTTTATTAAACGTCAGTTCCCTTCAATTTTAAAAGTCGAAATACAAGTCATTTGGCGAGTCAGCCATTTTTCACTTTGCTAATCCATATTCTAGTCAACTTTTCAAGAAAGTTAAAAATTAGTTTAAGCTAGTGTAACTCCCCCAAAAAATGAAACAGTTCATAAGTAGAATTTTCCATTAACTAAAATAGGAAAATTTACGATGAGAAAAAGCAAGTTCACCGAAACCCAAATTGTCAGCATGATCAAAGAAGCTGAGTCAGGTATTCCTGTACCAGAAATCTGCCGTAAACATGGTATCGGCCAAAGTACATTTTACAAATGGCGCTCAAAGTATGGCGGGATGGAAGCTTCAGACGTTAAGCGACTTAAAGAGCTTGAAGAAGAAAACCGTAAGCTAAAAGATATGTTTGCAACGCTTAGCCTAAAGCACTCGATGCTTGAGG
>NZ_JAKKCW010000037.1:0-5646 GCF_021728455.1 Pseudoalteromonas sp. L23 | reverse complement strand
AGGGCGCGTTGACGAGCAGGTGAAGTTACGAGGTTTTCGTATTGAGCTTGGGGAAATAGAGCATCACCTAAATAGCCATGATGCAGTAATAGAATCGCTAGTGTTAGTGGTAGAAGAGGCAGGAGAGTCACAGTTACAGGCTTACGTCCGAACAGAAGAAGCGACGGGTTTGGCACAGCAGCTACGTGAGTATCTACGGGCATTACTACCAGAGTACATGCTGCCAAGTCGCTACATTGCGGTATCACAGTGGCCGCTATCCCCGAACGGTAAAATTGACAAAAATGCGCTAAAACAATTGCATAGCAACACTGAGCTCGAGGCCTTTATAGCACCAAGAAATGCCACAGAGGAGCAGTTATTACTCATTTGGCAGCGATTGCTCAAAAACGACGCGATTGGTATTAATGACCACTTTTTTACCGTAGGAGGGGATTCAATTATAGCAATTCAATTGGTTGCTATGGCTCGGGAAGTGGGGCTCCATATAACTTTAAAAGAAGTTATGCAGTTACCTACGGTTGCTGATCAGGCATTGGTGGTTAAAGCAAGTAAAGAAGTGAGTGCTGAACAATCTCCCCTAAGCGGAGAATTTAGGCCTTTACCTATTCAATTGAGATTCTTACAACGCTCAAAAGGGGCGGCTGTACATCATTATAATCAGTCTATCTTATTACAAGTGCCTATTGAGTTATCGCAAGGTTTTCTAAGGCAAGCAGTTTCATGTTTACTTGATAGGCATGACGCGTTGAGATTACGGTTTACTCACAAATCAATAGGGTGGATGGGCGAGTTTATTGCGCTTGAACAAATTGATATTAATCGGGTTGTACAGAATGTTTTCGTTGCTGATTGGTCGGCTGAGGCCGTAACTGAAATTGCTGCTGCAGCACAGTCTGGGTTTAATATTTCAAAAGGTGAGTTATTTAAAGCAGTCTTAATCTCAGGTAAAAGTGAAGCTCGGTTGTTACTTGTAGCGCATCACCTGGTCGTAGATGGTGTTTCTTGGCGAATTTTGGTACAAGATTTACAGCGTCTTTGGTGTCAGCATCAACGCCAAGAGATACCTCGGTTACCAGCAAAAACCTCATCTATAAGGCAGTGGAGTGATACCTTAGCGCTTCATTACGACGATTTCCAAGCGCAACAAGTCTTTTGGCTTGCCCAATTAGCCGCTGAAAATACCATGATGGCTTTATCTGAGAGTGAAATAGAGCCCTGTTTACGCAGTGAAAGTGAAATCGTTAAGCTACAGCTTACCCACTCAGTAACTCGTCAACTCCTAGGAAGTGCAAACCAAGCTTATCGCACGCAAGTAGAGGATTTATTGTTAAGTGGGCTGTATTTAGCGCTACAGCAAACATTTGCGGTATCGCAAGTCGCAGTTGCACTGGAAAGCCATGGTCGAGATCCTATCTCTGATGATGTGGATCTCAGTGAAACAGTAGGTTGGTTTACTTCACTTTATCCACTATTACTTAGTTCAGAGGGCACAGGGCTTACAGAAGTAATTATTGCTGTAAAAGAACGGCGTAGGGTTATTTCTGAGTCGAACGTTGGCTTTGGAACACTAAAATACTACTCCCAAACTTCTGAGTGTTCGCATTTTGAACAAGCGGATCCTTTTGTGCTATTTAACTATCTTGGACAAATTGAGATAAATGCAGAGCACGAGCATGGGGATTTTTCTCTCGCTAATGAAAGTATGGGGTCAAATCTACACGAGCAAGCTTTACGGGAGTTTGCTATTGCGATCAATGGCCAAGTGAGTGAAGGCTTACTGCATTTGATGATTGACTATAGTGTTGCGCAGTTTAGTCCAGAGACTATGGTTGCTCTTAAAAATAATTTAGCTATGGCGTTGCAGGATATTGCTAATCACTGTGAAGGCCGAATGCCGATGTTAACAACCTCTGATGTCCCTCATGTCGAATTACAACAATCTCAGCTTAATGAATGGCAGAAACGCTTTGGTACACTCATTAATATCTTTCCTGCAACACCATTACAGCATGGAATATTCTTTCAAAGTCAAATTGATAAAAAAGCCTACTTAACCCAAGTTGTAAATCAAATCAGTGGCGAATTGAACATCAAGGCGATGGAGCTAGCATGGCAATATGTGACTAATCGGCATGAAATATTGCGAAGCGGCTTTGCTATAGAAAAAAGTAGCCTTTATCGCTTTGTGCTTGCACCAGATATTAAAGTTCCTGTGCGCTTTTTAGATTGGAGCGACTTGAGTGATGAGCAGCGCCACAGCGCATTTATCACGTTGCGTGAGCAAGACCGAGAAATGGCAATGCCACTCAATGAAGCGCCTTTGCATAGAGTTACTATCGTGCGCTATGGCTCCATGCAGCATCAATTACTTTGGACACATCATCACCTAATTTTAGATGGTTGGTGTCTGCAAACCGTTTACCAAGAACTATTGCAAAGCTATTTGTCTTTTGCTAACTCGCAACCCTTATCGTTACCGAAACCGATCCCACTGGATGGTTACTATGATTGGTTGCAGAGTAAAGATAAGCAAAGTGCTCTTGACTATTGGCATACTTACTTGCATGACTTTGACTCGCCCACCGCATTGTTAGAAAGCCAAAATTTAGACGTTCAATCAGGCTATGTTGAGCGACAATGGCAAATAAGTACGAGTCTGTCGCAAAAGCTACGAGTACTTGCCAGTGAAGCCAAGGTGACTCTCAATGCTGTCATACAGTGGGCTTGGGGATACTTGTTACAGCGTTACAGTGGCGATCAAAAAGTATTGTTTGGTACTGTAATTTCAGGTCGGCCATCTGAGGTACAAAACATTGAAAAGATGGTTGGGTTATTCATAAACACCATACCTGTAAAAGTTGATTTTGTTCCATCAACGGATCTTAAAGCTCAGCTTAAGCAGTTACATGAAAGCCAGTTGCAAAGTCAAGAACACGGCTTTTTAACTTTGCCAGAGATCCGGCAACAAACAGCGATTGCCGCAGAGGTTGAGTTGTTCGATAGTATCGTAGTGTTTGAGAATTATCCTACTGAGAGCAATAGCAGTGTAGCGAATAATACCAGCGATGTTGTTATCAATAGTAGTGAGACGGCAGAGTATAGTGCTGTGCCGTTGACTTTTATTGTGAATGATAATGAACACTTACAGCTTACATTGGGATATCGTAAAGAGCGTTTCAGCGATAACACCATAGCGCAAATGCAACATCATCTTGATGCCATCTTTTCTCAGCTTGCGGATGGTCGAGGTGTGGGTGAAATTTCACTGTTATCGACGTCTGAGCAACATTTACTGGCGCAGCAACATGATACTTTCTGTTCCCACAATTTAGCTTTACTACCGCATCAATATGTTGACCACTTTGCACAGGTAACACCTAACAGCATCGCCGTTCTTGATACTCAAGAAACGTTGACATATCAGCAGTTAAATCAGGCAGCGAACCGATTGGCTCGTTTGCTACAGGCTCAGGGAGTAATGCAAGAATCCTTCGTGGCTTTGTATCTTGAACGTCACTGTAGCATGGTTATTGCAATTTTGGCGGTGTTAAAGGCGGGTGGCGCTTATGTACCTATTGACCCGAGTATGCCGGACGCGCGCAGTAGTGCAATCTTAGACCAGCTGGGTGATGTACAAGTATTGACCCAACAGCACTTAGCGGAAGCTGAGTGTTTGCAATCACATCAAGTGACTGTGATCGATAGCGAAGCGACGCTAGATACTCTCTTCCAGTATAGAGCAACGACTCCTAGTACCTTTGAATTAAGCTCGACAAATCTTGCGTATATGATTTTTACGTCAGGTACAACAGGACAACCAAAAGGGGTGATGGTTGAGCATCAAGCCTTGTTGAATCGTGTACTGTGGATGCAAAAGCAATATGGACTGAAAGCCAGTGATAAAGTGCTGCAAAAGACGCCTTATGGTTTTGATGTTTCGGTCTGGGAGTTTGTTTGGCCTTGGACCGTTGGCGCAAGTATTGTTCTAGCTAAACCCGAGGGTCACAAAGAGCCTAAGTATCTAGCAGAGTTGATACAGCGACAAGGCATTACTCATTGTCACTTCGTACCTTCAATGCTGCAAGCATTTATGCAGCATGCAGAGTTATCGCAATGCCAAACACTGAAACAGGTATTTTGTAGCGGTGAGGCATTAACGCGCGATCACCGAGAACAGTTTATACGAGCGTCATCCGCTCAGTTACATAACTTATATGGCCCGACAGAAGCAGCAATAGATGTAAGTTATTGGGATTGTAGTAAAACCACCTCGGCCCCGAGTGTTCCCATTGGTTATGCTATTGATAACATTAACTGTGTAGTAGTGAGTCCGGATTTTGCTGAGCAGCCTATCGGTATTCCAGGAGAGTTACTCATATCTGGGATTGGCTTGGCTCGAGGTTACTTTCAGCAGGAACAGCTCACTGCGGAGAAATTTATTACGGTGAGCTTAGCAAACCGTTCTCAGCAGAGATATTATCGCACGGGCGATTTGGTCCGTCGTTTAGAATGTGGAGCTCTGGAGTTCCTTGGTCGTTTAGATCATCAAGTTAAAATCCGTGGTTTGCGTGTAGAGCTAGGAGAGATCCAAGCTGCGATTGCAGGCTGTGATGAAGTGGAAGAAGCATTTGTCAGTGTGCAGGAGTTACAAGCTGGTGAACAGCTTATCGCATTCTGTGTTACATCATTGGACAGTGCTGAACTTTCAGCTGTGATACCTAAGTTGCTGGCATCTACCTTACCGAACTACATGATACCTGCAACCTATATCGCATTGACTGAATTACCAGTCACTGTTAACGGCAAACTTGACCGTAAAGCACTATACAGCATGGTGACGGCCCAGCCTCAGATTGAATATGTTCCAGCACATACGGCAACAGAAGTTGCTCTAGAGGAAGTCTGGCGAGAGTGTTTAGGTATCACAGAACCCCTCAGTACCGTGCAGTCTTTCTTTGCTCTAGGCGGAAATTCGCTTCATGCCATGAGTATCCTCGATCGTGTCCAATCGCACTGGGATTACCCTTTTGAAATTGCAGACCTGTTTGCCTTCCAAACAATCAAAGAATTAGCACAGTTTATTGATGCAACACAGTCCCAGTATAGCTCAGAACAGCAGGAGCTAGAGGCGGATAGTGAGGCCTTTGAAGAAATGGAGTTTTAACCCAATGATTGATTTGCTTAATCAACTACAACAAAAAAATATTCAGCTATCTTCTGACTCCGGTACTTTAAAGGTGAAAGCACCAAAAGGTGCCATGACTGCTGAGTTAGCAGAGCAAGTAAAAACGCACAAAGAACAGTTATTGCACTTTCTTGAGAGAAAGCAGCAAGGGAGGTCAGTGGCGAGTATCCCCTTGTGTGCCATAGATCGCAGTGGTGCGATCCCAGCATCATTTTCACAACAACGGCTGTGGTTAATCGATAAGCTAGAAGGCAGTCAACATTATAATGTTGCAGCAGCACTGGCCTGTGATGGGGTACTGGATATTGCAGCCATAGAAGCCAGTCTAACTCAAATAGTTGCCCGCCACGAGGCGTTAAGAACCTGTTTCGAAGCCCACGATGGAGTGTGTATGCAGCGGGTAATGCCAGCCCGAGCGGTGACGGTAGAAGTGGTGAATTTGGTTGATTGTGGTGAAG
>NZ_JAKKCW010000036.1:0-5817 GCF_021728455.1 Pseudoalteromonas sp. L23 | reverse complement strand
ATATGCCGTCCAAAAATGGTTTGGACTTACTCATTGAACTTAAGCGCATCAATCATATTAAAGATCTAACCATAGTGATGATCAGCAATTCACATTCTGATGAACTGGTTTTGAAATGTCTAGATTTGGGCGTACAGGACTTTCTACTCAAAGAAGAAGTCACCGCATCGCTCTTGAGCCGGTCTATTATCCAAGCAAGGAAACGCTTTGAGCTAGAAAGTCAACTGCATAAAAGCTACCTGCAAGTAAAGCAGATGGCTGAACGCGACTCATTGACGGGGTTGTATAATCGTTACTATTTTGAAGAAACCTGCCAGCGGCTGATGCAAGCCGATAAAAAGCGCTATAAGTGTGCTGGGATCCTTGTCGTTGATATCGTCGATTTTAAAAAGATAAATGATCGCTTTGGCCATGAAATCGCTGATCAACTTTTACTTGAACTAGGAGCAAGCTTTAAGAGGCATACCAAGCAAGAAGATATTGTCAGTCGTTTTGGTGGAGACGAGTTTGCTTGTTTGATGGTGTCTTGTGACAACCCGCTTCAAATTAAAATAGAAGCTGAAAAGCTTATCCGGTTACTAAGCCGAAGCTATTCAATCTATGAGTTGGACATCTACTGCCAAGTAAGAATGGGAATTTCTCTTTACCCACTTAATGGTAATAATGCTGATGACTTAATACGTTTTGCTGATATTGCACTATTTAGGGCTAAATCTTCCCAAAGTGCGATGGCGTGCATTTTCGAAGATAATATGCAGACTGAGTTCCAAATGAAGTATAACGTGGAGCAAGACTTAAGAGGAGCGATAGAGAGGCAAGAGTTAGAGTTGGCATTTCAGCCGATTGTCGATATTCAGCAGGCCAAAGTCGTGTCTCTCGAAGCGTTGATCCGATGGCCCACTGCAAAATACACAAGTAGTCCTCAAGAGTTTATTACAATAGCTGAAGAGTCAAAGCTCATAGAACCGTTGGGAAAGTGGATTATTGAGCACGCGATCACCACATTGAAGCAGATACAAACAAAGTGCGGATATCCTATTCGTTTAGCAATAAACCTGTCGCCATTACAGCTCGGAGACATTTCTCTACCAGCATTTATCAATGATTGTCTAAAACGAGTCGATATTGATGGTACTTTATTTACCTTTGAGCTAACAGAAACTGCGCTTTTGGATGAAAGTGAACGGGTAACATCAAGCCTAAGCCGCATCAAAGAACTAGGCTGCAAGATTGCGCTAGACGATTTTGGAACGGGCTATTCTTCAATATCACATTTGCTTAATTATCCAATTGATATTGTCAAAGTGGATAAATCGCTTACCGACAGAATTGAGGTAGACGATAGAGGGAAAAGGATATTTATGGGTTTGATTGATATGCTTAAGAGCCTACAATTGAGCATTGTTGTTGAAGGTGTTGAGAACTATCAGCAGTATTATGTGTGCAAAGAAGCACGAGTAGATAAAATTCAGGGGTATTACTTTTCGAGCCCTGTTTCCGAAAAGTCCGTAGTGAAAACGATAAAAGTGGTAAATAGAGAGCTCGCCAGAGAATTTAAAGCAACGCAGTAAAAAGATAAAGCCAGCAGTTACGGCCGGCTCCAGCAATGTTTGTATTAAGCGCCTGGACCACATTCCAAGCAGTGCTTGATAATATCCGGGCCAAACTTCAAGTTTGCATTCAGATTTCGCAGTGCCGTTCTTAGGCCTTCTTCTATCACTGGGTGGTAGAAAGGCATTTCGAGCATTTGTGGCACGGTCATCTTGTTTTGTAGCGCCCAAGCAAGTAAATGCGCCATATGCTCAGCAGCAGGGCCGACAAATTCGGAACCTAAGAATAATCCGGTGCCTTGCTCAGCGTAGACTCGCATATGGCCTTTGTTTTTTAACATCACGCGGCTGCGGCCTTGGTTTTCAAAGCTTACCTCTCCGATGGCAAAGCAGCCACAATTGCCATATTGCTTTTCCAACTCTTTATAACTTGCTCCAACCATCGCAATTTGTGGGTCGCTAAATACCGCCGCAAGCTTTGCACGGCGCAGTCCCACTCTCACATCAGGGAAGCGACCGGCATTTTCACCTGCAATTGTGCCTTGATCTGCGGCTTCATGTAGAAGCGGGATCTGGTTGCTGGCATCACCTGCAATAAAAATCGGGGCGTTACCAGAGCCATCAAGACATTGCATGGTATGTGGGTCGGCTAGCGGTACGCCTCGGTCATCAAGCTCAAGCGTGGTATTTTCTAGCCCTAAGTTATCAACATTGGGCACACGACCTGTGGCTGCCAACACATAGTCAAACTGCTCGGTTTGCGGTTTCCCTTGTTTGTCAATATAGGTAAGCTCGGCTTTGTCACCGACCTGTTTCATGTCTGATACTTTGGCATCTGTGTCGAGGTAAAACTCATCACTGAACACAGTGGTGGCATAGTCTTTGACGATTGGATCGGTTAGTGGTCCAAGGCCACCGCCGACACCAAATACTTTGACCCTTACGCCAAGTCGGTGTAGCGCTTGACCTAGTTCTAAGCCAATCACGCCGGGGCCAAATACGGCCACTGAGTCGGGTAAATTGTCCCAGTCAAAAACGTTATCGTTAATGACTAAGCGGTCGCCAAAATTATTAAACACACCGGGGTAGCTAGGTCTTGAACCTGTAGCGATAACAAAACGTTTGGCTGTGATCTGAGTGTGGTCGTCCAACTGTACCGTATGGCTGTTGATAAATTTTGCACTGCCGCGTAGTTTATCTTGCTCAGGTAGTTCGTCGACAGCTTCGACGACAAAGCCAACGAAGCGATCTCGCTCATGCTTTACTCTCGCCATAACCGCTTTACCGTCAATTTCAGCGGGTTTTACATTAATACCAAATTTAGGTGCGACTTCAATTTGATGTGCAGCTTCAGCTGCGGCAATCAGTAACTTGCTCGGCATGCAGCCAACCCGAGCGCACGTTGTGCCGTATACGCCAGACTCAATCATCAGTACTTCTGAGGTATATTTTTTGGCATTTCTATAGGCGCTGAGACCTGCTGTTCCCGCACCAATCACGACTACGTCGGTGTTTATCTTTTTCATTTTTTGCTCCGAAATCAGAAAGTGTAAACCCCCATGACAGCCATTAGCTATTGTGTTTTGTTGTGTTGAGGGGGAACATTTTGACTTGGTGAGCAAGTTCACCAAGTCATGTTGTGGGGGATGAGTGATTAAGCGAAATATTCAGCTAAATCATCTGAACCACCGATGTGTTTACCACCGATAAATACCTGCGGCACGGTTTCGCGACCAGACAGCGCTTTAAGACTGGTTAGCGATGCTTGTTGACCAAGTACCAGCTCTTCATATGCCAGTCCTTTTTCTTTTAGCAAAGCTTTGGCTTTTTCACAGAATGGACAGCCAATCTTGCTAATAACGGTAACCGGCTCTGGTTTGATTTGGCGCGGGTTAATGTACTCCAGCATAGTATCTGCGTCTGATACCTCAAACGGGTCGCCAGGCTTTTCTGGTTCGATAAACATTTTGTCAATCACACCATCTTTTACCAGCATTGAATAACGCCAGCTGCGTTTGCCAAAACCTAAATCGTTTTTATCAACTAACATGCCCATGCCGTCAGTGAATTCGCCGTTACCGTCAGGTAGTAGTGTAATATTCTGCGCTTCTTGGTACTGTGCCCATGCGTTCATTACAAACGTATCATTAACGGATAAACACACGATTTCGTCGACACCATTTTGTTTAAATACGCTAGCAAGCTCGTTATAGCGCGGTAAGTGCGTTGACGAACAAGTTGGTGTAAAGGCACCAGGCAAAGAAAATACAACCACAGTTTTACCTTTAAAAATTTCATCGGTGGTGACGTGCTTCCACTCTTCATTTTCTCTAATTGGGAATGTAACCTGTGGTACGCGTTGACCTTCAATATTCTTTAACATTTTGCTTTCCTTTTTAAGTTGATGGAGCCATTATGCCGCGCGCATTTTGATTTGTATAATTGATAGTTAAGATTAAAGTGTTCAATAAAATTGATTGTTTTCAACTTCAAATATTTGTATTTTTTAACCTAGCCAATGCCGCTAAGTTGAGGTTAGTCAATTTTTACGGGAACAGGGAATATTTAGATGAAAGCAAACTTTGAATTAATGGCGGATTACAATCGCTGGATGAACGAAAGATTATATGAAGCTGTTTCGGGATTGAGCGTCACGGAATTACACCAAGATCGAGGGGCTTTTTTTGGATCCATTATGGGATCGTTAAACCATATTCTTGTTGCCGATATTATTTGGCTTAAGCGCTATACAGAGCATAGCCATCATGCTGAAGCACTGAATGCTGTAGCAACAATGCCTCTGCCGACAAAGCTTGATGCGATGCTGTATGAAGATTTTGCAGCGTTGAGACAGGCAAGGGCGGAAATGGATAAGGTGATTATTGAGTTTGCGAATGAAGTCACTGAGGAGGCGCTTGCAGCCGATTTACACTACAAAAACACACAAGGTAAAACCTTTTCTCGCAAGTTTGGTTTTTTAGTGCATCATTTATTTAATCATCAGACGCACCATAGAGGGCAAATAACGACATTACTCAGCCAGATTGGTATTGATATGGGAGAAACCGATCTATTAGCCCGGATCCCCACATCATTTGGTTAGCGCTCTGGCTCGTTTTACCGCTTCAGTTATGTCTAGTGTTTTGTGCTAGCAGCAATGAGAAGGGTTGTAAAGCTAGACATTAGCTCTACAGGCCTTTAAAAACCGTGGTCGGTAAAGCCTGTTAAGAAGAATTTCACTCGCTAACTTTCACAATAACTCTGAATAGAGCTCCTCTAGCCACTCATGAAGGTCCTCTATGGAGTCAAAATCTTCGTCTGTTAGTTCTTCATACTCTGTTAGTGAAATAAGATTTAAGTCTATAGCCTCCCGAAGTTGGGCTCTGACTTTAATCAAGTCATAAGGGTAGTCTTCTCCAATGCCGACAGCTCTTCTCAAAATACTGGGGTCATAGCTTTCAACATGACAATAAGTTTTTAAAATGGTTCTTAAAGGATCTTCAAGTTTATTCATCGTATATTTACTTCTTTAGTTCAGGGTATAATGTGTGCAATTTAATGTTACCATCTTCTATTAGATATATAGCTTTGGCATTTCCGTTTGAAAAATCTGTAACCTCGTATCCAGTGGGGTTTTTCTTGGAACCTAGTCTAGTTATTCCCCGTACAGCACTTCTGTAGTTAGAGCCAAAAATATCTTCAAGTGGTATTTGTATCTCAACAAATGGTTCTTTATTAACTTTTGCTTTCTTTGTCAATAAATTAAATGATTTAGTACTTTTAATATAACTATCGGCACGAATGAGTGCTTCGTCTGAAGAAAATGCTGAGGCGCTCCTTCCTACTCTGTGCAGTGCTGGAGACCCATCTGGATTCTTTCGGTAAGCATCATATATAGTGCCAGAGGCAGGGTCTTTCCCTTGTAGAGCTCTGTCTACTAATTGTTTTTTCGTGACTCTATTTGGCCCTCCATGCCTTGCAGGTGCATGTCCCTCCATATCAAGACGCTTTATTTGTTCAGAAACCGACTGACTATTAACTGTCCCGGGCAGCTCATTCCCTTTTGGCGGCTCCAATTCATCGGCTTTGGCTTTGGTGGGCTTGTCGGTAACGCCTCGAATTGGTGGTTGGCCTTGATATTCATCCAGTGCTTTATTAACTCGCTGCCCGATTTCTTGGGCGGCTTGTTGCATATGCTGGTCGATTTTGGGGGTGACGTCGTCTAGGCGTTTTACCGTGGCTTGCATGCCTTCGATGGCAGCGTCTG
>NZ_JAKKCW010000035.1:1332-7610 GCF_021728455.1 Pseudoalteromonas sp. L23 | reverse complement strand
CTCTCCTGCCTCTTCTACCACTAACACTAGCGATTCTATTACTGCATCATGGCTATTTAGGTGATGCTCTATTTCCCCAAGCTCAATACGAAAACCTCGTAACTTCACCTGCTCGTCAACGCGCCCTATAAAACACAACTCTCCTTGTTGGTCATATCGAACTAAGTCTCCTGTACGATAAAGTCGTGCATCTGTGTTGTGACTAAAGCGGTCTGGAATAAAACGCTGTGCCGTTAGCTGTGGCTGATTAAGATAACCACAAGCCACGCCCGCACCACCTAAATACAACTCACCCGTTACTCCAAACGGTAACAGCTCTCCTTGTTCTCCCAGTACGTAAGCCTGCGTATTGGACACCGGACGACCTATTCTTGGGGCCTGCTCCGGTGCCGCTGTCATTTCATAGTAAGTGGAGTACGTCGTATCCTCTGACGGTCCATACAAGTTCACAACTCGCCGTAACTCTCGCCCACTAAATAACTTCTCTACTACTGTCTGTGCCAGTGGCTCTCCTGCCAAGTTGACACTCAGAACCGAGCTAGGAAGCCGCTGCGCCGCCAGCAATGCATCTATTCCCGACGGCACTGTATTAATTAGACTAATACCCGCTATGTCTTCGTTTAGCAGAGTCAGAATGTTTTCCACTAAGATTACTTTGCCACCAAAGCTCAGTGGAACGAATAACTCAAACACCGATAAGTCGAAGTTAAGTGACGTGCTTGCCAACACCCCCGCTAACTCTTCCGGCTGATAAAACTCTCCTGCCCACTGCACCATCGCCAACGCATTCCTGTGCGCTATCACTACCCCTTTTGGCTTACCTGTCGAGCCTGATGTATAAATAAGGTAACTTGGCTGGTCGCTCGTAGCTTGCGGATGACGGCCTAAGTTGTCTCTACACTGTTGTGCTAAGTCCTGCTGTAGTTTAGTGGCGTCTAGCTGCCACAGAGTGACACCTGCGATATCCAACAGCCCTTGAGTATGCTCGTTACAAATAACATGCTGCAACTGCGTATCTGCAACAATATACTCCAGTCGCTGTTTGGGATAATTAGGGTCCAGTGGGACATAGCGTCCTCCAGCTTTTAATACTGCCAACACTGCCACAACCATATTCACCGAGCGCGTTAGCAATATCCCTACCGCATCTCCTAGCTGCACTGCTTGATGCTGTAGTTGTCGTGCCAATTGGTTTGCACGTTGGTTGAGCTGACCATAGCTGATACTTTCACTGGCGGTTTCCACCGCCACCGCATCCGGTTGGCTCTTTGCTTGACGCTCAAACAACTCATGCAATAAACAGCTCGGCACCTCAACATCCTGAGCTGTACTATTCAACTCCGTGAGCAAATAAGACCGCTCTCGCTCACTTAAGAGTTCCAACTCTACTAAGGGCTGCTCCACAGGTTGCGTTAGAAGGTTGTCCAAAACATTACCGAAGTGCCTATCAAATTGAGTTATGGTTTCTTCATTAAATAACTCGGTATCATAGACCCAAGTGAGTTTGCAGCCAGATTCGGACAGGGAAATGCTGATGTCTAAGTCATACTTGGTAGTAATGTTATCTGATAAGACTTCCTCGAACTCCACTCCCTGAAGGGATAGGCTCGGCTTGCTTGACGACTCACCCTGAAACATACTCAGCATCACTTGGAAAATAGGAGTATGCTGCACGCTACGCTCAACTTGGCAATGCTCTACAATCTGCTCAAACGGTAAGTCTTGATAGCTTTGCGCGGCTAAATTGGTATCACGAATATGAGTTAAAAATGCAGCGACAGTATCATGTTTGATAGATGACTTTAAAATTAGGGTATTGACAAAAAAGCCAATTAGCGGTGCCAGTGCTGTGTTTTGTCTATTTGCAAACGGAGTCCCAACAATAAACTCTGATTGGTTACTGTGACGGCAAAGTACAATACTCAGGGCTGCATGAAAAACCATAAAGGGGGTCATTCCATGGCGCATGGCAAAAGCCTCTATAGCCGCAGTAGAATAGCGACTGAACACTCTGGCTCCCTCATTACCTTTGCGCTCTGGGCGAGGATAATCCAAAGGTAAACGATGCAATAACGGAGCACCTGATAACTGCTGTCGCCAGTAACGTAACTGCTCCGCTAAGCGACTTTCTGTTAGCCACTGCCGTTGCCACACAGCAAAGTCAATATATTGGATAGCCAATGGAGTAAGTCTGGTTTCTTGTCCCATTTGCAGCGCTTGATACTCAGCAACAAACTCACGTACAAATATATTCATCGACCAGCCGTCAGAGGCGATGTGATGCATATTAAATAACAGAGTATTTTGGTTATCTGGGCCAGCTATAATATAACTCACCCGTAGCATTAGCTCAGTTGCCAAGTCAAAACTCTTTTCTGCATCATATCGGATCAACTCAGCTAATTTACGTTGTTGATACTGTGCCTCAAGTGCAGAAAGATCAATGCGGTTGATCTTAAATTTGAATTCTTGATTTATCTGCTGAAAGGGTTCCCCTTCAACCTCTCCGTAAGTGGTTCGCAATACTTTATGCCGCCAAATCAATTTCTTAATGGCTCGTTCTGCAATATCAACCGAGAAATCACCTGCGACTTTAATCACCTTAGGTATGTTGTATTGTGCACTCTGCCCTTCAAAGCGATCGATAAACCACAGGCGCTGCTGAGCAAAAGAGAGAGGGAAATGACCGTCATGAGATGCCAGCGCAGATATAGTTGACTTAGGATTAATCTCATTCTTTGTTAAAAAATGAATAATTTCTTGTTTGTTTGCCAGTATTTCTTGCTTGAGATTTTCAGGAAATGAAGCAACCGATAATTTATATTTCAGCTGCCCGCCTTCTGTATATAGGTACACACCTGAAGACGTGGCACTTGCAACTAGCTGACTGATACTCATAGATTATTTTCCCTAATAGGCTTTCATTCTTATTATTGAGCATCAAATAAGGCCTGTCTTACGCACGTGTGACTGCGCAGAAAATTTAGACAACCTCCACTACATGAGCTGTTTTCACACTTATTTTGGCGGCTACTCTGTCAACAAGGGGAATCCGGACAAAATATTAACTTTAATAACACTTAGATACTAACATGTTAATTTAAAACAACCAATATTTAACACAATATCATTATTTGGGCAAACTTTAACCCATTGCATTAGGGAAAGAGGGACGAATTACAACGTCCCTTCCTCTATCACAGTGGCTAAACTGGCTTGTCTGTTAAGGTCTCGTATCGTCAGAAGTTGCCGTACTTTCTCAGCTAATGTAGCGATCTCTGGATGAGCGATCAGCTCTGCTAAGCTTAATTCTAGTGACCAATAATCGTTGATTTCAGCCAGTAATTGGATCAGAAGTAATGAATGCCCTCCAAGCTCCATAAAGTGAGCATCAACACTAATTTGTTCGTAGGGAATACTCAAAAGACGTTGCCAAATACCAGCTAGCGCTTGCTCAATCTCATCACGGGGAGCTTTAACCGCAGATTCCACGTTATCAATTTCATAGCTCAGAGCTGCCTTATTAACTTTACCGCTTGGAAGTAACGGCCATTGCTCAACTGTAATGATGGCTGCTGGCACCATAAAAGCAGGTAAGTTAGTGCGTAATTGCGACTTAATGTGGCTAACAAAATCAGGGCCCACCGTTGTTATCGGCTCTATATAAGCAAGCATTCGATTGTGACCTTGACCATCTTTATCTATCTTGATCACCGCTTTGTTAACTTGCTCTAATAGCGCTAATTGACGTTCAACCTCTCTAGGCTCAATGCGATATCCTCGAATTTTTATTTGTTCGTCAGCTCGGCCTAAATATTCAAGCTCACCACTTTCAAGGTAACGCACTAAATCTCCAGTCCGGTAAAGACGTTTACAAGGGGCTAAGTTAGGCAATGTTACAAACCTTTCAGCAGTAAGCTCTGCTCTATTGATGTAACCTTTGGCTACACCATTACCACCAATGTACAACTCTCCTGCAACACCAAAAGGGCAAAGCTGCTGTGATTGATCCAAGATATATAGCTCAGTATTTGGCATTGCCCGCCCAATAGTGATCTGTTCGTTCTCATAAATTTCAGCAATACTGGCGCACACGGTGATTTCGGTTGGGCCGTAGAGATTAAAAACTGGATAATGACATGCCCAACGCCAGCCTAGCTCCTCATCACAAGCCTCTCCACCTACAGCCAAGGCTGCAAAGTGATAATCCTCTCGAAATGGTAGATGAGCAAGATAAGATGGAGTTAGTAATGTATGCGTAATTTTCTGCTGCACGAGATAGCGTGCCATAAGATCTGGGTTTGCTCTTTCCTGCTCGCCACAAATGTGAAGACTTGCGCCCTGCGTCAATGCCCACACCCACTCCAAAACAGAAGCGTCAAAACAGGGGGTTGAAAACTGCAATACACGAGCATTTCGACCTGTAGGTAAGCGTTTTTTCAAGGCTACCGCAAGTTCAGTCACACTTTGATGCGCAATAGCCACTCCTTTTGGATTGCCTGTCGTACCTGAGGTATAGATAATATAAGCTGTATCGCTTAACTTTCCTCTACTTTGACTACAACCCTCTCCCACGACTGTCTGTACAGCATTTGCAACACAAATACGTTCCAAGGCTAAATGCTTAAGATCAGACTCAAGGGGTGAGTCGGTAAGTACACAAGTCGCCTCCGAATCTTGCAACATATACTCAGTTCGAGAAATTGGGTAGCTGGGCTCTAAAGGTAAGTACGTACCTCCCGCTTTTAAAATGGCCAGTATTGCCACCATCATATCTGTCGAACGCCCAACATATACGCCTACGGTATCCCCAACTTGGTATATTGAATTTGCGCACAAATGCTGGCTGACAGCTTCCGCACGTTGGTTGAGCTGACCATAGCTGATACTTTCACTGGCGGTTTCTACCGCCACCGCATCCGGTTGGCTCTTTGCTTGACGCTCAAACAACTCATGCAATAAACAGCTCGGCACCTCAACATCCTGAGCTGTACTATTCAACTCCGTGAGCAAATAAGACCGCTCTCGCTCACTTAAAAGCTCAACCTCCGCAACCTTCAAGGCCTTCGTCAACCCCAATAGCAAACGCTTATAATGTCCGCCTAAACGTGCCAAACTCGCCGAGTTATAGTGCCCCGCCCCGCCTTCTAAGCGAATACTCAACCCTTCCGATACATGCGCCACTACCGTTAAGTCGTAGTTCGTCCCTTCCGTTGTCTCCGCTGTCGTAACCTCTAGCCCCGACTGCTCATCCGCTTCACTTAACTGCGCATCAACCGGATAGTTCTCAAATACAAATACGCTATTAAACAGAGGCTCTCCCAACGGCGACTGTTTTTGTATTTCATACAACGGATAGTAGCTATGCCCTTCTCGTGCCACTTGCTGTTCGTGCTGCGCCTGCAATAGCCCAAGCACCGTCTCTTCTGCACCGCTCTCTACGACCACCGGTACTGTATTGATAAACAAACCTAATATCGACTCGACACCCGCAAGACTTGCCGGCCGCCCTGACGTCACCGAACCAAACACCACCGCACCTTGGTTGCCATAGCGCTGCAACAACACACCCCATGCCGTTTGTACGACTATATTTAACGTCGTTCTCGCTTCCGCCGCCAACCGTTGTAACGCCGCCGTCTCTGATACACTAAACTCAATGCGATACTCGCCCTCTCCTGCTCCCACCTCTCCTTGCTCCGCTGGCAACTGAGTATGGCTACTCAGCGGTGCTAACGTGTCTCGCCAAAACGCTACCGTCTCCTCCTTGTCTTGCTCACTCAGCCACTGAGCATAATCTCTATAGCTGTATTCTGGCGCTCCACTTGCTAACGGTATACCCGCACACAGCGCTTCATAACATTGCTTTATCTCCTTAAATACCAACGGAATACACCACCCATCCAGTAGCGCATGGTGGTAACTCCAGAGCAACGTATGTTCATCTCCTACATTAAATAAGCTAAAGCGCATCAGTGGTGCTGCATCTATCGCAAAGGCTTTGCGCTTATCCATACGCTGATAATCGTCTAAATAATGTTGCTGCTGCGCCTGTGACATCTCCCTTAAATCTTCTTCCTTCCAAGGCAGTACCGCATGTGCGCTCACCCTTTGATGCGCATTCCCTTGCTCTATTCCTACAAATGCCGTTCTAAAAATATTGTGCCGCTCTATTACCGCTAACCATGCAGCTTTAAATGCGCTTGCATCCAAATCCTTGAAGCTTATCCGAGTCTGCGTGACATAACTCCCTGCTTCCAACAAACCATGGAATAACA
>NZ_JAKKCW010000035.1:0-1232 GCF_021728455.1 Pseudoalteromonas sp. L23 | reverse complement strand
CCCGTATCCGGAACCTGACGGTATTGCTCTTTTACCGCCATCAAAATACCACCGACATCCTCCGCCGCTTGCACGCTTAGCTGCAATGGATACATACTGGTAAACCAGCCTACGGTTTGACTTAAATCTATTACCCCCGCAACTCCCTCACGCCCATGCCCTTCTAGTGTCACCGATAGCGTTTGAGCACCACTACAACGTTGATGAGCTAACCACAAAGCCGCCAAGAGTACTTCATTCACCTGAGTTCGATAACTCTGTGGCACCATCGTGAGCAAAGCCTGCGTCTCATCCTCACTCAATTGGATTTGTAATTGTCGCCGTACACCTGCTTGTACCTGCTCATGACCATAATGCTGTTGCCAACTATTATCTGCCTCTAGTTCCCGCCAATATGAGCGTTGCTGCTGAAGCCCTTCACTCTCGCTATAGCGCTGTAAGTGTCTTCCCCACTGTTGATAACTATGTGTCTTATCACCAAGCTGCAATGCTTCTCCCGCTTGGTATTGTTGATAGAGCTGTGCTATGTCTGACAGCAAAATACGCCAAGAAACCCCATCCACAACTAAGTGATGTATCACCAACAGCAAGCGTCCTGTACCCGTTTTGTTCGCCAAATAGACCAATCGTAATAACTCACCATCTATCGGTGATAAGCTGCGCTGCGCTCGCTCTGCAATAGCCGTTAAACTCTCTGCCTCTCCATCCCACTCATGCTGCTCTATGCAGTTTGATAGCGCCAATGCTTCCAAGGCTTGATACCAACCTCGCCACTGCCCCTGTGCTTTATCAAAACTGAGCCTCAATGCGTCATGTCTCGTGACCAAAGCTTGCAACATCGGTATCAGGCATTGGGTGTCAAAATCCTCTGGGGTACTTAATAGAACCGACTGGTTAAAGTGGGCTAACGCCGTTTCGTTTTTGAAAAATGCCTGCTGAATAGGCAGCAATGGCATCTCTCCTATCACCGCCTCTTGTGCTATCGTGTATCCTTTGCTCTGCTTTACACACCGTGCTAATGCCACGATGTGTTGATGACGAAACAGGTCTTTAACACTAAAATACAGGCCTTGCTCCGCTGCCCGTGAGACTAGCTGAATTGATAATATTGAGTCGCCACCTAGGGCAAAGAAGTTTGCCTCACAGCTCAGTGACGCTTGCGGTATCTTTAATAAACTCGACCATAATTGCTGCAATTGCGCTTCTGTTTTATTTTGTGGTCCTCGGTAATG
>NZ_JAKKCW010000034.1:0-10715 GCF_021728455.1 Pseudoalteromonas sp. L23 | reverse complement strand
CAGCCAGAGCAAACGGCCACACCCCATTCGATTATGTGATGCATTGCTTAAACGAATTAGCCCAGCCACAGTGCGATATCGACAGTTTACTGCCCTGGCATGTTAGCCTCTAGGTGTAGTTAGCCGTGCGCTTACATTATACATAGTGAAGCAACGTGATGAATCGTGAGTTAAAACCAGTTGGTGCGATAACTGTGCGATAAATTTATTAGCTATGTGTTAGGTGTGCGATAAATGGCGTCAATTAAAGCAAAATTAACAGAGTCGGTGATCAAAAATATTCCACTAGATACCTGTATTACCGATTAGGTGGCCGAGGTTCGAAAGTAAGGCGTTTAGCATTAGGTCGTGCGCCAGCTTTGAGCGTTGTTAAAGCTCGTGAGCTAGCAAAGCAATACATTGGTGATGTATCACGTGGCATAGATGTATTCCTTGAACAAAAAGAAAAAACCAAAGCGCAAAAACAAGAAGCTGAAGCGCCAACGGTACAAGAATTAGCTACAGAGTTCCTAGAGCGCTATATCAAGGTTAATCGCAAAGACCCTCTAGAAGTTGAGCGTATGTTTCAAAAAGACGTGCTACCAGCGATAGGGGGCTCTAAATTAAAAGACATTACCCGCCGAGACATTTTAAGCAAAGTATTAGACCCAATCACCGACAGGGGAGCAGGCACTCAAGCCAATAAAACCCTTTCAATTCTTAAACAGATGTTCGACTTTGCTGTTGAGCGTGACCTAATGCAGGGCAACCCCATTAGCACCGCCAAGAAAAAGAATGTTGGAGGTATTGAAAAGCCACGTACACGCGCTCTTGAGTTTGAAGAGCTGATACAAGTATTCGAACGCTTACCTAAGCTCGGCGTAAGCACGCAAGTGATCTATGCCCTAAAGTTTATCGCTCTAACTGGTTGCAGGCCGATAGAAGTGACGGGCGCGCAGTGGCAAGAATTCGACTTTGATAAAATGATTTGGACCATTCCCGCCGAGCGAGTAAAGCAAAACAAAGGCGGGGAGCGAATCCATAAAGTGCCAATCACTCAAAACATGATTGTTATGCTTGATGAACTGAGAGCGTCATTCAACTATTTGGGTTCAAAATATGTGTTTCCTAGTACCACTTGCATCAACTGTCTCCCTGGCGAACAGCCCATTGACCGTCACTCGCTTTCAAGAGCTATAAACCGAAAGTAAAAAGAGCTAGGTGTTCCAAAATTTGTCCCCCACGACTTACGCCGAACAGTGGCTACACGTCTAGGTGATGATGATATAGGTGCTGACCCTATAGTGGTTGAAAAAATCCTTAATCATCAATTGCAGGGAATGCAAAAGGTCTATAATTTGCAGGAGTATATGGATAAAAGGACTGAAATGTTGGAGGCTTGGAATCAGAAGTTAGTTTACGGAAATAATTAACACTAATAATTTGCAAATGCATCTAATATGAAATAAACTATCCGTAACTTTTTTACGGCAATTACTGCATAAGGGTTATAAATCAACTATGTTAGCAAAATTTTGTGTTACAAACTTTAAGGCTTTTAGTTCTAGGTATGAGTTTGATCTTACAAAAACTAGTAAATATGAGTTTAATAAAGAGTGTGTAAAGAACAGCATTGTTAATAAGGCGTTGGTTTATGGTCACAATGGTGTTGGCAAGTCTAATCTTGGTTTTGCAATTTTTGAATTAGTTTCACACTTAACAGATAGGCAATGTAGCTCATCACTTTATAAAAACTTCTTAAATGCAACATGTAGTTCTAAAACTGCTGACTTCGAATATACCTTTATTTTTGGTGATTCAGTATTAAATTACAACTATTCTAAGTCCGACCCTGAAACGCTAGTAAAGGAAGAGATAATAATAAATGGAACTTTATTCGCTAAAATAGATAGAAATAAAACTACTGTTTCAGAAATTAATGCAGATGGTGCTGAAAGTTTAAAAACTGATTTGGGTGACTCGAAAGTCTCAATTGCTTCATACATTAAAAATAATACAGTTTTAGAAAAAAATGAGAGAAACGGAGTTTTTCATAAGTTCCTTGATTTTGTAAATGGAATGCTCTTCTTTAGATCACTTAATCGTAATCAATACATAGGATTAGAACAGGGATCTACAAAAATAAGCTCTGATATTATTGACAAAAATAAGGTATCTGAGTTTGAAGAATTCTTAAATTCATCCGGAATAAAAGCAAAGCTTTGTGTGTTGGACAGTGAAGATGGTAAAGAACTTGGATTTGACTTTGGTAAAAAGAAAATTCCATTTTATGATATAGCTTCCCAAGGAACTCAGTCTTTATCCTTATTTTACTTTTGGTATTTACGTTTAATTAAAGACACTAGAGTTACATTCCTTTTCGTTGATGAATACGATGCTTTTTACCATCATGATCTCGCCTCATCGGTTATAACCAAGCTAAAAGAGGTTGCAGCTCAAACGATAATAACGACTCATAACACTAGTGTCATGTCAAATGATTTACTTAGACCTGATTGCTATTTTTTAATGCATGAAAATTCTATTCACTCACTTGTCAATAGTACAGATAAGGACTTGAGGGAGGCTCACAATATAGAAAAAATGTATAAAGCAGGTGCTTTTAATGCGTAAATCCAAAAACATACTCTTTGTTTTTGAAGGCCAAAAATCTGAGCCATTAGCTTTTACTAGCTTGCAGAGGTTTTTTTTAAATGAAGGTGAGCGAACTATTATCCATGCTGTTTTTTGTGGAGAAATTTATTCGTTATATCATGTACTTAAAAAAGATGAAGATCTTGAGTTATTTTACATACTTAAAGATAAGGAAGCGAACAAAGAATCATTAGCTGATCTTAGTCTAAAGGATATTTCAGAGGTATATCTCTTTTTCGACCATGATGCTCATGCGACGGCCGCAGATGAAGTAAAGCTTAGAGCGATGTTAGAGTTTTTTAATGAGGAAACTGAAAACGGTAAGCTTTATATTAGTTATCCAATGGTAGAGGCAATAAAACACTTTCACCCAGACCATTGTTTTAAAAGTCTTACTGTTGAAATCGGAAAAAATAAACAATATAAAGCCTTTGTAGCTAATAATTGCTGCAATCAATACAAAAATATCCAAGCTTATTCAAAAGGGCAGTGGTTTACTCTAATAAAAAACAACTTGATGAAAGCTAGTTATATTGTTAGTGGGAATTATGAGTTGCCAGAACATTTAATTCCACAGTCGCAAATTTTTTCATGTCAGCAGGAAAAGTATATTAAAACAAGGAATGAGGTTTCAGTTTTAAGTTCAATACCTTTATTCTTAAAGGAGTATTATGGAGTCGAGAAGCTCCTAGATTATTTACCTTAAACTATTAAATTTAAAATAAGTATACTTTTGTAATCTCAGCCCTAAAATGTCCCATTTCTTGCGATACGGTCTCCAAGGCCGTTTCGTACTTAAGTCCTAAACCTTTCAGTTCAACCATCCGCTCTTGAGCATAACTATGCCTAAGACCATGTGCGCCAGTCGAAAATAACAGCGCGCGGTTTGACGCCTTAGAGAACGAGTCCGACCACTTTTTACCGCCAGCGATATCATAGCACTGAAGGTAGTTAATTTTTCTGTCTACTACCGTGATTGGTTGTGCTAAACGCTGTTGCTCTAGCTTATTGACGAGTGTGGTTGGAATCAGCACATGGCGAATTAAGCCGCCTTTACCTTGCACAGTATAAAGCTCGCCGTTTCGATCATGCCATTTTGAATCTAGGGCAGGGCGTTTGTCTGGACTTCACTCACTTGCTTTGGCAAGCGTCAGTAGCTCATGGACGCGCAGGCCAGCGGCAAAGGCGATTTGTGTAGCGAGTTGATGCTTTGCTGTTTGCCGATGTGAAATAGCTCTGGCTTGATCTGCAGTGTAAGCCCGAGAACGCTTGATTTCTTCTGAACATGACTTAACTCGATAGAGTGTTTCTTTTGGCTGTAGCTTACCGTTTAGTTGCATCATAGCTTGTATTGCTTGACGCTCCATATCTAGGGTTTTTTGGCCGACAATTTCAGCTCGGTAGTCAAGATAAATTCGGGCTTGTTCAATACTCATAGATTGAATGCCGTTTATACCAATATCCTTTGACCAGCTGGCAACCGTTTTTAGTGCCTATTCGTAGTTTCTAGCTGTGCCTAAAAAGCGTATATGTTTTGCTTTGGTAAGCCCTTTGATAACGTTTTTAGCTTGTGTACTGGGCTTGGCAAGTTTAGGCATTTTTATCGAGCCACCGCTTCACGGTCGTCCACTGTACAACGATACCTCTCATGGCAAGCCAGCGTTGTAACTCAGCTTTAGTTGCACCCGCGTCATATAGCTTACAAAGTTGAGTGCGATGCTTATCAAGCTTGAATGGTTTATGTCGTTTACCAGCCCGTAGTTTTGTTTGCGCTTTTAATAAAGCGACTTCAGTATTTGGGTTAGAAGTCATGCTTGTTCCTTGGTTGTAAGACTAACTGGCAACACAGTTGCTCAGTGGCACTAAAGCCTATTCGCCCCAGTTAAGCGCAACAGCGCAAGGCTGGGACTGATCTCGCCTAAAATAAAAACCTCAGATACGTGGAAGCGGCAGCAACGAAGCACCGAATTTGAAAAGCGCCATAAATGTGGCGCGGCATGACATAAATATTAAAACAGTGAGGGTCCTCACTACGTGTTGTCGGCAGCTGAACAGCGCCGTTTTTCTTCAATGCCCTAAGGGCTAAATCAAGTTTAGGTTAGCGTTAAATAAGGTCGCTTTCAATCTGCAAATAAAAATCTGCTTATAGGCTCAGCAAAACCAAGCCCCCCGCTATGAAGCGAGCGATTTATCGCTTCGACATAGCGGGGGCGTAGCCCCTTTTTAAAAAAAGTAGGAAATTGCTCATGATGTTTCGATTAAAAGGGCTTGGTTGCATGTTTGCTGTATTCACAATTATGAAATACGCTTAATTGAAGTAAGGATGATTTTTAAGCTTTTATCACCTATTTTTTTGCTACTAATTTCAAATTTGCAATTATAAGTAAGGTAAGCAGTCGAGCAAACAGCATCCTAATTTACAGACTGAAAAAGGGTGTGCTCGATGAAGAGAAATGTTGTAGCTTTTTTAGGAAAGAAAAATTTATCAATAGACGAGCTTTTAGATAATACCAAAGCCCATAGAAAGCATTATCTTGACCCATCAGAACAATCGAACAATGTTTTATGTTTGGCGGATCATAAGAGCCCTGCTGAGTGGTCTGCGTTGTTTTCAAGTTTCAAAGTTGATGAAAAAGATTTCCAACAAAGAACCGTTAAGGGCGTATATTTTGTTAAAGTAGAAGATCGCTACGTGATTTACACGTTTGGCTATGGTAGATGCCTAGTAAATAAATCTTCTATTGAGAGAGGGTTTGGGTTAAGGGTTTCAATGAACCTTGGTGATCCAGAGCAACTTAAGTCAATCGATAAGGCCACTTTAGAGCGTGTGGCCAGAAACACTCGCTCCCAAGTACTCAAAAAGTCCAGTATTCAAGATTTCCATTTTGAATTTGACCACGAAATTCTCAAGTCTTTAACTGCAATCGTAGACAATGGTAATGATTGTTTAGAAATGGTTTCTGGAAATGATTCTGTCTCTTTATATACTGAAATCGAATTCGAAAAGTTTGCATGTATATCTGAAAGATTAATAGATGCTTATTTAAGTCAGGATTACAAAGAACGATATCCTTGGGCAGAATTTATAGGCATTGAATCAGACCCAACCGTTATAGAAAAGCTAGAAGCAAAGTTGCTACAAAGATTGAATGAAATACTAGATTCAAAAGAAGATGAGCCTTGGGATGTTTGGCTAGCTCCACCGGAAATTATTGATTATGCAAACTTTGCAGGTTTTGTATACCCTGCTGAAAAGAGACAGGGACATTCATCCGGCTCCCATCCAAAGATGAACTTAAGACAGTTCCTACTTGAAGCTAACTTTCAAAAGAAAAAAGGGATAACCATCAAAGCTTTAAAGTCAAAGTATATTTTCTTAGTCGATGGCACTGAGCGTATACTAGATAAGTACCGTGCCTATGATGCGTTAAATGGTGAATTTAGCTTGGATGAAGTCAAGTATGTGTTAAATGACGGCCGTTGGTATCATGTAAAAACTAGCTTTGCTCAAGAGGTTGAATCTTATTTTGATAAGCTTCCACGATGGAAAGGGCTAGAATGCAAACCTTACCATGATTTGAGGGAGTGTTGTTATTTAAGGCGAATAGCTGATAATGAAGAGATTGCATTACTTGATCAACATTGGGTTAGAAATAAAGAAGTACCACAAAATTATGAATTCTGTGATTTGATGACCAAAGATAACAGATTGATCCACGTAAAACATTATGGAGGGAGTAACGTAATTAGTCACTTGTTAGCGCAAGCCTCGAATGGTGTTGAGATGCTACTCAATAGTCCAGAGATAGTTCCTCAAGTACAAGAGCACCTGCAAAATACGACCATTAACTTTCATTTTGATAGTACTAAGCCCCGTGAGCAGACAATAGTTCTCGCGATAATCCAAGCGCGAAAAGGGAAGTTACATTTGCCATTTTTTTCAAAAGTAAACCTCAGGCATCATGCTCGGAATATCCAGAATAAAGGCTTTACAGTTGAGTTGGCTAAAATACCTGTAAACAAGTTGGAAACAGCTCAGGTAAAAGATGGTGGTGTTAAATGCAAATGTCAGGCGAGAACAGCGGAATGCACGAAAAAGTTAACAGGATAGGGGTTGCAGCTTCTTTATTTGAATGAGCTTTGAGGTACTGCGGACAGCATTGTTAAAGCAAGTTTTTTCATCAAATGATGACACCAACTCCGTTAGGCTATTAATTAGCAGGGTATTCAGCTATTTGTACCGCAAGTCAGCTAAAAACACGCTCTACAAATACAAAAAGGAGACGTTAGCAGATTACCTAGAGGACTTGCTTGGCTTTCGCTGAATATTTATGTACTCAGCCTAAAGTGAAGCTATTATGCAATGAAGTCAAGCAAAGACAGACAAAAGCAGCCCAAGATACGGCTACAAAGAAGAGAAATAACTCACGGATGATTGTGGCGAAAACCATTAAAGAGCTAACCAAAGAAACTGGCAGAAAACTGACTCAGAGGCAAGTTGCGGGAAGGGCAGGTTTAGGGTTACGAACTTTAAAGAGGTATTGGCTTTGCTAGGGGGCGACTTTTCTAACTCAATGATTGATGTAAATCATTTGAAAAAATTTTAACTTAATCTGCCAGATACGATTAATTAATAGTACTTTATCAAATCTGACAGTCGCATAAGTACTAATATCGGTCATTTACGGGGTAAAAATCAATGATGAATGTTACGCCAGTATGTGCTAGGTACGTTCAATCTTCGAGACAACCTTTTCCAAGAGTTCTCTATATTCTATGTAACATCGATAGGTCTTTTCAAATTCAGAAAGATTTATAACTCGAGCTTCCTTGATGTCGATTGGAGAATACCCTCCATGTGAATACCATACAGAGATCTTACCTGGAACATCACGGAATTCGAATCCAACCCCTTCGATTTTTTCAATTTTACGAGCTGGCACAACATCACGTAAAACGGTACGTGTATGTCCAATGCCTAGGCGTGGACCTATCGAATGAGCTGTAAGATTACGATAGTTGCGAGTCTTCTTAATATAGATTTCACTATTGATTTCTTGGAGCGCTTCGATAAAATTTTGAGAGTTTGGCCAGATTTGTATTAATTGAAATAGTCGTTGTTCTTTTTTCCTACGAGTTAGAAACTTTGGCTTTTCCTCTGGGGTTTTGGGCTCACCTTCGAGATGGTCTTTGTAAGAGCTATCAAAGCATCGACGGACTTGATGAAATGCTTCCGTAGCGATTGTTGTAATCGTGTCGCGAATCGAAGCAGGTGTAAGTAGGCATTTATGAACCAAGGAATCGAGAAATTCACTTCTCAATTCCCAAGCTTCCATGTCGTCGTACTTTTGGATAATTTGATTCCATGCATGCCACTTAGACAGTGAGTCATTCCAGCTATTTAGAATATTCGTCAGATCACGCAGATCGCATTGAATCATTTCGTCCGCGAGCAGGTGCCACTTTCGATTTTTCAGGAAGTCAAAATCGTAGTCGAGAAGCTTATCTTCAGGTTCGAGAGCTCCCTCATGGTAGAGTATCAGATACTTATCAAACGCTTCACGAAGCAAATTTATATGTTTTATTTGTTCTTGTTCCATAAGGCCGCTAGCTGACTATTGATGATTTAGATTCAGACCTAGAATAATCCACAATAGTAAAAAATGGGTCGGGTCATTCATTTTGCATGCTGATGAAAGTTTTATCAATGATCCTAAATCGCTCAAACATGCCTGTTAGGCCAAATCCAACCCTGATTACAAAAAGTGCAGTGTTAGATATGAGCACTACAGAACGTTTCCCATTTATCGGAAATTTTTTGCTGAAAAGCTATTTGGCAATTCTATCTTGAGGAAGGTTAACAAAGGTGCCATTAGCTGTCTTCCTATATATCCCCCCAATCAACACCTAATCTAACTCAAAAAATAGAAATTAAGTTAAGATAAATATGGTGCGATATAAAGTTAACTATTGAAGAAACTAAGTGCGAAAAATAAGATAAGAAAATGATATAACTCATTGAACAGGGTAAGGAAAAGCTGGTCGGCATAGCAGGATTTGAACCTGCGACCCCTGACACCCCATGACAGTGCGCTACCAAGCTGCGCTATATGCCGACTTGTGCTTTACTATACGGATTTTTTTTTGAAAGGCAATAAGTGGTTGGTTTGTTTGGACATTAAATGAACTCAAGGGCGTATTTTTGTGTTCTTCGTCATTAATCCTGAGTTTTATAAGAAGAAAGCGCACTAAAAATAAGCTCTAGTGCGCTGCATTGGTCTATTTAGTCCAAATGCCTTTTGGTAGTGTTTTTTCTACTTCAGGGTTGGTACTAGGATCAAACTCTGGGGTTACGCCAGCTTTAAGCTGCTTTTTATAATCGTTGGCAAGCCATAGCACGACTTTGCGAAGCATAAAGAGTGCAACCACGTTTACTACAGCCATTAAGCCCATTGAAATATCAGCGAGTGTCCAAACCAGTCCAAGTTCGCTTACCGCACCAAACATTACCATGCCTAATACACAAGCTCTAAATACCATCATGCCTTTCTTTGAATGGTGATCTAAAAACAGTAGGTTGGTTTCTGCATAACTATAGTTGGCAACAATGGAAGTAAAAGCAAAAAATAGAATAGCCACTGCAACGAAAATTGCGCCCCATTCTCCTACATGATGAACCAATGCAGATTGTGTTAATTCAATGCCAGTTAAACCTGAGTTTGGCTCAAGTTGACCGGATAAAAGAATAAGCGAAGCGGTCGCGGTACAGATCACTATGGTATCTACAAATACACCTAGCATTTGTACATAACCCTGTGATGCTGGATGGTTTGGATTTGGTGTTGCACTGGCAGCAGCGTTTGCAGCGCTACCCATACCCGCTTCATTTGAAAATAAGCCACGCTTGATCCCTTGAAGCATCGCTTGCATTACAGCGTAGCCAATAGCACCAGCACCCGCTTGTTCAATACCCATTGCACTTTTTACTATTAACATAAATATATCTGGCAGCTGCGCAAAGTTCACAGCACAGACGTAAAGTGCAAGTATAAGATAAGCAACGGCCATAAAAGGCACGACAAGTTCGGCAAAGCGTGCAATAGTTTTTAAACCACCGAAGATGATAATCCCTGAAGCTGCTACTAACGCAATACCCATCACATATTTAGGCACATCAAAGGCAACGTTAAATGCTGCAGCAATGGAGTTGGCTTGCACCGCATTAAAGACGAAACCAAATGCAAGGATAAGGCAAAGTGAGAATAACACCCCCATCCACTTACGTTTTAAACCTAGCTCCATATAATAAGCTGGGCCACCACGGAAGTTTCCGTCATCATCTTTTGTCTTATATAGCTGCGCTAAGCAACTTTCAGCAAAACTGGTCGCCATACCAATCAAGGCAATGAGCCACATCCATAATATAGCACCAGGACCGCCCAAATAGAGCGCGACACCAACACCTGCCATATTACCGGTACCAACCCGTGCGGCGAGTGAAGTACAGAATGCTTGAAAAGAGGAGATACCATCTTCAGCACCTTCGCGGCTTTGCATCATTACCTTCACCATATATGGGAATTGAGTGAATTGAATAAAGCCAAGCCTAATTGTGAAGAATACACCTGCAGCTATTAAGAGGTAGATAAGTAGATGGCCCCATAAAAGACCACTTATCGAGTTTAAGATATCAGCCATGTATTTAGCCTTTTTCTAAGAACGAGTAAATAATGGGGCGGTAATCTACCACAAAGAAAAGCAAAAGCCGAAATTCCTATGGGTTATCCACAGAAAATGTGGATAAGTTGTTAGGATTCGGTGGGCTAAAAAGCATTTGAAAAATAAATAGAAAAAACCGAAAAAAAGGGTTGCACTAAAATCGGATCGCCCTATAATGCGACCCCACTGACACGGGGCGCTACGCTGAAAAGCAAAGCAGCAACGAGTTAGCGTTAAGTAAAACTTAAGTTCGAAACTTCTTCTCAAGAAATTCAAAATTAAGTGTTGACAAAAAATTGGGAATGCTTAGAATGCACACCCCTCGAAACAACGAAATGTTTCGAAACGTTCTTTAAAAATAT
>NZ_JAKKCW010000033.1:0-10905 GCF_021728455.1 Pseudoalteromonas sp. L23 | reverse complement strand
TTCGATAAGTTTCAGCCATTGCTCTGCGGTTTTGTGTTTAGGCATGGTCAGCTCCGAATTGAGATCAGAGCTGTACTTTATAGGCTGAGCGTATTCAGTAGCTAGGTGTGGTTCTGGCGACGCTTACCTCGTAGCCTGTATTATAGGTTTTCAATTTCATAGGGGTACGATTGATAACTTCTTTACTAACCCTTTTTATATCGGTTCAATGCTTGTTGGTGTTTTACTTGTGTTAAAAGCTATTTTTTACTCGTGCCAAAAGTGCCGAAGAAATCAAGTAATACTGGGGTGGTATAGGTATAGGTTGCCTAAAGAAAGGTGTTATAATTGCGGTCATAATATTGACAATAGTCGCTCCTAATAAATTAACGAAATAGGGGCGCAACAGTAGGTTTGTGCTTTTTTAGTATAAAATCAGAAAAACTGGATAAGTTTAGCTTTATGGAAAAGTTTTGAAAAAAATAAGTGACACCCATTACTATTAACATCAAAGCTGAGGAAGTGAAGTAAAAACGCATAAAATTACTTCAATCACTTTGGTCAAAAACGTTTATAGATAGACTAATTTTTAGCGCCCAAGCGTATCTCTACATCAAAACCGAGTTATCGTGCACGACAAAGCGCTGTAAATACAGAAGTAAGAAATTCTAGAGTTGAGAATGTGAGTTTTGCTAAGCCAACAAACGCTCGCAGTTTGTTAGGTTTGTCCGCCGTCTTTTTTGCAGTGTTTCACAGTAAGCGGTTATTGTCCGTTCTCGGCCCACTGCACCATGAAATACTCGAGAAAATTGCGTGGTGAGTTTTATCCAGTTCTCAGGTTCTATATTGAGTCGAGTAAGAATCGGTTGTACTTCATTGATATACCCGCGTTTATCGGCTCGAATACATTGGCCTGTGAGCTCAACCAACTCAATATAGGATTTGAGCTCGAAAGGCAGTCCTTTTGGCATATGTTTTCGCGGGCTATCAGCAAAGCGTAGTAGGCTTTTTGGTTGTTTACCCAGCTTTGCATAGTCTATGCGTTTTTTAATGCTGGTGTAGTCTGAGGTTTCAGGCGTTGCGGCGACTTTGGCTCTAATGGGGTTTAGGTCTACGTAGGCTAGACAAGCTGCCAATGCTGCCTCGTCTAGTAATGCTTGGGATTTGAATCGTCCCTCCCAAAAACGGCCTGTACAATTATCTTCTTTATTTGCTCGGCGGGCGATGTCTTCGTTAAGCACTCGCATAAACCAGCTAATATCTGCGAGCCTTTCTCTGTATTTGGCGACATGCTCATTGAGTATCAATTGCTCCGACTCATTGAGTGGCTCACCTTCAGTAAATTTTTGGCTTACCCAATTGCCTTTAAACAACTTGTGCCATCGAATAACAATTGCTTTATCAGACAGGCGCTTAGCCTTTTTATCATCAACATATAAAACAATGTGGGTGTGATTACTCATCACGGCATAAGCACAGACATCAATACAAAACACAGACCCTAAGATCAGGAGCTTTTCTTCAACCCAATCCCGGCGGTGTTCATATGATTTTCCAGTAAATTTATCTTCACCGCACAGAAAGGCGCGTCTTACGCAGCGGGAGATACAGTGGTAGTATTTGGTGTCGGTTAAACTGATTTGTCTTTTACGGGCAGTTGCCATAGTTTGGTTTCCTCAATCCTTTGAGTGCAGAATTAAAGCGTAGGCGGTATCTTAGGAAGGTGCAAATTAAGTGGTGGGTGTCAGCGATTTGGTAACTAGCGATTTGATAATTCTTTCAATTCACAGATCCAAGAATGCCTAGCTTCTTAAAGATGGCTTTGAATGCTGATGATGACGTAATGTAACAAGCCACCACACTCGGAAATTTCACTTACTCCGCTCCCAAAATTCCGGTGAGCGGAGTGTTGGTTACGTTATCAATATTACATGCTCAACTTACTGTACAAGTAGAATGGTGAAGACTATACTTGTTCCATTAAATGTACATGTAGAGGTTCTTATGAGAATTGTATCTTTTACTGAAGCTAGAAATGGTCTTAAAGCTGTTCTAGACGGTGTAGTTAATGACGCAGATACAACAGTCATTACACGTCGTGACTCTGAGGATGCTGTGGTTATGTCTTTAGATTACTACAATAGCCTTATGGAGACTGTCCACTTACTACGCTCTCCTCAAAACGCTGAACACTTAAATCGTTCGATTGCACAGTACCGTGCTGGTAAAACAACAGCACGAGAGTTAATTGATGAGTAGTAGTCAACGTTTACTGTCGTGGACTGATGACGCTTGGGATGACTATCTGTATTGGCAAACTCAAGACAAGAAAACACTCAAGCGCATCAACAAACTCATCAATGATGTTAAGTGCTCCCCATTTGAGGGCATCGGTAAACCAGAGCCGTTGAAAGAGAGTTTATCTGGTTTTTGGTCTCGTCGTATTGATGACACTAACAGGCTTGTTTATGCAGTTGATGAGCAAGCGATAACGATAATTTCGTGTCGTTACCACTACTAAATTAGAGGCGGCGATAATACAGCAAGCGACTTAGGTGTATCGAACCTGTGTTCGGCAACATCATAGTGAATAAAGGAATGAATAAACTCACATTACGAGGGTAAGGGAAAGTGAATGCGCAATGGAAATTGTATTGCTTGGTGCATAATCTAGAAAAGTTGCAAAAAATAATACACTAAGAAGTGTAGCTCATTTTAAACCTCAAAAAGCCACAGAGACCAGCCTTATAGCCTCTTAAAACACAGTAAAAAATGACAGTGACGTTTAGAGTAAACGATTGAATCAAATAAAGAACTCGGCTAAGGTTGATACCACTATGCAACATGTATTAAGGATGGATTGGTGATACCCATCACTAATTGCATTGACGTAAGGAAAATGAAGGCTTGAAATTTGTGGTGGGTGTCAGTGATTTTGTATGGTGGGTGTCAGTGATTTTTGTAATTTTTGGATTGTATAGAAATGACAATGTTTGACTGGTAACTTGCTAAAATTATTAAATAAAATTTTCTTGATGATTGCGATTTTATCTCTTGTGGATAAGTGAGATATTCAGAATTTACACTAGTAGGTTGTTATATGCTTAAATGGAATTTGAAAATGCGGTTACTTTTTTTACTCTACTTTCTTCCTTGTTTTGTTTCAGCTGAGATAAATTTGCCATTGCAAGTTCAACTCATTGAAATGGCAAAACAGGATCAGGCTGTACGAAAACAGTTAGGAGATGCCGGTTGGGATAAAGCTCCAAAAGAGCTTCATGCTAAATTATCATCAGTTGATCATCAGAATACTGAAAAACTCAAAGCAATATTAAGCAAACGACAATGGCTAACACATGCTGAGGTCGGAAATGAGGGGGTTGGAGCAGCATTTCTTATAATACAGCACTCGTCAGATACTGAGTTTCAAGAAAGAATGCTTCCAATCTTAAAGAGAGCATATTTAAATAATGAAGGCGTATCAGGACAAGAAGTCGCATTATTGACCGATCGCGTACTTATACATAGGGGGCAAAAGCAACTGTACGGCACACAAGCAGATATTAAAAATGGTAAAGTCACTTTCATGCCAATCTCAGAAGTTGATAAAGTGGATGAAAGGAGGGCTGAAATGAATATGCCTCCATTAGAGTTTTATAAAAAGATAATGGAAGAAATGTATGGTATTAAAGATCACCCCGAAATAGAGCTGAATTAGAACGCATACAAGAGACTATGGCGTCAATGACTAAAGGATGGATTGGTGATACCCATCACTAATTGCATTGACGTTAGGAAAATGAAGGCTTGAAATTTGTGGTGGGTGTCAGTGATTTTTGTAATTTTTGCTTCTTGATTTTTGAGCTTGGGATATATGAAGCGTCATTCGACTTTGATTGTTTGATATGATATTGGCAATCTAATGATGACTCAGGCTCCTTGCAATGCTAGCTTCGTGTGTGGGTCATTCTGTCTATGTGCCTGAAAAACTCAGAGGACAACATGTCTAATAAAAGTCTTAGTGCTCGAATTCCAGCCTATAAAATGGTATTTGCAAGTGGCGAACTGCAGAAAACCTATAAGGATCTCGTCTCTATTGTTCAAAGTCTCAGAGCTGAATTCAATAAGCAGTATAAAGGCCAGTTTACAGTCGCAAACGTGTTACACGGATATATTGACTTTACATACTTTTATCTACAAAACGATTACCTTAAAAAACACAAACTCAAATTGGCAGTGGTGTTGAACCATCAAGAGGTGCAATTCGAACTTTGGCTCCTTGGGCAAACAAAGGATGTTCAAATTGAATATTGGACAAAGTTACAGGGGGTTAGGTGGGTGGATCAAGATGTTATGCCCGAGTGGTCAATCTTTGAAATTTTAATGCTTGCTGACCCTGATTTCGATAATGTAAAAGCGCTATCTGAGCGGATCCACGGTGTGTTTGCAGAACTGTCCGAGGAAATCTTTACTACATTGAAGGTGTACCAATAGTACACCTAACACACATAAATTTTCGCAGGTTATCCGCGTCGTAAAGTATGTGCAGCTAATTTCTGTTCAAACTTTAAATCTGTTTAACTCTATTTCTAGCGAAAAAAAGAGTGCTAGTAGTAGCACTCTTGCCAATGCAAAACTCAACAGCAATAACCCGTAGTTGCTAGTCCATGCTTGGGGCGCTGGAATATACCAACTCAATTAGGTTATTCATCGTTCTTGATTTTTGCATATAAGCCTTTTCCATATGGGCAAGCTCTTGTAATTCAAATAAGGTCGTTTCTACGAGTGCCAGCCATTTTTCTGTGGTGTCTGGTACCGCTTCACTTTGCTTTGTTGCTTTTTTTAGTGCGTCGTAATAAATAGTTAAGTCACGATATTGGCTTTGATAGTCCATTGATGCTCCAACCCGTCTCTTTTAATTTACAGCAAGGTAACAGGAATTCTCAGCAGAAATCTGCGGAAAATAATTTTTTTACAACCTTTTAATTCGAAAGATAATTAATATTAGCAAAGGCGGAGATCACATCTTTTGCAAAAGCAATGCGTGGGTGTTTTAACGCGCCCTTTTTCCATACTAGATAGATATTGTTTTCAGGGCCTACAGGGCCAAGTTGGATCAGTTCACCTGCTTTTATGAGATCTCGGCAGAGATAATCGGGGAGGACGGAGTAACCTATTCCAGAGCGAATGATGTTAGCAATTGCTCTAATGTCTGGGCAAATAGCGATGACATTAGAGTTGCAGCCCGCATTAAATACACGGTCAAAGTATTGTCTAACCAAAGGTAAGTCTTGATCGTACGTGACGACATTATAGCTTGAGAGTAAGTCGGCGGTAATATCGCTGTCTTGAATTTCTCTGCCCTCTAAACGGTTCATCACTAGCCACAATTGCTCTTTGTCTAGAACTAAATAGTCAAAGCTTGTGGGATCTGGCGCAGAGGCGGCAATGGCGATGTCGGCGGTGTCGTTTATTAGTGCGTCGAAAATGTTAATTTTATTGCCAATATGAAGTACCACGTTAATGTTGCCCGCTTGCAATAAGTTGGCGATTTGTGGACCGGAGACAAAGCTTAAATACTCCGCGGGGCCAGCAATATTTAGTGTGCCAAACACCGCGTTGGAGCGCGCTCGAATTGAGGTGATCTTCTGCTCTAAAATATCGATATGACCAGACACCTGCAGCGCTAAGTCATGTGCTGTTGGCGTTGGCTTTACCCCTCTTGCTTGGCGTTCAAACAGGGCTTTTCCTACTACCGCTTCCATGGTTTGAATATGTGCCGTGACAGCTGGCTGCGACATCCCCAAGTTGGCCGCTGCCTTGGTGATATTTTTGCAGCGGTATACTTCCACAAAGGTTTTTAGTTGGGTGAGATGAGACATAAATTACTTGAGCCATAAATATTCTGATTGCTCCTACCAATTTATCCGAATTCACCTGTGTCCGCAAATCGCCTAAACTCGTCGATATTGAACTGGTATGAGGAGCCGGGATGAAAAAGAGTATAGTGAATACGATGGTGTGGGTGTCATCGTTATTGGGTGCAACACATGTGCTTAGCGCTCATGCAAGTGAAGGTGAAGTATTAGTGTTACTTTCGAGCGAAACCTCTATGGAACTTGCCAGTGGTGAGACAATAGAAACAGGTTATTACCTCAATGAGTTTGGGATACCTGCAAAGGCTTTAGTGGATGCTGGATATAAACTGATATTAGCAACACCAAAAGGCAATGCCCCTGCTGTTGATCAAAAATCAGTGTCGGTTAATTACTTCGGCGGTGATGAGACTAAATTACAAAGCATCAAGAAATTTATTGCTAACCTGCCAGATATTAATGATACCGCAAGTTTTAGCGAGATCCTTGCTGCGGGGCTAGACGAATTTGATGCGGTATTTATTCCAGGCGGACACGCACCGTTAATTGATTTGGCGAATAATCCGCAGGTGGGTGAAATTTTGCGCCATTTTAACCGCGAGAATAAACCAACAGCTGCGATTTGCCACGGCCCAATTACGTTGCTTTCGGCACAAAGTGAACCAAAAGCGTATTATCAGAGTTTAACAACACAGTCACCTGTTCAAGCGAAAAACTGGATTTATGACGGATATCAAATGACGATATTTTCGAACCCAGAAGAACAAGTATTTGAAAGCACGTTAAATGGCGAAAAACTCAACTTTTACCCAGCAGCCGCGATGTCTCAGGCTGGAGGAAAAATGCAGTTTGCAAATGCATGGCAGCCAAAAGTGGTTGTTGATAGAGAGCTAATTACAGGGCAAAACCCGTTTTCAGACACATTACTAGTAGAAAAGCTGCTAGAAATGTTAGCGGAAGAACCGAATATTAAACAGTAAGGAATTGAGCATGCTTAATTTTGTATTTAAAAATCAAACCGAAATTCTTTTTGGTAAAGGCCAAATGCGTGAAATCACCTCACGATTACCAGAGGCTGCAAAGGTGTTGCTACTGTACGGCGGCGGCTCGATTAAAAATAATGGTGTATACGACCAAGCAATGAATGCATTGACAGGTGTTGAGGTTGTGGAATTTGGTGGTGTGGAGCCAAACCCAACATATGAAACGCTAATGCAAGCGGTCGCGACGGCAAAGCAAAATAATGTGAATTTTATTCTTGCGGTTGGCGGCGGCAGCGTTATCGACGGCGCAAAGTTTGTGGCGGCAGCCGTGAATTTTGACGGTGAGCCTTGGGACATTTTGGTAAAGGGCGCAAGCTTTAGCAATCCATTACCGATTGGTGCTGTGCTCACTTTACCTGCTACAGGCTCTGAGAGTAACGGCAACTCAGTGGTTACAAAAAAGGCAACTTCGCAAAAGCGTGCGTTTTCGTCACCAACTGTGCAGCCGCAGTTTGCGGTACTTGACCCAGAATACACCTATTCACTGCCGCCTCGCCAAGTGAGTAATGGGGTAGTGGATGCGTTTGTTCACGTGATTGAGCAGTATTTAACTTATTCAGTAAATGCGCCACTGCAAGACAGATTTGCAGAAGGTATTTTACAAACGCTTATCAGCGAAGGGCCAAAGGCGTTAAGCGAGCCTAACAATTATGATGTAAGAGCAAACGTTATGTGGTCTGCAACTATGGCGCTAAATGGCCTTATTGGTCAAGGCGTGCCACAGGATTGGTCAACCCATATGATTGGTCACGAGCTAACGGCATTGTATAACCTTGACCACGCGCAAACGCTTGCGATTGTATTACCTGCGGTGATGTATGTGCAACGAGACAAAAAAGCCGAGAAAATCAAGCAACTTGGTGAGCGTGTATTTGGTATTACAGCCGCAGACGAAGCGCAGCAAATTGACCAAACAATAAAAGCAGTTCAAGACTTTTTTGAGTCGATGGCGGTGCAAACCCGTTTAGCTGATTATCAATTAGACGAAAAAGCAGTACAAGAAGTTATCGCTAATCTAGAAAAGAACGGCATGACGGCACTAGGTGAGCACGGCGATATTGATTTAGCGAAGGCGAAAGAGATTTTAATGCTGGCGTTGTAAAGCAAGTAATCAGTGGCAATGTGTTACCCTTTGATAACAAAAGTAAGATGGTTTAGAGGTAACTAAACCATCTTACTCCATTGGCTTTCTATAGGCTTCTTAGTTGATCAATAACAGCCTGAATTTTGTTAAATTTGGTTTGCCTGTATTCTGTTTCAGCTTGGGATTTTTTGCGATTCCAGTATTCAACATCATCTGGATATTGTGGCTCTACCACGTACGATGCTAAATAGTTACCATACGGGTCTTTAAGCCAGCATTTATATTCAACGATTTGAGAATAAGGGTCAGGTGCTTCACAGCCGCTTCTAAGTGGCAAGTCCGCCTGCTTTTTCTGTGCCAGCATTATGCTTAACTGATCCGCTAGATTTTTAGCTGCGGTAACGACGGTTGTTTTTGGCACCATGCCAGCCAAATAACGCTCAGTATACACTGCCACTACAACCGATGCTGCTAAGGCATAGGTGTCTGCAAGGTAGAAAAAGTCATCATTGTAGCTACTATTTAAAGCTCGGTGATTTATCAGATCGTTAGCTTTTAGTAATAATCCACCAAGTAATACAGGGTCTTCTCCATTGTATTTTACGGTATCGCCATAGTGTTTTAAGCTTGCTTCAACGCTTCTAAACTCAGAAAGAAAGTCGAACTCCGCATCACGTACAATTTCTTCTCTAACGCGCTCTTGTATTGCCTGCAGGCTCTCTTCGCTCAGCATAACGTATTGTGGCCCACCAGAACCAAATACAGCATCAGCTAAAAGTGAACCAAACCCCGATAGTAATTTACTTTTTACTTTATCTAAAATCTGCTCACCGATTGTCGCGGTTTTTTCTTCTTGTTCAGTAGCACCAACAGTAAATGTTGCACTACATAACGCTAAGCTTACTACTGCGGCGATTGAATGAAATTTCATAGAAATAATCCTTTTATATTAGAAAGTATGTTTTTATAGACCTTAGCACCCACAACCCACATCAAATACAGGCTTTTTACCCTAGCTTTAGAATTGTTATGCTTACTGCTTTTGGATTGGTTTGATTTATAAACTTAGTTCCAAAGGCTGGGTCTTACCTATGTTAGGTGAGTTGTGTTAAAAAAAGATTAAATAAACGATGTTTTCTTTTACGATGTGGCTAAATTGGAAGGTGTTATTAGTTTGAAAACATTTTTCATACTGCAAATGGCTTAGTCCGGATATCGCAAAATACGTAGTTTACCTAGCTTATCTTCAGTGCTACTCTACGGTGGTATTCAAAAAAAGTTTAAGGAGAATTTGATGATTGTTTTATTGAGCCACCCGGTAAAAGTTGTAGCTAGGTGTGATTAGTAGACTTTAACTTTCGTCTTTTCTAAATTTTTTACTCCTTTTACCCGGTGTGATGCCTAATGGGCTTATCCGGGGTCAATGATATTCATTAACCCTGCTTGATTTTTGCAGTCTTTCTGCATTTTTGAGATTTTATAATGAATACATCTTATTCGCCAACACAGCTTGGTTGGCAAGCATTTTTTCAACAGCAACTGACACTAACAGAACTAGAATCATCAAATCTTGGCCGCGTGATAGCGCACCACAGAAGTAATTATTTAATCCAGTTGCAATCACGACAAATTTCTTTAGCTACTCATGTTTCACTGCCTAGTATGACGGTTGGTGATTGGGTTTTGTTGGATGAAAATTATCAATTTATTAGGCTATTATCCCGCAAATCGGTTATTTCAAGGAAAGCTGCGGGCAGTAAAGTCGCGGAGCAATTGATAGCTGCAAATATCGATAGCCTGTTTATTGTTTGCTCGCTAAATCAGGATTTTAATCTAAACCGGATCGAACGTTACTTAGCACTGGCTAACGAAGCTCAAGTGGAGCCAATTGTTGTTTTGACCAAGAAGGATTTGGTCGATTGTTGGCAACAGCAAGTACAACTCGTTCAGGAGTTGGATCCATTTTTGACAGTCGAAGTGATAAATGCGTTGGAGCCGAGCTCCGTTGAGTGCCTAAAAGCTTGGTGTAGCGAGGGCAAAACGTTGTCATTTGTAGGCTCATCAGGTGTGGGTAAGTCCAGCTTGGTGAACACGCTGTTAGAGTGTAAAGAGCAGCTCACCGGTTCAATCCGTGAAGATGATGCAAAAGGGCGGCACACGACAACCTCTCGCTCGTTACATTTTATGGACAATGGCTCAGTGTTGCTCGATACACCAGGAATGAGGGAGATCCAACTAGCCGATTGCCAACAAGGGATCAGTAAAACATTTGCAGAAATTGAAGTGTTAGAAAGCGCTTGCCGCTTCAGTGATTGCTCACATCAAAATGAGCCCGGATGTGCTGTTCAGCAAGCGATAGAGAGTGGCGAACTTGAAGTTAGGCGCTTCAACAACTTCATAAAACTAAGAAGTGAACATCAAAGAAACAACGCCAGCCTAAAAGATAAGAGAGACAAGGAAAGAGCACTTGCAAAGAAATATCGTTTTGTACAAAGCGATACTAGAAGACTAAAAAAGGGCTACTGAGCAGTAATTGCTAGTTCTGTTTATCTTAAACCAAAGTGGACTCGCTCCACTTTGGTTTTTGCTTTTCTACGCTAAAGTACGGCTAAAGCGAAAGCGGCTAAAAAGACACCCATTTAAATTTAGAAGAAACAGGGTGAGGCATTTAACGCTGTGACTACTCAAAAGCTATGTAAACTAAAAAGTAAACTCTAGACCTTTAATAACCCTTGATTGGATACCCCTAATTAAACTATTGTCTTTAAGTGCACCAGAAAAGCTGCCTGTTCTAACGTAAGCGTCGCCAGAACCACACCTAGCTACTGAATACGCTCAGCCTATAAAGTACAGCTCTGATCTCAATTCGGAGCTGACCATGCCTAAACACAAAACCGCAGAGCAATGGCTGAAACTTATCGAA
>NZ_JAKKCW010000032.1:0-11224 GCF_021728455.1 Pseudoalteromonas sp. L23 | reverse complement strand
CATAACAACATTACAAGCAGGTAATTGGGTCAATGTTTGCAAGAGCTTTGCTCTATCTAACCTTCTGGAAAAACATTTATTACCTTGCTTATCAAACGATAAAAGTTGGAATACATTTTTTGCTAGAACAATTGAAAGCGTGCTAACGTTATTCATGATGGACTCTCCTAATAACTGTGTTTGCAACTATCAGTTTGGCGCATTGACGCCGATTTGGGAGCGTCCATCTCATCACCCACTATTATTTGTACCTATGCTGGCAAAGGGAGTAGAAAGAAGGGCAGCCATTTCTAAAATAGAATCATTGATGACACCCATCATTGTTTGTATCTATGCTGGCAAAGTGAGATTAAAAAGTACGGAAACACTTAAAGAGTAGGGACAAAAGTGTTTTTAGATAGGGTGACCTTTGGCGGATAAGCGGATCGCTAAACTAAAATTGGATTATCGCGCACGACAACGCGCTGTAAATACAGGAGTAAGAAATTCTAGAATTGAGGATGTGAGTTCTGCTAAGCCAACAAGCGCTCGCAGTTTGTTAGATTCGTCCGCCGTCGTTTTTGCAGTGTTTCACAGTAAGCGGTTATTGTTCGTTCTCGACCAACTGCACCGTGAAATACCCGAGAAAATTTCGTAGTGAGTTTTATCCAGTTTTCAGGTTCTATATTGAGTCGAGTAAGAATCGGTTGTGCTTCATTGATATACCCGCGTTTATCGACTCGAATACATTGGCCCGTGAGCTCAACTAATTCAATATAGGACTTGAGTTCAAAAGGTAGGCCTTTAGGCATATGTTTTCGCGGGCTGCCAGCAAAACGTAGTAGGCTTTTTGGTTGTTTGCCCAGCTTAGCGTGGTCGATGCGCTTTTTGATGCTGGTGTAGTCTGAGGTTTCAGGCGTTGCGGCGATTTTGGCTCTAATGGGGTTTAGGTCTACGTAGGCTAGACAAGCAGCCAATGCCGCCTCATCCAGTAATGCTTGGGATTTAAATCGTCCTTCCCAAAAACGGCCTGTACAATTATCTTCTTTATTTGCTCGGCGGGCGATGTCTTCGTTAAGTACGCGCATAAACCAGCTAATATCTGCGAGCCTTTCCCTGTACTTGGCGACATGCTCATTGAGTATCAATCGCTCCGACTCATTGAGTGGCTTACCTTCAGTAAACTTTTGGCTTATCCAATTGCCCTTAAACAACTTGTGCCATCGTATTACAATCGCTTTATCCGACAGGCGCTTAGCTTTTTTATCATCAACATATAAAACAATGTGAGTGTGATTACTCATCACCGCATAAGCGCAAATATCAATACAAAACACAGACCCCAACATCAATAACTTTTCTTCAACCCAATCCCGGCGGTGTTCGTATGATTTGCCAGTAAATTTATCTTCGCCGCACAGAAACGCACGCCTTACGCAACGGGAGATACAGTGGTAATATTTGGTGTCGGTTAAACTGATTTGCTTTTTACGGGCTGTAGCCATAGTTTGTTTTCCTCAATCCTTTGAGTGCAGAATTAAAGCGTAGGCGGTATCTTAGGAAGGTGCAAATTAGTGGTGGGTGTCAGCGATTTGACTCTTGATCAAAATGAACGGGTTGGGCGCCTCGTTAAGCGACTTTAACAAGCTCTTTATAAATACCTAAGCCAATGAAAAATATGTTATGTTTGTTCATGTTAGCCTCTGCTGTTTAGTTATTTGACAAACTAATTATGGCATTGGCTTTAAGCTAACCCACGAAGAAGTGGAGACAAGTGCCATGTGGGAGTCAATATGCCTAGGTATATCAGGAAAGAACCGTGAATAAATTTATATTAGTGTTATTTTGTTTTCTTTTTTCATTTTCTAGTAGTGCACACGATAATTTCACGTCAGAGCAACTAATTGAGAAAGCAAAAGTATTTGTAGCGGCAAAAAATGCGCGTCAACAGCCAAATACAACAATTAAAGAGATAGAAAACTATATCTCACTGCTTTCTGATGACTTTATCGATGAACACGTCAAATTTAAATTTACTTATACAGATAAATCTAAACTCCGAGAGGATATGATTAATAAATTAAAAGATGAAGTCATTTATAGTTCAATAGAAATAAATGAGGTAATGGTTGGCGCTAATGTCGTCTTTGTAAAAATGACCGAATCAGGTAAAGTAAAACCTGCTCATTTAGATAAAACTATTGAATATAGTAAAACCAATATTGTTTCACTTGAGTTTAATCAAGCGGGCTTAGTTAAGCACATTCGTCGACACCACGGGTAATCAATACCATACAAACGCTTTAACACATTAGTGGTGGGTGTCAGCGATCAATAGAACCTTTAACACATTAGTGGTGGGTGTCAGCGATCAATAGAACTACAACATAGAGAGCTTTAGTTGTAGCTAAAACTTGAGTCTCACTTTACCCTAATTTGAGTTGTTATTATCCATACAGAGGCTTTAACCAAGGAACGAAAAATAGCAAGCTCGCGCTCCTTCGTCGCTATTTTATGCTGCTTCTTGGGGGAGTTGTTGCACAGTCTTCACTTTCCTTCAAAGTAATACGGCTTTCATGTAAAGGTTTCACCTTCTGTGTCCCACCAAAAATTTCTAGTTGACTTCATGGGTACTAACCACTACATTTGTAGTGGTTTAAAACTACAAATGTAGTGGTAGAGGTGATAAGTGAAACTAAGTGAATTTGAATTAGACGTGATGAAGTTACTTTGGCAACAAAATGCATGTACTGCCAGTGAGCTTCATAAATATCTTCTTGCAGATGATACAAGAACAAAAAAAGTGGCTTATAACACAGTCAAAACAATCGTAGATCGACTAGAGCAAAAAGGTGCGGTCGAGCGCTGTGGTCAGCAGGGGAGGTCAATCGTCTATCAAGCAAAAGTGACTCAGCAAGCGCTTTCACAGCAGGCAACACCGCGTTTTATGGATCGCTTTTTTAAAGGTAGTTCACGCAGCCTGATAGCTCATTTCATTAAAGAAGAGAGTTTAGACGATGATGATATTGAGTATTTACAAAACCTACTTAAGAGCAAAAAACAGAAGAAAGAGAGCGACTAATGTTTGATTACTTACTCACCGCAAGCTTGCTCAGCATGTTTAGTTTGACTAGCTGCTATTTTCTGAAAACTGCGCCTGCACGAACGCGCTTTTATGTGTTGGTAGTAGGGTTATTGAGTTGGCTAATTCCATGGCAGCAACTTTCCCCACCCCCTTTTTTAATAGATCTGGAGCTTTACACTATTGAGGTAAGTTCTATTTCAGATTCAGGGTCAACTCCACCGAACAGCATCAAGCAAACCACTTTGCAAACCGAATCAAACTGGCTTTCTGGCTATACCATAAACCAAGTGTTTTCAAATTTGTTTGTATTTCTGACAGTGGTAGGTGGAGGACTATTTCTAGCGAGAGTGTTGTCGTATAAAAGATTACTAAGAGGCATCGAAAAGGGCGCCTACACCAGTGAAGAGCATCAATATCTACACACGTCTTGCACCGTAAAATTTACAGAATTGAGTACCCCAGCAATTACGACAGGCCCATTACAGCACACCATTTGGTTAGATTTTAAGATGAAAGGTCGACCAGAACTCGATTCCGTGATTGAGCATGAGTTAACGCATATCAAGCATAAGGACACATATTGGTTATGGCTAATATGTGCGACTGAAAGCGTCTTCTTTTGGAATCCATTCTGTTTGTTGTTAGCAAATTTGGCGCGACAACAAATCGAACTCAGCTGCGATGAAAGCTGTATGGAAAAACTGAGTGATAAATATAGATACGATTTGGCCAGTTTACTGTTGTCCGAACATCAATACCGGTATGAACATGCGTCATTAGGTCATTCAGTATTAGCCGTATCTCACTCGAAAAGTTTCAATATTCAAAGAGTTAAAACACTAAACAAGGAAAAGAAAATGAAATTATCCCATTTAATGATTATCACGGCAGCACTATCTTGTGGTGCCTTAGCTGCTAACCAAATCGTCTCTGAAAAGCAGGTAACACAAGAAGCGAGTAAACAAAAGAGTGAAAATTCTGCGCGATATCAACAGCAATTAAAGGAACTACTCGCTGGGGCGAAAGGTGCGAAATCGGATGATGAAGCACAGCTAACAGCAGCGGTTTCACACATTTTAAATTGGCATAGTAACCGCCGTTCGTTGAATGGTTTTGAAGAGCTGGATATCAAAGTTAAAAGCTTTACCTTGCTCGACCAAACCTATCATAAGCTAGGTCAACACGAAGCAATCTTGACCGCTTACACTAATTGGTTTCCTGAAGGCTCTACTCAACCGCCATTTTTAAAAAACAGATTGGCATCAGCTTATATGCACCTTGGGCAACATCAGCAGGCAGCAGAGCAACTAGAGAGTTTATCTGAAAAAATGCAAAGTCGCTTTCAAATCGGTAGCGCTACTGATTTGGCACGCGCTTACATTGAAATGGCAGACTACGATAAAGCATTAGCTGTATTAAACAGTGATGTTGTAACCAGCGCTGAAAATCAAACATATCAAGATATCCTAAGATACTATGCATACGAAAAACTGAATAACCAAACAAAGGTGAACGAGTTGAAAGAGCGTTTACCTGCGGATTATGCGAAAACGCCGGCAATATTACCTCGCTTACCTCGACCCGGCTCTTTGTTACTGGCGAAGTTATAAATCATTTAAGAAAGCCTGTAAGATGCAGGCTTTTTTAATTTACTAAACTAACCGTGCGCTAGCCGAACAGTTCATCTTCTAGTGTTTTACCATTAACTAACGACTTGTAACGCCAACCCTGTTCACGGCAAAGTTGGAGTACGTCAATATCAACCTGTTGGCCGCTACGGTACTCAATAAGCAGGGCGCCACTGGCATTTACTGTCACCTCTTCAACGCCTTGTAAGGTTTTCAAAAGCGCTATGTGACTACCGGTGCCAGACTCTTTAAGTTTTACTGTCAGCGTGGCAAGTTCCGCTTCTTGGATGCGGTCAACTGCGGTTAATTTACCATGCTGTAAATGTAATACCTGATCGCACAAATCATCGAGTTCTACTAAATCGTGTGAACTCAAAATAAAAGTCGTTTCAGATTGAAGCCTTTTTACTAGGTTTCTGATCTCACGAGCATTCACGGGATCTAATCCAGCCGTGGCTTCGTCAAGTAGTACAATTTCAGGCTTTGAAAGTAGCGTTTGGGCAATACAGATACGTTTTCGCATGCCATGAGATAACTCATGAGGTTTGGCGTGATAACAGTCTTTGAGGTCTACAAGCGCAAGCACTCTGTGCGTTTCACTCTCGGCCGCTTTCGCATCTAAACCTTGAAGTTGTCCGTATAAACGTAGCTGATTACTGACAGAAAACCTTGGATCAAGCTGAGCATCCTGTGGAAGTGCGGCAAGGCGACCAAAAAGTGCAGCGCTGCCAGGTTTGTGACCTAAAATCTGAACATTGCCTGCATCTGCATTTAGATACCCACAAAGTGTGCTAAAAAGGGTGGTTTTACCCGCACCATTTGGGCCAACAAGCGCAATGGGTGAACCTGCGTTTAGGGTAAAAGATACGTTATCTAGTGCGCGCTTTCGTCCATACTCTTTCACTAAATTATTAACTTCAATAATGCTACTCATAGCGTGCGCCTTCTTAATAGTTCACAACTAATTGCAATTAACACGAGGCTATGCAGCACCGGTGTGGCAAAGCGAGAGAGGTTGATATTTTGTGCGATGGTTTCTGTGCCTTGGAATCCAGGAAAAAGATAAAACAGATACTCCGCGTAAGCGCTGTACTCAAGTGCAAAAGCGACCAAAGTAGCGAGCGTTAAGTAGGTTAAAATTGCGTAAATCATACTCATTTTGCTTGAGTTAGCAAAGTGATTAGCAACAGACATCAGGGCAATAAATGGCGCAGTAATAAGCGTTAGCTCTAAAACAATTAATGTCGCTCGACTTAGCCCTGTGAGCCACAAGCTTGGGTCGCGCACCACCATTAATATCCAAGCACCTACAGCAGAAATCGCTATGAGCAGCAACGTATTGAATACCTGCCCAACAAAGCGGCCAACAACAATTTCCGCGCGAGATGTGCGCAGGGTTAGAAATCTCAGTGTGCCGCGGGTTCTATCTTCTACAGTTTGATCTGCGCTTGAAAAGATCACAAAAAGAGGAAATAAAAAGATTGACCAAACTAAGTACAGTGCAAGTTCCATTTCAGGCCACTGGGCAATACGATGCATACCAACGACGCCGGAAAAACTCTGGATCATATTTTTGAAGTTGGGGTCGCTGACAATGGATACCGCTTCTGCAATGGCGTAGCGCAAAATAGCATACCAAACCAAAACAAATGCGGCGATGGCTATCCATCCGCGTTTCGTTGCAAACAAGCGTTGCAATTCAAAGATGGCTATTAGGCCAATTCTTTTTATATTCATAAGGATCCTTGCATGTGACAACACAGACCTCACCGCCAGAGCGGTAGGCTGATTTTGATTTGAGCGTATATGATTGGCGCTAAAAAAGGAAGTTACTGAACTGTAACAAAATTAAACCAATATAAAACGGGCACGATTGAGTGTGCCCGTTTCTGAATCTCTATTTGCTAGCAATTACCAGCCGCAATTACGGCCTTTATTTTGCTCATCTAGGTATTTTTGCAATGGTGCAAAGTAGTCAAGTACTGCTGTTGCATCCATTTCATCTTTACCTGTTAGCGTTTTAAGTGCTTGTTGCCAAGGTTTGCTGCTGCCCATTTCAAGCATGGCATTTAAACGCTCACCAGCTGCTTTCGAGTTGTAAACAGAACAGCGGTGAATGGCTTCTTTGCTTCCAGCAATTTCACAAAGTGATTTGTGGAATTGGAACTGCAAAATATGCGCTAGGAAGTAACGAGTGTAAGGCACATTACCAGGTACGTGGTATTTTGCACCTGGGTCAAAGTCATTTTCTGTACGTGAAATTGGTGCTTTAACACCTTGATATTTCTCTCTTAATTCCCACCACGCTTGGTTGTACTCTGCTGGAGAAATCTCACCAGAGAATACTTTCCAGCGCCATTGGTCGACAAGTAGACCGAATGGAATAAATGCAACTTTGTCGAGTGCCATCTTCATCAATAGACCGATATCTTTTGACTCATCCGGTACGTTATCCAACAAACCAATTTGCTTTAAGTAGCCAGGTGTTACAGATAGCGCGATGGTGTCGCCGATAGCTTCGTGGAAGCCATCGTTGGCACTTTCTTGGTAATACACAGGCTGTTGATTGTAAGCGCGCTGATAGAAGTTATGGCCTAGTTCATGGTGGATAACTGAGAACTCTTCACCTGTACGTTGGATACACATTTTGATGCGTAGGTCGTCTTTGGCATCTAAGTTCCAAGCTGATGCATGACATTGTACGTCGCGGTCTTGTGGTTTAATAAATAAAGAACGTTCGTAGAAAGTCTCAGGTAATGGGGCAAAACCCATAGAGGTGAAGAACTTTTCTGCACCTTTTACCATTTTGATTTCGTCGTAATTGTGTTTAGCCAGTAGCGCCGTTACATCATAACCCGGATCTGCGTTTTCTGGCGCGACTAAGTCATAGATATTGCCCCAGCTTTGTGCCCACATATTGCCAAGCAAGTGTGCAGGAATAGGCTGGTCTTGAGGCACTTTATCTTCGCCGTATTTCTCGCCAAGCTTGGCTCTAACATGACAGTGCAGCGAATCATATAGCGGCTTTACTTGGTTCCAAGTACGGTCAAGTTCTTTTGCAAAGTCGTCCGCTGGCATGTCGTACTTACTGCGCCACATGGCGCCTGTGTCTGCGTAGCCAAGCTCATTAGCACCTTCATTGGTAAGTACCACTTGCTTTTCATAGAGTGGACGCATCGGCTTTGACACTTCTCGCCAACCTTGCCAGATGTCTAAAAGCTCTTCATAGTCGCGACTATTCGCCATCTTAGCCGTCATGTCGCCAAGGCTTAGGCAAGTGCCATCATCTTTACAGTATTTGCCCTTGCCGTACATACCATCAAGCTCTGCAGTGAGCTTTGCAAGTTCCGCTGTTTTGTCAGCATCTTTTGGTGCAGGTAATGTCAGGTTTAGCTTCAATTTGTCAAGCTTGCGGCGAGTATCTTCGTTTAACGTCGAGCCATCAAATTGTGCAGCTTGGTTAGCAAGCTCCACGAGCGCAGCGGTGTATTCCTCATTCACGTCCGCAGCAAATGAAGCGGTATCGTGAGTAATAAAGTTCGCGTAAATCCAAGCTGAGCGGCTAGAGCGGAAGTTAAGGTCAACCAACTGTTCTGACGCCTTATCTAAAAATGCTACTGCATCGGCTTCTGATAACGCTTTATTTGTAGTTTCAGTGGATTTGCAGGCAGAGAGTGCAAAAGTACTGGCAACAATGAGTGCGCCAACACTTAACTTAAATCTTGGTTTCATAGGGTTCACTTGTTGTTTTAATGAATACACGAGCCGAATTAACGCTAGACGGCATTTCAGTATCTATAGCCAGCTACGCTAATTGGGTTAACTGCTAAAATTAATCCAATTAGTAGTCGTATGAACAACTAATCGTAGTGAGCGCGGCTTTTACGCGCAGCAAAGCATCATTTTTTGCTGTGGTGGCAAGAATAATAGCAGGACGACTTGAAAACGACAATTTTGCGATGGACAAACAAAGAGATGCGAGCGCAGATAAAAGTTGAGTTAGTGTGATTATTAACCATAATTAAGGCAGTCAATTGTATCAAAAGGCCGTATTTGAAGCCTGCAAAAAGGAGTGCATATGACTTTAGTTTTATTGGTGATATTGGCCATAGTGGTGGTATTTTGTGTCCGTGATATCAGGGTTAAGTTGATCACTAAACCGCTCTTTAATTATTTCAAAACATCATTACCTGAACTCTCCCAAACCGAGCGAGAAGCGATGGAAGCAGGGAGTATCTGGTGGGATGGCGCGTTGTTTTCGGGTAAGCCGAATTGGCGAAAGTGGTTAAGTAATGATAAACCAAAGCTGAGCGATGAAGAACAGGCATTTATAGATAGCGAATTACACACGCTGCTAAAAATGCTTGATGAAGAAAAAATATCTGAGGCTCAAGACCTGCCTGAAGAAGTTTGGCAATTTTTAAAAGAAAAGGGCTTTTTTGCTTTTATTATTCCAAAGGCTTTTGGTGGTCGGGAATTTAGTGCTCAGGCGAACTCCACCATCGTAGCAAAAATAGCCAGTCGTAGTTTATCTACTGCAGTGACCGTGATGGTGCCAAATAGTTTAGGCCCTGCAGAGCTGCTGCTTCATTACGGTACCAATGATCAGCAGAATACTTGGCTGCCAAAGCTTGCCTCGGGTGAGGCGCTACCTTGTTTTGCATTGACCTCTCCAGAGGCGGGATCGGATGCTGGTAGCATTCAAGACTTTGCGATTGTGTGTGAGCGTGAATTTGAGGGAGAAAAGCAAATTGGACTTGCGGTAACTTGGCAAAAACGATACATCACGCTGGCGCCCGTCGCTGATGTATTAGGACTTGCGTTTAAGGTTTACGACCCGGATCAATTGCTTTCAAATAAAGTAGAGCTTGGGATCACTTGTGCACTTATTCCTACGGCACATGAAGGCGTAAAAACTGGAGAGCGACATAATCCGCTGGGGCAAGCCTTTATGAATGGTACAACCAGTGGTGAAGATGTTTTTATTCCAATGGCTTGGGTGATAGGCGAACAGGCAGGTATCGGCAAAGGGTGGCGCATGTTGGTGTCGTGTTTAAGTGCTGGGCGGGGGATATCTTTGCCTGCGCTGAGCGCGGGGACCGCTCAATTAAGTGCCAGAACGACTTCGGCTTACGCCGGTGTCCGTCGTCAATTTGGTGTACCTATCTCTGCCTTTGAAGGAGTGCAAAGCGCGTTAGCCAGAATTTACGGCTATAGCTATCTCATTGAAGCGGTGAGACAAACCACTGCGTTGGCAATTGATTTAAAGCAAAGCCCTTCGGTAGTCACTGCGATTGCCAAGTATCATCTCACAGAGCATGCAAGGGTGGCATTAAATGATGCGATGGATATTCATGGCGGAAAAGCCATTCAAATGGGGGAAATGAATTATCTTGCTCACAATTATATGGGGATGCCGATTTCTATTACCGTTGAGGGCGCCAATATCTTAACTCGAAGCTTGATGATTTTTGGTCAAGGTGCGACGCGTTGCCATCCTTTCATATTGAAAGAAATGAGTATCGTACAGCAAGAGGATCAATTAATCGCTTTGAAAGAGTTTGATGAAGTGCTTTGCAAACACTTGCAGCATACCTCTGTGAATGGGCTCAAGGCGTTTTTTAATGGCTTCACACTAGCACGTTTCGAACGTGCGCCAGTTAGTGGTGATGTGGCGGCGTATTACCGACGGCTAACATGGTTGAGCCAAGCGCTTTCTGTGTATAGTGATATCGCTATGTTAAAGCTAGGCGGTTCACTAAAACGTAGAGAAATGCTCTCTGCAAAATTAGGAGATGTCTTGAGCTTTCTTTATATCGCCTCGTGTGTGTTAAAAAAATACGAGGATGATGGCCGTCAGCAAGGGGACTTACCGCTGGTAAAGTTTGCCTTAGATCATTGTCTTAACGAAGCAAGTAAGGCTATTTATGCATTTTGCGATAACTTTACCGCAGCACCTCTGGCGTTTTTGCTAAAGCGTATGGCGTTTCCTGTTGGTAAGTGGCTCAAAGCGCCAAGCGACAAATTGGCGGTGCAGGTATGTAGCAATGTTTCTGATCATAACTCGACCCGTGAACGTATCTCGCATCTGTGCGCCGTGGTAAAACACTCTGCGATAGATACGGTTGAGCATGCTTATTTACTGGAAAAGGCGCATGCTCCACTAATGGCAAAATATCGTAAGTGGTGTAAACAAAATAGCGTGAAACTGGTGGGTAAGACATTGAATGAAAAACTCAGTATCGCAATGGACGACAAGGTGATTGATGATAAGAGTTCTGAAACCATCTTTTGTATTGAAACGCTAGTTGCAAAAGCGATTGCTGTTGATGCAAAAGCGCCCAACTAGTTTGTTGTGACGGAGGGATATTGGCTAATTTGTTAAAAAAGCCCCGACAACGGGGCTTCAGACTGTTGAAAAAGGGCTGGACACAGATCTAGCCCTTTGATCTAATAAGCGTAGTGAGTTTAGGGAGTTCACCATGCTTAAAGACAAAACCCCTCAGCAATATGAACTAGAAATGGTCGCTAT
>NZ_JAKKCW010000031.1:0-16176 GCF_021728455.1 Pseudoalteromonas sp. L23 | reverse complement strand
GAAGTGCTTACGCTTGCTTCAGTTACACTGATTGAACCGTTGCCATCAGTATCTAGTTTTTCAAAATCGCCACCAGCGAGTGCTGATGCTGAAACCATTGATAGACCTGCGATAGATAGTGCTGCTAATACGTTTTTCATAATCAGTTCCTCTCATATTTCTAAACTTGTCGTTTCTACTTCTCTACATTGATTTGTGTTGAAGCGAATGTTTTTTGCTTTCGAGATAACTATTCCAACTTTGATGCCAAAGTTTAAAAGGTAATAAAAATCAAAACATTAAAAACAAAGGTGGATTTTCATTAAGAATGTATTCAGTGAGATTGTTGCCATTTAGCAACAGGTGACTTATTGGCAAGATTAAAAGTTACTTATTTTCAATTAGTTAAACTGTCGCTTAAAAGAAACAACCTAAAAAGATTATGATATAAAGCGAGTCTAAAGCGGTTGATCTTCATGCGATAGTTATTCACATTTGCTCTTAAGTTGAGCTGGCAAAAAAAATTTTATAAAAATATCGAAAATTTTTACTTATCTTTTCTAAGGAACCAGAAAAAATAAAACCAATTTAAAAATCAACATGTTAAAGTGTCGTTTCATTTTAATGAAATCGCTATAGAAGGGGCTGAGAGGTCAGTAAACTGACGGAAAACAGAAGTATTCTAAAAAATATCAGAGAAAAAAGAGGGGTGTTGCTAAAAAGCAACACATCCAAGAGTTGCATTTAGTTATAAGTGATTGCTTTGCATTAAGCTTGCACGATCCATCGTTGATGTAAAAATTTTATAATGAATTTAGCTACATGGTCTTCTCTTGACTAATATTTGTAATGACCGAAGAACACAAAGCTAAAAACAATGAATCGATTGGAAAACGAGCTTTATCATAAAGTAATGACAAACAGGCATATTTTTAATTTCATTCAAGAGTCGTCTTTGGATGGCCTCTGGTACTGGAATTTAGAGCAGCCCGAAGAGGAGTGGATGAGTCCGAAGTTCTGGACTACACTCGGCTACGATCCATCAACTAAACAGCATTGTTCTTCAGAGTGGCAAGATATCATTAACCAAGATGATCTTAAGTCAGCTCTTGATAATTATGATAAGCACCTAAAAGACCCTAGTTACCCTTATGATCAAATCGTTAGATATCGCCACGCATTAGGTCATACTGTTTGGATCCGCTGCCGTGGACTTATTATTCGTGATGACAATGGCAAACCGACAAGAATGATTGGTGCTCATACTGACGTGACAAAGTTAAAGGTAAATGAGCAAAAAGCCATTGATGCGTTATCAGCCAGAGATAACTTTTTCGCTCGAATGTCTCATGAGATTCGAACTCCTCTATTCGGAATGTTAGGTGTTACGGAGTCTCTTTTGGCTGATACGACCAATGAGAATATAAAAGAGGATTTGAATACAATATTGAATTGTGGCGAGCAGCTTCAGCGCATTCTCAATGACATATTAACATTAGCTAAAATTGATGCCGGTAAATTAGCGCTAAGTATAGAAGTTGTATCACTTTCAAGTGTACTAAGCCATCTTCATTTTCTGTTTGCCAAAACAGCGAAAGCTAAAAACCTTACTTTTTCTGTGAACACTAAAGAGTGCCTAAATATGGTTGTTGACACGGATAGAGTGAGATTACTTCAAGTACTAAGTAATATCGTGAGCAATGCTATCAAATATACTAATGAAGGTTGTGTAACAATATCAACAGTTCAATCTGACGCTTTTTGTTTAATCTTAATCCAAGACACCGGTGTAGGGATTGAAGACGTAAATAATGTTTTGCAGCCTTTTGAGCAAGAAACAAAAAACCGTTCTCATGATGTAAACAGCACGGGGTTAGGTCTAGATGTTGTTTCACACCTATGTGAACTCCTCAATTTAGAGTTTTCCATTAGGTCCACTGTCGGTCAGGGAACAGAGGTGGCTGTGAGAATACCGGCTCGGGTTGCAAAGCATACAGAAGAGATTTTCTCAAAAGAGCGTACAAGCATTTCAAATGTGGAGCTTGGTCTAGTTTTGCTAGTTGATGACAATGCCATCAACTTGATTGTGGGTGAAAAGATGCTGGAGCCCTGTTGTACAAGTTTGCACAAAGCAAAAGATGGATTAGAGGCATTAAAGCTTATTAAGCAAAATCCCTATGATATTATTTTATTGGATATCAACATGCCACGAATGGATGGTTTAGAGGTACTAAAGCAGTTAAAGCAACTTAGTTTACCTTATCGACCTAAGGTTTTTATGCTCTCTGCTGATGCCTATGAGACAACGAAACGAAAATGTCTAGTGTTAGGCTGTGATGGTTTCCTTACTAAGCCATTTACTAAAGAGCAGTTATTATTACTTCTACAGCGCTAAAGCCATGCGACTCTGTTTTTCCCCGCGATTTTAGCACTCAGTAATGCATTATCCGCTGACATGAGCAATTCATCAGCAGAGGATACAGCTATTGCGGTGTCCAGTGTCACCCCTCCAATACTCGCCGTCACATAGTGTTCGGGTGAATTTTTATGCTCTATTTGGGATGAAAACAGAGACTGTAGAAGTTTGTTTGCCAAAACTCGGCCATTTGCTTTGTTGGTGTTTGGTGCCACTAGTGCAAATGTATTTGTGTCATAACGGTATAGTGCGTCATAAGGCCGCCTAATTTGCATTTGCATACTCTGAATGCAGATACGTATCGTATCATCTCCCTTTTTATATCCGTACGCGGCATTAAACTGACAAAAATAATCAAAGTTTAATAGCATAACACTAATCGGCTTGTTACTACTGCGATGGTAAAGTATGGCTCTATCAATGTCTTTGTCGAATACTGCCCGATTAAAAGCCCCCGTCATGTCATCTAAATATGAACAAGGTGTAATCAATTCTGGTGGTAGCTTATGATGTAATAAATTGACAATCTTCTGCTTTAATATTTTGCTAGATACAACATCACTTACCACATCAACCAATCCTGCGTGCCAACCAAGCGCCCCCTTTACCTTTTCAACTTTAGGAGTGATAAGAACTGTTGGTGTAACAAGCGGACAGAAGTGCTTTTGTAATAATCGATATACTGTAATTTCACAAGATGTGTTACGCACGATAATGACGTCTGGATGATGCTTTTTCATAAAGTTAACTGCCCACAAGTGATTTGTGAAACGGTGCACTCGCCCCAGCTGATATATTTCGGCTTCCAATAAGTGAAACGATTGGTGGTTGCTGCCGATGATGACAATGGTGCAACCTTTTAGTAAAGGTATATCTGATGGTAGTTCTTTCATTCTATCTTTCCTTAGCTGGGACGAATATAAGCCAAACTTAATTCACGCACAGAGCTTAGTAAGAAAGTATTGAATTGCGAGTTTCACACAAAACTATTTCACCTAACGGACTAATGCAGGCTATAAATAAATAGTAGTTCACATAAAAATATTGAAAAGTAGGCTGTTCCAATGACCATCCTAGCTTTGGTTATTAGTGAAAAACAAAACATCACTCCAGAATGAATATAGTCTATGTTGCGCTAAGGATATTCAATGAAAATTTTGCTAGTTGACGATGATAAAGTAGATCGTATGGCAGTTAGCCGGTCATTAAAAAAAAGCAATCTGCAATATCAGCTAGTAGAAGTCGAGACTGTAGACGAAGCTGTAGACGCTCTTAACGAAACCCAGTTTGACTTATTGTTGTTAGACTATTACTTGCCAGTTAAAAATGGAACAGAGCTGTTATTGGAAATAAAGAAAGTACAGGCTGTATGTAATTTAACCATCATAATGATAAGTAACCACCACAATGAAGATTTGTTACTTCAATGTCTGGATTTAGGAGTGCAGGAGTTTCTGTGCAAAAATGAAGTGACAGCGGGTCAGCTCAAGCGCGCTATCGTCCAAGCTGAACGACGCAAAGAGCTTGAAACAGAGCTGTATCACAATTACATAAAGATTAAATCCATGGCGGAGCGGGACAAATTGACTGGCATGTTTAACCGCCACTATTTTGAAGATGCTTGTCACAGAGTTGTAACGGCAGGACCAGGGCGGTACAAGTGTGCGGGTATTGCATTTTTCGATATTGCAAACTTTAAGAGTATTAATGACCTACTTGGGCACGACACTGGTGATAAGCTATTGCAATTATTCAGTGCGCGTCTACAAACTGAAATGGCACAAGAAGATGTTGTAAGCCGCTCTGGTGGAGACGAATTTGCCTGTCTCATCGTGTCACAAAAAAGTCCCCTTCAGCTTAAACTGGAAATTGAGAGAATACTGAGAAAGCTTAAAGAAGCTTACTTTATTGACGAAAAAGCACAGACTTGCGATGTCAATGTTGGAGTCTCTCTTTTCCCCGCTCATGGCAAAACAGCAGAGTCATTAATACGCTTTGCTGATATTGCACTTTTTAGAGCGAAAGCCATGTCAGATAGTGCGGTGTGTATATTTCAATCAGATATGGAAACAACATTCCAGCGCAAGTTTAAGATAGAGCACGAGCTTACTGTTGCACTCAGTTCAAATGCATTTCAATTGGCCTTTCAGCCTGTTGTTGATACTGAAAGTTTACAGGTTGTTATGCTAGAAGCATTGATCAGATGGCCATCTGGTGAAACTTCGTGTGATCCAAACGAATTTATCCCTATTGCGGAAGAATCCAAGTTAATTAACCCACTAGGTCGATGGATAATCTCACAAGCCATGGCGCAGTTTGCAAGATTTAAAGCAGGACTTGGCACGGGCGTAGGGCTTTCAATTAACCTTTCACCAGTTCAACTCAGAGACAAAGCACTTGTTAAATTTATTTCAGCTACATTAAAGCAGGAAAACTTATGGGCTAACGCACTTACCTTTGAGATCACTGAAACGGCACTGTTAGAAAACGAGCCCCAGATAATTAAGACACTCACTGAAATACATCAGTTGGGATGCAATATTGCGTTAGATGACTTTGGAACTGGGTACTCTTCTATTTCTCATTTACTTCATTTTCCAATAGATATCGTAAAAATAGACAAATCAATCACTTCTCAAGTTACAGAAAGTGGTAAGGGGGCTGCAATTTTTCGAGGTTTGGTTCGGATGCTAAATACATTATGTGTCGAGGTTGTTGCTGAGGGGGTTGAGAATCACCAGCAGTATCTCGAGTGTAAATCTGTAAAAGTCGCTAAGACACAAGGGTATTACTTTTCTAGTGCCGTATCTGAAAGTGTCATCATTAATACAGTAAAATCACTTAACCGAGAAATGTTTGAAAAGAGAATGGTGGGGTGCCCCAGATAAGCTGTTAACCCCTATCGCTATACTGTTAATTACATTTATCGTTTCATTTACTTTACACTTGAAGGTTTAAATTAGAATAATCACACTAGAAATTTATATAACCTTAATATTTCCTTTTTCGAGCACGGTGCTACACTTGCTCCGCTAACAATGAGGAAAGGTTCATGTTTGACCGTAGTCGGTATGCGAGTAAGTTGAGAGCTGCTAAATGTATTCTAATCGCTGAAGATGATGTGGATGATCAGTTGTTTATACATGACGCGTTGATTGAAAACGGTGTGCGAGAAGAGCAAATTAAGTTTGTTAATGATGGCGTTGAATTACTGGAGTATTTAAGGTTTTCCGAATACCCACCAAGCATCATTTTGTTAGATATTAACATGCCGAGAAAAGGCGGAAAGGAGGTACTCAAAGACATCCAAGAAATGCCAGAGTACAAGTTAATTCCCAAAGTGATGTTATCTACATCTGATCATGAAGAAGACATTAATGAATGCTTTAATTTGGGGGTTAGTACTTACCTAAAGAAACCACACAACGTGCTTTCATTAAAGGAATCTCTAAATTCGTTGCTTTCACTGTTTTTCGGTTTTTCCGAACTACCTCATTGATATAAGGTAAGTACAATCCAGACTTATAGGGTCCACATATCTATAGTGTGTGAGGGAGTGAAAGATGGATTGAATTTAAATGTAGACTTATGAAGGAGTATGAAAAATAAAATGTGCCAAAGCTCTGTGAAAGCGAAAGTGCTTCTAAAAAATGCTACCCAGGACTTACACCTTGAATCAGAAAAAGCGATGTCACACCTGGTGCGGGATGACTCGTTTAGCCAAGTAATTTATCATGCCATTCTCGTCTCTCTTTATAATCTTAATAGTCAAGTTGAGAGAGATTACATCAAGTTCCCCACTACAAAGCGTTTGTCTATTGGACGGGAAAAGCTTCAGTGGTTGAGAGGTGATATCCATGAAAATGGAGTTATTTGGAGTGAATGTAACGCTAGAGAGCATGATATCTATTTTGATAATGAAGCCCAAGCTCTTGGTGCGATGTACGTCGTGGAAGGATCGATGTTTGGAGGGCACCATATCGCTCAAATGTTAAAGAAACATCGTTGGGCTAATACCTGTCGTTTACGTTACTTTCGAAATTATGAGTCAAGCCGGCAGCAAAAATGGTCAGAGTTTACTTCGGAGTTGGAACGTTACTATAAAAAAGATATAAGTAGTTTTACTCAGCTTCATCTAGGAGCTGAAAAAACGTTTAATCACTTCACCTTTCTTCTAAAAAGCATTTAATATGATTTCTAAAATAACCACCACATTAGATAATTGTGATAAAGAGCCCATCCATATTCCTGGTTCAATTCAGAGCTTCGGATATTTACTTGTTATAGAGCCCGCTACCTTAACGATAAGTAGTTTGAGTGAAAACTTTGCAGATATACTCAATCAACCTATAGATGATTTAATTGGACTAAAAGCTAATGAATTATTCGACGAGCAATTTATCGGAAAATTGAAGTCTTTACTTATTGATGGTAAAGGAAAGCTCGTTGACCCTGTTTTGACCAAAATCCGCAGCTCAAAATTGGAGGAGTTGTTTTTTGAAGCCACAGTCCATTATTTCAAAGATTCACTATTAATAGAATTAGAGCTGACCAAAGAGCATACGGAAGCGAGCTTACAATCTTTAAATCACCTTTTAAAGTATTCACTTGCAGCTATACTTGACTCCAGTTCTATCACCTCTTCTTTTCACGAGGCAATTAAAGAAATTAGGCGCTTGACTAATTTTCATAGAGTCATGTTGTATAAGTTTGATCACGAATACAATGGTGAAGTAATAGCTGAGTCAAAAATTGAAAAATTAAATTCGTTTTTGCACCAACATTTTCCGCAATCAGACATACCTAAGCAAGCGAGGGACTTATACTTGAAAAACCCTATTCGAGTATTAGTTGATGTGGATAGCGAAACCTCTCCTCTCTATCCCAAAAAAAAGTCTGTTGACTTGAGTCCTTGTATCTTAAGAAGTGTTTCTCCGATCCATTGCCAGTACCTGAAAAATATGGGGGTCAAAGCGACAATGTCTATCAGTATTGTCGTTCACGGAAAATTATGGGGGCTAATTGCATGCCATCATTATGATCGCCATCATGTTTCTTATAAACAAAGAGAGTTTGCGCAATATATTGGTCTTATACTTTCATATCTATTATCAATTAAAGAGTCCGCAGAGAAGTCGGTAGCAGAGGCTAAAGCATTAACATTAAGCTCAACCGTGACGCAGCGGATGACAAAGGAAATCTTTTTTGCTGATGGCCTAAAGTATGAAAGCCGTAGCCTTTTAGAAATGATGAGAGCTTCCGGTGTTGTTTGGCGTGTTGATGGTAAACTTGAAACTTTTGGCCACACGCCGGATAAAGAACAGATAGAAGAGTTATATCAATGGTTAAAAACAATACAAACTAGCGCTGAGCCTATATTTCACTGTCATAGCTTGAAGGCGTTAAATAGTTCGTTTGCGAAGCTATCAGGTGTAGCAAGCGGTTTGCTATTCATGCCTCTGTCCGTAGAAAATAATTGTTTTATCATGTGGCTAAGGCGTGAAGTGATCCACACAAAAAACTGGGGTGGTAAACCTGAAAAGCAAATTGCTTTTCAGGATGATGGAAGCCACCGCCTCATGCCTCGCAGTTCTTTTAAGTTATGGGTTGAAAATGTCAAAGGCCAAGCTGAGCCATGGAGTGACGTTGAAATTAACTGTGCACTGAAGTTTAGAAACTCTCTTTTAAACTACATGTTAGCTAAGTCTGAAAGATATAAGAAGCTCAGCGAACTATTAGAGCATAAAGTGATGCAGAGAACAGCTGCGTTACAAAGTGAGATCGACAGCAGAGTGGAAGCTGAGCGTCTTTTAGCCGTAGCTTTAGAAAAAGCGGAAGAGTCAAACAAAGAATTGGAACGCTTTGCATTTCTAGCATCTCATGATCTCCAAGAGCCACTGAGAAAGATTCAAATGTTTACTGACCGAATCTTGCACGCATCGGAGGGCATGACTGAGCGACAGCTTAATTATTTGGAGCGCATGTCAGGCTCAGCTGAAAGAATGCAGCAACTTATAAAAGGACTACTGAGCTTTTCTCGCATTGATAGGAAAGGAGAAAAGTTTGTCACTTTTGATCCCAGACCTGTACTGGATGAGGTGATAAATGATTTGAGTCTTAAGGTTAAATCAGCTAGAGCATCAATTTCCATTAGTGATTTGCCGCCGCTTCACGGCGATCAAGAGCAAATAAGGCGAGTATTCACGAACCTATTAAACAATGCTTTAAAATTTCGGTCTACTGAGAAGCCCCCCCATATATTGATCTCTGGGCAGGAGTCAATTGAAGGGGTTGAGGTCAAAGTTAGGGACAATGGTATTGGCTTTGCCCCAGAGTTTAATGAGCAAATCTTTAATTTGTTTGAGCGGCTTCACGGTCGAAATGAATATGAAGGAACGGGTTTGGGTCTGGCTATATGTAAAAAGGTCATAGAGCGGCATCGTGGGAGAATATGGGCAGAGAGCGAGTTAGGTGAAGGCGCTACCTTTTCGTTCTTCTTGCCTCATGAAAACCTAAAGGAGGCTCTCTCTATTGAGGTTTAAGTTTCAGTGATTGGATGGTTCTCAGTAGTAGCCGTTCCAAACTGTGTTTGAACTGAGGATCATCTTGTCTAAATATGATGAACTATATTTGGAGAGCAGGGAGCCGTTAGATGGTAAAAGAATAGACCTGTGAAATTGCTTTACAGAGCCCTAGCTTAAGCTAATATTCAATATAAATATTATAAGGTTGGGGTGTCTTACTTTATGATTAGTAATCGGTTAATTCACTTCTGGCAGGGGCGTTCCTTGCGCTTCTGGTTGACATCGGGGCTTATTGTTACCATTGTTCCATTTTTTTTATTTTCAATAATTGCTTTTAGCTTCGTACATTCTCATATTGTGGAGCCTTTGCTTACCCTATCAGGGAAACAGCAAAAAGGACTTAACTCGATAAACGAGATGCAGATTGCGACTCTTGAAGCAACTACCTCATTAGCTGACTTTGCTATTAGCCAAGAAGAGCAGTACTTCAAAGAGTTTCATGAAGCGTATGAAAAATTATCTCAAAGCTTAGATATAATAGAACTGCACTCAGCAGAGCCCAACGAACTTTTAAAAGGTGAATATAGGCAGGCGAAATATTATGCTTTTGCAGCTTTGGATAGGATTTCCTCTTCATTATCAACTACAAATCAGGTGGAGGTTGACAAAGCAATTATCGAAGCCGAAGGAAACTTAGAGAAGTTGGGGCATGCGTTAACAAACATGAGTTACCTTATTCAGGACGAAAACACCCAAATTCACCATAACTCACTTGAGGCAACTTTTTTATCTGAAAAAATATTTGTTTTCTTCTTATTGCTATCAGTTTTATTCGGTATAACAGGGTTGTTAATTATAAATAAATCATTGATAAGTAGTATGAACAAGCTAACAGAAGGGGCGACTAAGTTCGCTACAGGTGACGTCGAACATAATATTAATATAGGTATACCATGTGAAATGGCTTCTGTAGCTCATACATTTAATTGTATGAAAGAGACTATTCTCAAACAACAAGCCGAGCTGGAGCACATGGCTTCTTGCGATCGACTCACAGGCCTTCCTAATCGACATAAATTTGATGAATTAGCTATTTTAATATTAGAAAATGCGCAAAACTTTGGAACTCAGTTCTGTTTGGTTATTTGTGATATAGATCATTTTAAGAAGCTCAATGATCAATTTGGTCACTTATGTGGGGACGAGGCTTTAAAAATCGTCTCAATTAAACTTCAGTCAGCTGTGCCTCGTGATGCTCACATCTTTAGATATGGTGGGGAAGAGTTTATAATACTCTTGCCTAACCGCCCTAGCTCTGAAGGAGTAACAATTGCTGAAGAGTTGAGGAGAAATATCCAAAATAGCTCTAACCGCTTTAGTTCTAATGAAAAGTTTAAACTAACAGCAAGCTTTGGAGTTTCGACTTTCCCTGAACACGGAGAAACCATAGATAAGCTAATTGAAGAAGCTGATAAGGCGCTTTATAGGTCAAAGGAAAGTGGTAGAAACTCAGTGAGTTTAGCTTACAATACTAAATGATTGTGAATAATAAAAATGACTATCTTTAAATTAATCTGCTTCAAATATTGTTAAGCATTAACTCAAAGGTGTAATGTTTACATAGGTAATTAATTCCTCCTTGTCTCCTGTTGAGAAACTATTACTTAGTCGGCTTCAAAAGAAGGTGGGGCTGCGCAGTGAACTAACAGAATTGCTATTTTAAGTGCTTCGATAATCGACTCTTACCACTGCGGTTTTCTTACTCTTTTTGAGTTGAAATCTATTCGGCTCTCTGACTTGGCATAAACTTTGATGGTACAGGCCTATTAGTAAAGCTTTTCGTTTATACGATGACTTATGGTAAAGGAGAACATTTTATGAAATCTTTAGTAGCATCACTAGGAGTAACTTTTCTTAGCTTTCTTTCAGTAAGCGCACAGGCGAGTTCTGAGTTTGACAAATATGATATTGATAGAGATGGACTCATAACCTTGATTGAGTCAAAAATAAACCCCTACTTGATGGCAAGATTTAAAGATCTGGATTCTGATCAGGATGGCCGCTTGACCAAATCCGAATTTGATAATTTCAAGAATTAGTCTTTTAAAAAAACGAGTAAAATTTTGGTTATAGGTACAATAGTTTTACGGTTGTGCCCATTATGTAGTATCGAGCCATAGAGGTATCTTAACTGGGCTATTGCTTATTTAGTTTGCACCACAAACTCTATTTTTCCCGTTACCCTTAGCTTTGTACAAAGCTTTGTCAGCGTTTAGTAATAATTCAAAGTGTGTCATCTTAGTATGTTCACTGCTAATGTATGTAGCCACACCAGCACTAACGGAGACATAATTCAAAGGCGATTTATTGTGAGCAATAGCTGATTCAAAAAAGCTTTGGATCACTCTTTTGGCAATTTCCAAACTTGAAGTGTAGGGGGTGTTGGGAAGTAAAATTGCAAACTCTTCTCCACCATAGCGGTATATCGCATCCAATGGCCGCCGGATCTGATGGTGTACCGAATCAACAAAAAGCTTCAGAACATCATCACCCATAAGGTGGCCATACTCGTCGTTATATAGTTTGAAATAGTCAACATCTAGCATGATGATACTTAATGGACTATTTGCGCGTTTCGAGCTGCGAAAATGCTTATCGAGATCTGAGTCGAAAAGTCTGCGGTTAAAAGCACCTGTTAGTCCATCTACGTATGAATATTCTCTCAGTTGATCGGCTTGCTTTTTATACTTTAAGTGAGTAATAACGCGGTTAAATAGTGTACGTGCAACAATTGGTTTACTGATGAAATCAACCGCACCTGCATCCCAGCACATTTCCTGCTGATTTTCTTTAATGTTTGATGTTACAAATATGACAGGAATTCTGGCAGTTATCGGGTCTTTTTGTAGCTCTGTACAGGCTTCAATACCTGTTATCCCTTCTAGCATCCAATCCATTAAAACCAAGTCGGGTAGAGTGAGCTTGATGTACTCTACAGCTTTCTCGGCACTTTCAAATGCAACGACGTTGCAAATATCTTCGACGCAAGCACAAAGTACTTTTTGAGTCAGAGGGGAGTCTTCTACAACAACGATTGTACAATCACTAAGTTCAGCGACCTCTTCAAACATTTGCTTTTAGTCCCATTGTTATGTATCGCTTTTGCCTATTTCTTGTGAAAAGTTACTAATAGATAAAAATGATGTTGCTATTTTTATCTATACTTTTAACCTAATCACCCAAATTAATCTAGTTCTTTAATAGAGCTTATAAACTATATTTGAATTTCTTAGCTTAACTTACTGGTATCAGAATGAGTCAAATTGATAGAAGAAAGTTTTTGAGAGCTTGTGGAGCGGGTATCACTGCTTCCGCGTTAGCACTAAAAGCGCCCTATGTGTTCGCAAGAAATAGAACCACATTGAGGGTAATGGGGACACATGTCACGCTTCAAGAGCCTCTTAGGTTACGAGCAATGAAAGAGTTGGGGATTAATATTGAGTATACCCCAATGGGATCCGCTGCTGTTTTACAGAAAGCCGCAGCCGATCCTAGTTCATTTGACCTTTATGAGCAGTGGTCTGATTCAATTAATATCCTTTGGCAAGCCGGTGCGATACAACCAATTGAAATTGATCGACTTACTTATTGGAAAGAAATTAATGCATTGACGAAAGTTGGTAGATTAACTCCTAGCGCAAACATAGGTGCTGGAGATGCTCCAAACAAAATTTTATATGTCCAAAGTGACGGGAGCTTAGGCAGTTCCGAATCTAAGCGTATAAGCTTTCTTCCCTATGTTCATAATGTAGATTCTTTTGGTTATAACACAAACTTTATTGCTAAGGGGAAAGCATATGAAACTGAGTCATGGGGATGGCTTTTAGATGAATCAAATAAAGGAAAAACGGGGATTGTCAATGCGCCGACGATAGGGATTTTTGATCTCGCACTGGCTGCCCAAGCAAATGGATTAGTGAGTTTTCAGAACATAGGCAATATGACGATTCAAGAAATTGATAAATTGTTTAAGGTGCTTTTAGAAAAAAAACGTGGAGGCCATTTCTCTGGATTCTGGACTTCTGTTCCTCAATCAGTCCAGTTCATGTTAGATAAACGAGTCCATATTCAAAGCATGTTTTCTCCAGGTGTGAGTGCCTGTAGAGGACAGGGAGTGCCTGTGGTATACGCTTCACCTAAAGAAGGTTATCGTGCGTGGCATGGGGTGATGTGTTTATCAGCTTTAACCAAAGACCATGTTAAAGATGCGGCATATGATTACATGAATTGGTGGTTATCTGGATTTCCCGGTGCTTTCATCGCAAGGCAAGGCTACTACATTTCTAATCCAGAGCGCAGCAGGCCGCTTATGTCTAGCGCAGAGTGGGATTATTGGTATGAGGGTAAAGCTGCAAAAACGTCATTGAGAGGTACTGATGAGAATATAATCATAAACGAGGGAGAGATAAGAGATGGAGGAAGTTACATCAAGCGCTTCTCTAATATAGCAGTTTGGAATACGGTAATGGAAAATTATGACTATAGTTTAGATCGTTGGTATGAATTACTAAATGCTTAGGGATCATATGATTTTGCCTTTTGTTCGCTCCCTCTCCTCAAAAGTATTTTTTGTGTTATTGGTCTTTATTGTCAGTCTCAGCGCTGTCTATGGAGTGTTGAATACGAGGCTTGTAACCATTGATGAAACGTTGAATGATACTTTGACTGTTTCTAAGAGGTCTGTTTCAATCCTAAAAATCAATAAGGAAATTGTAGAGTTACAAAGAGATATTTCAGTATTTAGTGCTTCAGGTAGCAGGGCTATTTTTGACAAGATCAAAGATAATTATTTGCGAATAAAGTCTAGGCTAATTGACGTTAGGAGCTCAACACAGCGGCCTGATGAACTTAATATCATCAATGCTATGCTCACGATTGTCGAGAGATACGGTCAAAATTTAGAAGTATTGATACCAAGGTATGAAGCAAGGGGGATTTTGCTGGAGGAGAAGCTTCCCGCCATCGCTTTGCTGGCTGAGCAGCAATTTAGAACCAAGTTGCATGGAGGGATAACGACAAATGAGAAGCTTGTTGTTTATGAGCTGCTCGACTTGTGGCAAGGGTTGGCTAGAAACGCAAATTTATATCTAACAAAAAAAGACTATCAAAAGAAAGCGCTTGTTATTGACGGTTTAAAGCGAATCGAGCAATTACTTGAGTTGGCAAAAAAACAGAATATTTTTGAAGACGAAAAATTGCACCAGTTGTCGATAAACTTTAATAAAGCATTTAATGAAAGCATTCAAGCGAATAGAAACTACCTCACTCTCGTAAATGTTGTAATGGCTGGTGATGCGGTAGAGTTTTCCACACTAGCTGACAAACTACGCGCTGACTCTTTGGATAGGTTAGATGAAATTCGTGTAAACGCGGAAAAGAGCGTAACGCAGTCAGAAAAAATGATTCAGCTATCCATGTTAATTGGGGGGGGATGTTTGTGTATTTTTGTACTCTTTTTTCATTTTCATATTATCCGTTCGATTCGACAGTTAACGGAGAGTTTCCAATATTTTATTCAGGGAGATTTGTCAAAGCCGATTAGAGAGTTGAACCGTAAGGATGAAATAGGGATGCTAGCAAGTGCAGCAAACCAGTTCAAAGTTTTGAGTGGAGAGTTGGTTGACGCCAAACTGGAAGCTGAACAGACGTCAAAAATTAAATCTGACTTTTTAGCCAATATGAGTCATGAAATAAGAACTCCCATGAATGGCATATTAGGAATGGTTAGACAGCTGCAAAAAACAAAGCTAAATAGCACTCAATCTAAGATGCTAGATGTAATAGGTTCATCGGGCAAAAGTTTACTGGTGATTATTAATGACATTCTTGATATTAGTAAGCTTGAAGCAGGTAAAATGGAATTGGATTCTCACCCCTTTGATATCAATAAACTCGTTTATGAACTTGAACAAATTTGTAGGCCTTTGGTGAAGTCAACCAACGTGCAATTTGTCATAGATAATCGGCTTCCACAACATGCTCGATTTGTACAAGGTGATGAAGTGCGCTTGAAGCAAGTTTTACTTAATTTGCTGAGTAATGCGATTAAATTTACGAGTGAGGGAGGTGTAACCCTACGCCTCACTCTAACAAAAGAGCTAAATGCTTCCCAAGTCATGAATTTTAGTATAACTGATACAGGTATTGGAATTCCACAAGATAGAATCGCAAAATTATTTGAGGCCTTTTCGCAGGCCGATACCTCAATTACACGACGGTTTGGGGGGACTGGGTTGGGGTTAACAATCTCTAGCAAACTACTTGGGCTTATGGGCGCTCGGTTACAAGTGAGCAGTATTGTTGGGCAAGGTTCAACTTTTGAATTTTCGCTTATTTTAGCTAGATGTTCGAGGTCAGATGTTGAGAAATTAAATAGTTTTAAGAAGAAAGGTGCTGAGATTCTTTTCGCTACTCAAGGCTCTATATTGCTCGTTGAAGACAATAAAGTTAACCAAATTGTTGCGATATCAATGCTTAAAGATATTGGATTTACTAAAGTTACAATTGCAGAAAATGGTAAGGAAGCTGTGCAACTATGTCAGGAAGCTGAGTTTGAGTTGATTTTGATGGATATGCAAATGCCTGAGATGGACGGTCCAACTGCTACTCAGTACATACGACAGTTACCACACTTTACAGATACCCCTGTGATCGCTCTCACAGCAAATGTACTAGAACAGGATAAGCGACGTTGTATGGACGTGGGAATGACTCATTTTGTATCCAAACCGATAGATTACAACGATTTTGTTAATGCGCTAAATGAGGTCTTACCGCACAAGCGAAATGAAAAGGCGCAGTAAACTACAATATTGAACTTTTACGATTAGAGTCTACGAACCACTTTTTAACTACTTAATAGCATTTTTTAAATGTTATCTTGAAATTTCAAATTTTCTGACTATAAAAAATATAAACACTAAAGAGTGATTATATATGACGAGTCGAACAGCGCTTGAAAAAGCGGATATATTTATTGGCGATGACTCTCTCTCCGATTTAATTTTTGACAATATCCCTGACTACGCATTTATCAAAGATGATCAGCTTAGGATAGTAAAAGCGAACGATGCTTTTCGCTCCATGTATCCAGAAGAAGCCAGAGAGAAAATTATTGGCTACACCACACTTGACTCTTATCAACCAGAAGAAGTAGAAGAGTTCATTAAAGATGATAAAAAAGCCTTGGAAACAGGG
>NZ_JAKKCW010000030.1:0-16699 GCF_021728455.1 Pseudoalteromonas sp. L23 | reverse complement strand
ATATGCCGTCCAAAAATGGTTTGGACTTACTCATTGAACTTAAGCGCATCAATCATATTAAAGATCTAACCATAGTGATGATCAGCAATTCACATTCTGATGAACTGGTTTTGAAATGTCTAGATTTAGGCGTACAGGACTTTCTACTCAAAGAAGAAGTCACCGCTTCACTCTTGAGTCGATCAATTCTTCAAGCAAGGAAACGCTTTGAGCTAGAAAGTCAACTACATAAAAGCTACCTGCAAGTAAAGCAGATGGCTGAACGCGACTCATTGACAGGGTTGTATAATCGTTACTATTTTGAAGAAACCTGCCAGCGGTTGATGCAAGCCGATAAAAAGCGCTATAAGTGTGCAGGGATCCTTGTCGTTGATATCGTCGATTTTAAAAAGATAAACGACCGCTTTGGCCATGAAATCGCTGATCAACTTTTACTTGAGCTAGGAGCAAGCTTTAAGAGGCACACCAAGCAAGAGGATATTGTTAGTCGTTTTGGTGGAGACGAGTTTGCTTGTTTGTTGGTGTCTTGTGACAACCCGCTTCAAATTAAAATAGAAGCTGAAAAGCTTATCCGGTTACTAAGCCGAAACTATTCAATCTATGAGTTGGACATCTACTGCCAAGTAAGAATGGGAATTTCTCTTTACCCACTTAATGGTAATAATGCTGATGACTTAATACGTTTTGCTGATATTGCACTATTTAGAGCTAAATCTTCCCAAAGTACGATGGCGTGCATTTTTGAAGATAATATGCAGACTGAGTTCCAAATGAAGTATAACGTGGAGCAAGACTTAAGAGGAGCGATAGAGAGGCAAGAGTTAGAGTTGGCGTTTCAGCCGATTGTAGATATTCAGCAGGCCAAAGTCGTGTCTCTCGAAGCGTTGATCCGATGGCCTACTGCAAAATACACAAGTAGTCCTCAAGAATTTATTACAATAGCTGAAGAGTCAAAGCTCATAGAGCCGTTGGGGAAGTGGATTATTGAGCACGCGACCACCACATTGAAGCAGATACAAACAAAGTGCGGATATCCTATTCGTTTAGCAATAAACCTCTCTCCACTGCAACTAGAAGATATCTCTCTACCAGCATTTATCAATGATTGCCTAAAGCGAGTCGATATTGACGGTACTTTATTTACCTTTGAGCTAACAGAGACTGCGCTTCTGACAGAGAGCGAGCGTGTGAGCTCGAGTCTCAATCGGATAAAAGAGCTTGGATGTCAAATCGCATTAGATGATTTTGGAACAGGCTATTCTTCAATATCACATTTGCTCAATTATCCAATTGATATTGTTAAAGTGGATAAATCGCTTACCGACAGAATTGAGGTAGACGATAGAGGGAAAAGGATATTTATGGGTTTGATTGATATGCTTAAAAGCTTACAACTTAGTGTTGTAGTTGAGGGAGTAGAGAGCGGAAGTCAATACTCCATATGTAGAAGCACTAATGTTGATAAGGTACAGGGTTATTATTTTTCCAAGCCTTTGCCTGAGAGTGATTTGGCTGATAAGTTACTGAAGATAAATAAGCAACTAAAGAGTGATATGAAAAATAAGATTATGAATTAAAAAATATATCTACATTAATCACTTTTAGGTTGTTATGCCCAACAGACAGTATTCCTTCCCGTCCGTTTCGCTTGATATAAAGCTTGGTCAGCTAACATCAAAAGTTCTTTTGCGTCCAATGTGCGGTTTGAGGTTCCTAATGTAACACCTCCAATACTGGCGGTTAGCAATTTGAATGGAGAAACTTTGTGTGGGATATTTGCAGAATATAGGGTTTGGGTTATCTGCTTTGCAACTTGCTGGGCTATGTTAAACCACGCACCAGGTAGTGCTATGATGAATTCCTCACCACCATACCTGTAGACAGCGTCGTACGGACGCTTGATGCACTTATTTATGATCTGAACGCAAAGCTTTAGTGCATTGTCGCCTTGAAGGTGACCGTATGTATCATTAAATTCTTTGAAGTGGTCGAGATCAAGCATCATCAAGCTTAGCGGAAGCTTAGATTTCTTTTGTTGGTGTAATAAATTAGCGATATCATTATCAAAATGGGAACGGTTAAATGCTCCCGTCAAACCATCAATACACGACATCACTTTGAGCTCATTCAATCGTTGGGTGTAGTTTAAGTGGACTCGTACCTTATTCAGTAGCTCAATAGAGGAAAGGGGTTTGACTAATATGTCAGCTGCATCAAGATCCCACAGTGTGATATGTTCACTTGGTTGCTGGAAGCTGGTAACAAAGATGTAGGGAATTTGGTATTGCTTTAACTCGTTAATTAGCTCTTCATCAATGGAAAATTCTGAATCCATGATCACAAGACTTGGCTGGTTAAACCTGAGGCTATCTTTTGCATCAAATGTATTAATGAAGTGAACAATCATTGAAAGATTGGAAATGCACGAGGATACAAGTTTTTGGTTTGACTCATCAGCCATAATTAAAAATATAAATGTATCATGTTTAAGCTCTACGTCCCTATTCATAATATTTCCTATAGCTACTGGTTAAGCTCAGTTATCTAGTCTGTGTATCAAGCATACGACCATGCTTAACATGGAGGTATCTATCAATATGGCCATTAGAAGAGTCTACACTTTTTATATTATTCCCCAATGAATAGCCGTACATAGCATCAAGAGGGGAAGTGGACAGGGGAGTTTGAAGAATACGCTTGAGCAATTGGCTACATCCCATAACGAAGGCTGTAAACTGTAGGTTACTAGTGTAAATTAATTTGAGCTAAAACTCTAAAGTTAAAAATTTTGAGATGTTTTATTTCCATTTTTTATTGCTATGATTGTTTTAATACGTTCCAAGTATTGGAGAGAAACGTAGTTGTAACTCGGAAGCTACGAAGTTGATAAAGAAAGTTTGGCTTCTCAGGTTACGCGGGACAATGTCACTATTGAAGTTGCCCCGATCCTGTAGCACTTTAACTACGTGAGCTTGTAAACTCGCAATGAACACTGAGATAAAAGGCTTTGCTTGAATGAAACAAACCAATTTTGCTATGGCTGCTGCGATGAGAACTGGAAACGGAAAACCGTTGATAAATGATTTGACAGGTGGATTGGAGTTACTGGGTATTTACTACAATAGTCGAATTGAATTAGGTCTACCAATAAACAAAGCTGCACAAGAGATAATGGAGGTTATTGGTTATCTTCGTCGTCATGACGCTAGACTTAGAGCGCATGTACTTAGGTACAGAGCCAAAGCTAATAATCACGACAATGATAAAGAGAAAGAAGGAATTTACAGAGAGTTTGAATCAGTGCTTAGCTCTCTTTTACAAGTTGAAGCAGGAATATAAAATAACCTTTTGAATAACCACAACTTTTCTGTCAGGTTGGATTAATAGAGTTTAATACAACCTGACATTTATACTCTTACGACTTACTAGCCGATAGCAAGATATTGAGATATCTATTTTTTGTAATAAAAAAGTTGCTTAAAACTTGTTGAACGGTTTAGCAAATATTTGATATTTGTCTGAATACGTAATCTTACCAGGTTCTTCAGTCATAACTTGATATACAGTAATACCTTTATTTTCAAGGTGAGATGCAAGCACCCTAACTTTGGCAATGTGTCTCGTAGCTGATATTTTAAACCAACTTATAAAAAGATTAGATCTTTTTAATTTCTTCTTATTTAAGTGATCTAAAGGCGATTCCAAGTGTTTACTGAACCAGTTTATTATCTCTTCAATCTGCTCAAGTTCATAATCATAAAATTTATTATCATCTTTCATATATCGAACAGCATGAAAAATGCCTAACCTTTGATTAGACTCTTCGTTGAACTCATCAACTACAAAACGGATATACACTTGGCACTCCTGCATACCCATCAATATAGTAATGAAATGTAGTCAGTCGCTTGAATAAAATTTTAGCCCTAAAATTATTTAGTGTTAAAGTAAACATTTTTTACCAGATATATCTTACGACATCAGGAGTTTCAACTAATTGCTATCTTTCGCTATAAAATTAAATAAGAACTTCCAGTAGTAATAGGGTATTGTTTATTACTACTGGATGTAGCGTGTAGCTTAATCAGAAAATAAACTCTAGGTCTTTTATTACTCTTGATTGGATACCCCTGATTAAACTATTGTCTTTAAGAGCGCCAGTAAAGGAACCTATTCTTATTCTTTGAATTTCGATATCAAACTCACATGATTTTGCATTTGCAACCTGTTCTATATCTATCAGGTTAACACTTTTCGCATTGAATGTAGTGTGTGTTGAGTTGCCAAAGTTTGTAGAGAAAGAGCCCGTCAAAAGTCCGCCTGTTTTGTTCGGACATGAGTAGCTAACAATGAGAGATGTCTCACTGGATGAGTCTATTCCATCAGTAATGATTTTAATATTCTCATCATATTGAAAGGTCTTTACAGTGTCTGGCGCAAGGATAGAAAAGGATAGAGGGAGCTCTACTGATGCCGAAGCATTGTCCTCCTTCTTTCGATCTAGCCGAATGGTAAATTGACTATTTCCAGCTACGACTGAAGACTTCCCTTCATAATCAATATCTAGAATATCAGTGTCTTTTATCAGCGGGATTGCCTGGCCGTTTACGATCGCTTTTAGCGAATCGCCATCACTTAAATTTACGTTGGAGCCAAATGAGTCCCCAACATTTAACTCAGCTACAATTCGAGTTCTTTCTCCATTCGAGTTGACTGATATATCTGCGCTAATAGCGCTTGTTTTAAGTAGGTCAGACTCGGTTTCTGATGTACAGGCTGTGAAAAGTACGCTCATACTGACCGCCGTCATGAGTCGTTTAAAAGTCTTAGATGGTTTCATTATTTATACCCGTGCTCCATTAAAGAATGGATTATCCAATTTAGAAACAATGCTTGCAAGTTAAAAAGTGTAATAGAAGTGTTCGATATAACGAAATTATTTTTGTTAAAAACTAAATGTTATTTAACAAATTGGTAGTTCTTTAGTATTGTTTTTGTTTAGGCGTTTTTGTAAGGTTCCCATGACTCAAACACGGCATCTAGCATTTCTATTGATCCTCTATATATTTCTTGGCTACTTATCTCTTACGCTAGCTGGCGCTCATGAGTTGTTAGCATCTGTATGGTATGCAAATAGCGTTTGCGGATTCTTAATGGGAGTGAGGTTGAAGGAGAAATGGCCAGAATACTTAATGATTGTATGTCTCGGTAGTCTAATAACCGATTTCGGTCTTTCTTTTTATACTGTTGAACAATCTTTGGCATTTCTTCTCGGTGACCTAACAGAAACATTTTCTATCGCGATACTGTCATCCCTGTACACCAATTACATCAAGTCAGATCGAGTTCAATGCTACTTAAAGTTGTTGGCACTTAGTTTGTTAATACCTAGCTTTTTGGGGGCTTCAACAGGGGCACTATCTCTTCACTTATTGGCTGAAGGCAAAGGTTTTTTGAATCTTTTCATTACCTGGTTTGTTGGCAGTACGTTAGGAGGATTAACCGTTTTACCTTTATTATTTTTAGTAGTAAGAAAACAGCAAGCTTGTTTTTTATCTAGGCGTTATATTTGGCATGTCTCGTTAATCGCTATTGTGAGTTTCGCTATTCAGTTTGAAGCATTAAACTACTTTCAGTATCCTTTTATTTATATCCTAGCTTTTCTCGCCTTAGTTTCAATTGTCTTCACCCACGAAGTAATAGCTGCCTTACTTTGTCTAAACGGGATTTTTATGATCTTTATGCTCTCCAAATATTCATTTGGTGAGCTGCTCCCCCCTGATGTTGTATCTTCGCTTATTGTTCCTTTTATATTAACATTGTTACCTCCTTTATTAATATCTGTGGGTAAACGCCAAATTGGAAGTGAGATATCAAAATTTAAGAAACTCAGCTCAGACTTAGAGGAAATATACTCTCATACACCGGTAGCAATGCTTTCCTATAATGATTGTGGAGAGGTATTGACAGTGAGTGATACTTGGTTAGAGCTAACTGGTTACAAGTGCAATCAAGTCATTGGAAAAAATATCAATTTATTTGTGTCAGATATTAACAAATGTAAGAGAGCTAGTAAGGGGGAGCCTGATAGAGTTGAGATAAGAGGAATTGATAACTCATCAATTATTGCTGAAGTGGGATTGAGAAGTTGTAAGTTTAGTGAATTTGGCTCTTGTTTTGATGTTGCAGTTTTTCAAGATGTTACTAATGAAATCGAGCTTTCTAAATCTCTTGAACGAGAGAAAGAGCTGTTGGAATGTACACTATCTACGATAACTGATGGCGTTATCTTAATTGACGAGAAGGACGAAGTGAGCCTAATAAATTCTTCAGCTATGAGGATATTTAAGTTACAAGAAAGAGAGGCTTTGGGAGAAAAAATTAATCATATAATATCGCTTAACAACTATTACACTGGGGATAGTGTTAATTTTATTAAACCAAATGTCAGTTGGATATCTCCACTGTGTATTTCTAGCTGTAATGTTGTCGAACAGATCTTTAAGGTTAAAACGATTGAAACTTTATCGTCTACACTAGCTGGTGGAAGAATTGTTATTTTTAGGGATATTACAGAATCATTCTTAAAAAGAGAAGACGAATTATATCAAGCAACACATGATTCGATAACTGGGTTACCAAATGAGCGAAAGCTTAATGAAGATCTTACTTCTTTTTGTAATGGCCATGATAGTAAAGCCTTGATTGCATTGGGGGTAAATAATTTTGATCACATTATATATAAGCGAGGAAAGGTTGCGGGTGAGCAAGTAGTCAAAGCGCTCTCAAAAGAATTGATTTTTAATCTTGATAACAACGACAGAGTTTACCATGTTGGCTCCAACGAGTTCGCGATATTGCTAGTTGGTAAGATTATAGACAAGGTAGATAAAGTAAAAGGGTTAATTAACCAGTCTATAGAATGCTGTGGAAATAGCTATAAGTTATCAGGTTGTGTTGGTGTGTATGCTTTCGAATCGATGAATCTAGTGCAGATAAGTGAAGCACTCAATAGAGCTAAGCTGGCCTATAATGAAGCTTCTCAAAAGCATGTAGCCTGTACTTACTATTATTCTGGATTAGAAACTAAATTTAATCGGTTTATTTATATCAGTAATCAAGTGAGTAAAGCGTTGGAATCAGGCTCTGTTTACTTAGAGTATCAACCAGTAGTATGTGCTATAACAGGAAAGCTGCTTTCTTTAGAGGCATTATGTAGGTGTATCAGCACAAGCCATGAACAACTTTCCCCATTGGAGTTTATAGCCGTTGCTGAACAGTCTGGAAAGATAATCGAGTTGGGTAAATACATTATTGAAAGTGCAGTTGATCAAATCGATAAATGGAAGAAAGAAGGAGTTGATGGTTTTACTGTCGCGATAAATGTTAGCCCTGTACAGCTTACCGATGACTCCTTTTTTGATTTCTTGCAATCAATACTTGCTTTTTATAACGTCCCTCCTCACAGAATTATTCTAGAGGTGACAGAGTCATCTATGATTGAAGATTGGGAAGTAACTCTAAAATTACTTAATAAATTGAAGAAGATCGGTATTCAATTAGCATTAGATGACTTTGGGACAGGTTTTTCTAGCTTGTCTTATTTGAAAAAACTACCTATTGAATATCTTAAAATTGATAAAAGCTTTATTGATGGCATTGCTTCACCTGAAGGAGAAACCTTAACCCAGCTAATTATTTCAATAGGACAAGCCTTGGGATTGCAAATTATCACTGAAGGAGTTGAAACCAAAAGGCAAGTGGAAATCTTGAAGCGTTGGGGGGCTAATCGTTTTCAAGGATATTACTATAGTAAACCAGTAAAAGCGAAAATAGTTAAGGAGCTTTTGCTGGCAAAGGCTTTGGCGTATAGACAATAAAGGCTCAAATTTAGACATGATTAGTTTTTTAACACCCCCGAATTCAGATAATAAGTGCTGATAAGCTTAGTTTTGTATTTTTAAACTCTATGTTTTAGACTGAAAACTAATAATTTCACATTTTTCAGGTTGTTATGTCAGTGTACTATTTCCGATAAGATTAAGGGTTTTGGATAAAAGCGAGCGAAATATGAAAAGAATAGGGTGTCAATGTAAAGAGCGATTAGACTTTCGTTTGAAGATGGCGTTTCAACCGATTGTAGATGTTTTCAAGAGAGAAGTTATTTCTTACGAAGCTCTCGTTAGAGGAAGTCGTGGTGAGAGTGCGCTTGAAGTATTTAAAAGAGTAAACGAAGATAACAAATATAGTTTTGATCAAAGCTGCCGAATCACTGCTATAGAGACATTCGCTAGATTACAATCCGATAAGTGTTTAAATATAAACTTTATGCCTCAAGCTATATATGAGCCAGAGGCTTGTCTTGCAATGACTTTAAAAACTGCTAAAAAGTTCGATATTCCGACAAATAAGATTATCTTCGAAGTAACCGAGCAGGAGCGAGTGGTTGATAAGAACTTTTTAATTAGTATTTTTGATGTATACAAAGAATGTGGCTTTCAAACAGCAATAGATGATTTTGGTGAAGGTTTTGCTGGGCTTAGTTTACTTTGTGGCTTCCAGCCAAACTACATAAAATTGAGTATTGAGTTAGTTAGAAGTATAGACACAGATTTTGCGAAGCAAACAATCTTTAAGGGCATTCAATTCATGTGTGAGAAGTTAAATATCCAGATGTTAGCTGAGGGTGTAGAAACTGAGAGCGAATATATGTATTTGAAAGCTCATCGGGTTTCGCTTATGCAAGGGTATTTATTCGCCAAACCAGAACTTGAGTCTTTACCAACGGTGTACTGGCCATCTTTATAGCCTGTGACATAGAGCTATGCGACTGGTTTGCTAATTAATTATTTATTTGTTTTGTAATGACTTACGCATAAGCTAGTAATACACTAGATGCGTAGGAAATGCAGAACTTGCTACTATTTCCTCACTCATCTCAGATTTTCTTATTTTGGACTTCAAATGCTGAACTCAATTTCTGTAAAACGCCGCTTAATGCTACTTTCATTTACACCAGCCGTTATCATTGTGGTATTAGCTGTGTTGACTGATTACTCATTGAGTAATCTTGGACATACGGTCAAAAATATGCATAAAGATAGGATCGTTCCATTAGAGCAAGTCAAGGAAGTTTCTGATAATTTTTCCGTAGTCATTGTTGATACATTCCACAAACTCAGAGCCAGAAAGCTAACGGAAGAGAAAGCTCTGGAAATAATTAGTGATACGAAAGCTAAAGCTGAAAATACTTGGGCTCAATTTCTGAAACATAATAAATCTGCTGAAGAGATAGAGTTGATCGAGCGCACGGACAGGAAAAAGCGTGATGTCATGTTATTGGTTGATAAATTAGAAAACAAAATAAAGACTGGTAATTTTTATCAATTACCCTATGAACAGTTTGTTGGTGAGGTGTATCGGGTTTTTGACCCATTAAGTAATAGCTACAACGAGTTGGCTAAACACCAGTTAACCTTGGCTGTGCAGATGCAGGAGGAAGCTGAAGAAAGTATTGTTGTTCAAGAAGCGATACTTTTTGGGGTAACAGTTCTTGTGGTATCACTGCTGCTCATTTCAGGCTGGTTAATATTCCATTCTATTAATAAGCCCTTAAATGCGCTAAAGAAAGGGATTAATAATGTCGCTATGAATGCTGATTTAACTCAGCGTATCACATTAAGTGGCTCTGATGAGCTTACCGATATATCAAATGATTTTAATAGGATGGTAAACAATTTACACAATTTAGTTTCTGCTTTATCTGGAGTATCAATAAGCTTGAGTACTTCATCTAAAGATTTAATTCGAGTCGGAGAAAGCATAGCTGAGACGTCGCATATTCAAGAGCAACAAACATCTATGATGGCTACAGCAGCTACCGAGATGCATAGTTCAATACAGGAAGTTTCATATAGTGCAAGCTCATCAACAGAGCACGCAGAATCGTCGAGAGAACTGGCGTCTCAAGGGGTGGAAACTATATCCCTTAATATCAAAGCAATTAATGAGTTAGGGGATGAAATACGGAAGAATACCAGTTTAATTCAACGGCTAGATATGCAATCTAAAGATATAAATCAGGTTGTATTGATGATCCAAAGTGTGGCAGAGCAAACCAACCTTTTAGCACTAAATGCGGCGATTGAAGCTGCCAGAGCTGGGGAGTCTGGTAGAGGTTTTGCAGTGGTGGCGGATGAAGTTAGACAGCTCGCCCATAATACGCAAGAGGCTACAGAGTCTATAAAAAGTATGATTAGTGAATTACAACTTTTAGCCGAGCAATCAGTGACATCAATGGAAAGTGTTCATCAAAATACGACTAAAAGCACAGAGAGGGCCAATAAAGCTGTGACTTTGATGGACAATATTGAGTCGGCTATTCAACAAATTGTAGATATGAACCTTTTGGTATCAACAGCGACAGAGCAGCAAAGAAGTGTTATTTCAGAGCTCAGTACAAATCTCAATGAGTTTAGTGAGAGCGTAAGTTCACAAGCTCACAGTGCTCAGAGAAACTCTGACATTAGCTGTGAACTTTCAGAGCTATCAAGAGACTTAGCTAAGAAAATTGAAATATTTAAATTATGATAATATTGAAGATGTATCATAAAAGCCAAACTATATTAGTAAGTGTTGCCGCCATCTTCGATTCCATCGGGGATGCTGAAGAGGAAGTTTTTACGGTGTTTTATGTATGATTAGTTGTTGGCTGAGTCTTAGTATGTAGACATTCGAGAATAGACGTAATAGGGTTCAGGCAAGATTATAATTATGAAAGATAAGATGCCTCCAAAGTGGAATTTAGCACTAAAGGAGTATTGAATAAATTCCTGAGAAACGTGCTATTGTTATGTTTGCAGCAATGCCACTAGAACTTCCCTGTTTATTAAAAATAAACTCTCGATGTCATGTGATAGTGTAAAATTCAATTCATTCTGGGCCATGTGATCATGTAGGGCTGCTACGGTTTGCAGAATCTCGACGAGTATAGAAACCACGATAAGCATCAATGACTAGTGAAAATATAACCAACACGGAAAGAATAGTGAGTATGTGCATCAGGCTTGGGTACGCGTCATAGATAAACATCGGGTTAAAATCAGTTAGCTTTCTAAACCCTCGCTCTACAAGAGATGCGGTTTGAATGAGAGCCGCACTTGCTAAAATGAGTATATAAGTGAGCTCATTTGGTGTTAGGGAAAAGTCTTTTGCACTTCTTTGTGCAAAGCGACTGATAAAGCTTAAGTTGAGCTGCGCTATGTAGTTTGCAATCTGTTTGCGTTTTATGATGAGCGCCATCAAAAGCAAATTTTGCGTCGCCATTATAAAGTAAAACCATCCGCCCAACTTTAAAGCAGGTTCATACAGTGCAATGTCTAATGTGCGTGCAAATAAAATATTGACTGCTAGCCACTGAACATTAGGGCTGTCTTTACTTAGAAAGACTGAAATTATCAAAACCACCCAAATCGAAATATTGATTAGGTGGTTATTTTCCATTATGACTTGATATAACGTACTCATGATTTCTCGTTGCTAGATTTAAAGTAAGGCGTTTGTATCGCACCTTCCACTTGTTGAGGATCAACTTGACCACCTCCACCACCAGCTACACCGCCAGAGCCCGTAATTAGTCGCAAGTACTTGTGAGAAATGACTTGTACTACAGCGGTCGCTATATTGTCTCTTCCTTGCATAGGGTTAATTTGAGCGCTATCACCGACCACACCACTCGAACCGATAATACTGCCTAAGTGCCCATCAGGAAGTAATTGTTTTGAGATGTAATTAGGTTCTTTTTTATACACTTTGTATTCCTTATGTTAATAACATTTGTATGCATAGTGTAACAATCTTGATTGCAAATTGCGCTATTTAATCGAGGTTGGTATCGGTATCACCAAGTTCATCATTACTGCTTTTTTTTCGCTTTGGTAGTAAAGACTTGGGGTTCAATCCACAAACAATGTACATTCTAATTACTTGGTTTAAATCCGGTGTTGTCAGGCCACTCTCCCAGTTGTAGATGGTTTGTTTTGAAACGCCCATCTTCTTTGCAAACTGAATTACAGAGTATCCTGCGGCAAACCTCAGTTGCTGTACTAAACTGCTTGCTTTAATTGTCATTTATCTTTTCCCTTAGGGTACTCCATTAATATTCTTTTACTAACAATGACAACGCTATAGTCCTGCCTGAGCCTTGTTTGTGTATTTTGTGTTAAACAAATGAAACGGTCAAGTGTAAGAATCTGAAACAGTCTAAGCTTTTGGACTCATACCTTTGTAAGATCTGACACTAGAAGGAACAGTAAGGCGCTGTACTTGAAGTAACGCGCACTGAAAAAGCAATGCGTTACGCACATCACGTTCCTTTTTGGCATTTTCAGCATATTTAAAAGGACAGCAACATGAGAAAACGTAAGACTGAAACGTTTGAAACAAGCATGACGCAAATTGGTGAGCCAGAGAGTTCATCTGATTTAAGCACCATGAAGCTACGTAGTGAGACTCAAGACGCAATCGAAATTACATCCTTCAGATTACTCATCTATATTTTATCTGGAAAGTGTTCTTTTTTTAGTCTCTCTGGACTGCATCAAGATATTAAGTGCCCATTATGTGCGTTAGCGTATCGCCAACGTGAGCAAAAAGGCACACAACGAAAACTTATAGCTGACAAGCAAAACGGACGGATAAAACAACGATCCAAACCGCACAAAATGCTATGGCAGGCACAAGACTGGGGGAAATACTTAGAGTGACTTTGAGTTATTCACCTAAAATTCTGTGAACACCAAGCGATTTTGACGTAATCACGGTGTTGTTGCCTAAATCATAAAACTTCTCAAGCTTAAGTAGATCTCAGCTAGTAATCTTTTAGAGAGTGTTATTTTCATCTAAATTACTCGTTTTTGTTTCGCAAATCACCCCATTTTCACAACCACACTCATGCTCTTTTTCAAGGCATGTGGGGCACCGATAACATTCACAGTTGCTTTGCATTTGTTCACAAGCATCACAAATTTTGTCTAGGGGATCCATAAAGCTCCTTGGTTATCGTGTAAAAGCTAACTGAGATGAACTAACGCTTTTTGTTTAATGTTTGTGTGCTATTTAGCCTTTCCGCCACCAGCCATAACTCGGAAGGTAGGCATTTTAACCCTTTAGCAATTTTCCACACTGAAATGATAGTTGCTTTGGCTTCACCACGCTCAACCCCTGATACAAAAGAACGTGCCAAACCAGATTGTTCCGCAAGATCCTCTTGAGTCAATCCAATTTCAACTCTTTTTACTTTAATTGCTTTGCCAAAGGCATTCATTACCGAAGACTCATCGTGGTCATCCATCAACTAGCTAAGCTCTTTTATTATTCTACTCGCTGTAAATTGTCCTTGTTAACCACTGGATAAACCACTCACTATGGTATACATTATAACCTCTATAGAGGTTTTTTTGGTGTTTAACCTTTATCTACTGAACGTTATATCAATTAAAGGAGTTGTTATGTCTACGGTAAAAGTTATGTCAATTATTGGCATGGTATTGTTCCCATTATGTTTTGTTTTCGCATCAGCGTTTGCAGAGAGTGATGTTGAAGCTGCAATTGGTTGGGGGATCATTGGGGCAATGTATGGGCTGGGTTATTCGATCACGACTTTTGTAAAGCTTAAAAAAGAAAGCGAGCGTGTGGCTGAAGCTTGATTGATGATACATAAATGGAGAGGATAAAGCCTTTCCATTTATGCATCTTTGATAGTTGTGAACTAAGCTGAAATGGGAGCAAAAGTGACTGAGTTACTATTGGCAAGTAACATTTTTAGCAGATGGGTTCTACTTAGTTTGCTATCTCAGTTACTTAGCGAACAAGGTATTTTGACGATTAAAAGTGAGGGGAGTTATGGCACAAGGGAAAGTTAAATTTTTTGACAAGAAAAAGGGTTTTGGCTTTATTAATCGACCAAACCAACCTGACCTATATTTTAACAAGCATAGTCTGGTCAATCAGAATACATACCCAAACAGTGGTGATACTGTTTCATATAGTGTTGAAACAGGGATCATAGGGAGTGAAAATCAAGCAGCGAATGTCGCTATAGAGAAAAGAGTGGCAAAAAGTCACTCTAAAACTACGTACTACGGTAAACCACAATATAGACGTGATACAAGGACGGTTCCAAGTTTATCAGTAAGGGCCGGCATGGCATTTTTTGAGGATCGTCCAGGCTGGGCTATTCTGGGAGCTATCGCTGGAGAGTGTATTGAACGAAAGTTGGGGGGAGGCACACGGTTTGTTGAGGGGGAAGTTATTAGAACAACACCAACTAAGAAGTGCAAAAGATGTGGTGGTGATGGACACCCAACAGGTAATGGTGGGTATCAATGCGAGGACTGTAAAAGGTTTTGGGTTTAGCGTTACCGCTTTTCCAGGAGACGACATTTGTTGTTGGCTCATTGAAATCTTGTCTATTTGAATCTGAGAAGTTTTCTTGAGAATCTTTTTTTAGTACGCTCATTTCCTCAAATCGAAAAGTAAGGACACGATTTTGCCAAAATCTCCTATCACACCAGACCTAAGTGAGAAGCCAAATATTGAAAAGTGGTTAAATATCAATAATAACACTTGGGGGAACTTGAAATCGTTGCTTGCATATTTTGAACGGTTCCAAGATAAGCGTGTCACACATGGCTGGGTCGATCAGAAGAACTCACCTATTTATCGATTCGGAGGGTTTTCAGATCCAAATCGATTGACAATTTATTGCTATGCGGACAGGTGTGTAGTACGTATTTATATTGAACAAGAGCAATTACCTGATGGTTTTTTAGGGATTGGAAAGCGGACTCAGCGTGGTTTTAAGAATCAGATTGTTTTTGGCAATGATGATAACAATGCAGAATCTTATAAACAGTTAAAGCTGGTACTCGACCACTGTGATTTTACAGCTTTTCAGGCAGATTTTGATGAGGCACCACCGCCAGCGATAAGTATAAACAAACAAGTCTATTCTTTTTATGCATCAATAGCGAAGGCTAGAGAAGCATCAATAATCCATTGGAAAGAAAAGGAGCTTGAAAGAAAGTTTGTGTTGTGGCTGAAACATCAAGCGTTTTCGAAATGTTTAATATCAGAACAGCAGCGGTCTATTGATTATTGTGGCCAAAAAATTAAACCTGACATTATGTTATTCAATAGTGACAACACGCTAAATAGCATTGTTGAAGTCAAGCACTTGAAAACGTCTAAAGAAGATATCAAACATGCAATTGGTCAGCTACTGATGTACTCCCTGCATGGAGAAATTAGATGTAGGTCTATTTGGATAGTCGGTAATGAAGCACCTAATAAGAAAGATAAGGAATGGTTTTCAAGGCTAAAAGGTGAGCTATTCAACTTTAGTATCAAGTATTTTTGCGCGTGTGGTGATGGGTTCCGTGAGGTCAGGTAAGTGTTCAGTTATCGTAACACGTGACTTCAATCAAGGCAGGCGGTTTTAAATCGTGTTCTTAAACTCAGCCTAAGAAGCTATATGTGGTAGCTGTCAAATTTAGAACGCTAACTTTATCACACGCGATTGCAACATATAAATTATGTACTCCTGTCCCCTTTTAAAATGTGATGCTGTCGAATACGCCACTTTAGAGTGGTTTAATAATCAACGCTTACTGTCTTCTATGGGATATATTTCACCAGCTCAATATGAAGCTGATTTCCATGGTAATTTAAGAGAGTCAGGTAAAGTAGCTTGACTTAAACTACTAGTCTCCGATGAACTCGGGGAGATTCATAGTTTAATCTACTTACTAATTTATAAGTAAACTCAAGGTCTATCTAACAGAGTGTTAACTCTGTTAATATAGTTCATAAAAGTTAAGGATTACAAATATATGAACTATGAGATAGTCAATATTCTACATGCTTTATTAACTGGTGAGCCAGTATCAAATGCAGAACACGTGTCGCTAAAAGATGCACTGAAACCAGTATTTTTTGGTAAAGGTTTTATGACCTGGGCGAGAAATGAGAAAAGGAATGAGATAAAAGAGAATATTATCAATGAAGGTAATTCTTTAATTTATAGAGCGAGTTCAGATGCTGATATGTTAATTGACTCTTTTTCTAGCATGGCAAGTGAACTTAACCAAGGCGCTCAATTAAACCTGTTTTACGAGCTTTATAAAATTTTCCCTAAATTTCAAGGAGAAGCTCTGAAAGCCAGTGAGATCGAGCTTTTAAAAATCATAAAAAATGCTCTTCATTCGACAGATCATGATGTAAGGGCTAGTAGCTCATTTTTAATGAAAGAGACAAAATTATTAAAGAGAATCGGTGTTTTTTAGTACCAGTAATATTGAATCTTGTTCAAGCTCAGCTCTTTGTTTTATGTTGTTATCAAGCTGTTTTTCTAACTTCCGTATACTTGCTTTCACATGAGCAAACTTTTGCTGTGATTCGCTGAGCCTTTTAGCTACAAAGTTGCCTTTTCACTGGCATAGCGAAATTTTAGGTTTAGCAATGCTCTTAGCTTAATCAACCTGAGATCTGTATAAGAACTAAAGCCGAGTAACCTTTATGCTCGGTTTCTTTGCTTGAAAAGTATAAGCGATGAGGCCTGCCATCAAGTTCACCATAAATGAAACACAGCTACGGTGCCTTGTGTGGTCTATGTGAGTTATGTTCTTGAGTTGATCAAACA